>JBAXVB010000370.1:0-4151 GCA_037129415.1 Deltaproteobacteria bacterium
CAGCCGGGCGTTCCAGGCGATGAGCGGAATGGATTCCTCAAAGCGGGAACCGTGGTTCCGGTAGCCGTCATGCAATTCCATCCTTTCCTGTGCAAGCGACCCGAAAACGGTTTCCGGGTCCGCCCCCACCACAATATCGCCGATACGGTCCCGATCCAACTGGTAACATAAGGCCGCATCCTCGGAAGAAAGGGCCTGATCCACGCCCTTAACGCCGGAGAGGAAGTCCAGAATCTCATCCTGGCAGGATCGGTCTTCGAGGTAAATGTAGGAAACGCCGCCATGCCCGCCATGGTGCTTTATCAGCCGGTCTGCAACCGGGGAGATCGCCGCCCGGATCGGAAAGCCTGACGCCTGCAGGATTTTCTCCAGGTCCAGGCATTCCTTCTTGGGATTCATGCCATGGTCCGCTGTCACCAGAAAAGCGGCATCCGGATACCTGTCCGCCATTTCGCCGATCAGGCGATCCAGCCTTGACAGGTGGTCAAGCGAGCGTTCTTCATCCGGGGCCCACATATGCATTGGGTAATCGGTCGTATGGATATACAGGATATCGATATCCAGTCGGCTCCGGAGAATTTTCATGCCGGAGCGCATGATCCACTCGTTCACCTCAATGGAATAAATATCGGGCGGGCTGCCAAAATCCCGGATCGTTTCAATATCGGCATCCTGTGCGGACAGACCCGCATCCACCGATCCGCCCAGGATGCGGATGGTCTTTGACTTGCTGGTTACCAGCGCCGAACGGATTCCCTCCCTTGCAGCCATTTCAAACAACGTCGGACTCTTGAGAAAGCCGGGATCTTCGAGAAACGCGGGTTTCCCGGTTATCGGGTCCAGGTAGCAGTTCGTCGTCACCCCATGCGTTTGCGGGAAAGAACCGCAGACAATGGAAATGTTGTTCGCGTTGGTCAGGGTGGGGAAAACCGCTTTACCCTCCCGGAAAAAGCCGTCTTGCGCCATTTTTTTCAGCACAGGCATGTCGGAAGCCCGGAAATATTCAGTTCCGAATCCGTCCAGCATCAGTACGATCGCTTTTTTTCCTTTTTCCAGTCGCATCATTACCCTTCTTTTCTCGTTAAAATCGCCTGAACAAACGGGTGATTCGGCATTGATCATTGTATATGGATCATGTGTATCGAGTCCGGATGGCTGCGCTGATCTGGTCGATAATGGCCACGGTAATCACAATGATGATCAAGATGGTTGTGACATCATGGTTTTCGTAACTTCTCAGCTTGTCAAAAAGGAAACACCCGATACCGCCGGCGCCTGTAAAGCCCAGAATCGTAGCGGAGCGGACATCCGACTCCAGACGATAAAGGGTCATGGAAACAAAAAACGGGGTGATCTGGGGAATAACGGCGTAGCAGATCACCTTGAGAAACCCGGCGCCAGTAGCAGTCAAGGCATCAATCGGCTCCTGCTGGATCGTCTCAATCCCCTCTGAAAAGAGCTTGATCAGCACTCCGGATGTATGAATACCAAGAGCCAGGATACCGGGCATGGGACCCAGACCCACGGCGGAGACAAAGAGCAGCGCCCAGATGATCTCGTTGATGGACCGGCTGAGGTTGGCGAAAAACCTTACTGCGGTGTAGATTGCGTTTTTCAGGAATAGCGCCGGTCCATGATTGCCGGGAATGATAATGTTAAGCGTGTTCCTGGAGGCGAATAATGAGGCCGGAAAGGCGATCGTCACCGAGAGGATCAGCGCCAGAACCGCCATCTGCACTGTCTCCAGCATGGAAAGAAGGTATTTCAAGAGCTTGGGGCCATGCAGGCTGGGTGGAAAAAAGCCGCTATCCTTGATCTCCGGGTTTCCGGAAATATAGGTGATCATATTACCCCAGCCATCCAATAACGATCCGACACTCATTTCAGTTGAGCGCCAGCACCATGCCAGGACGAACAAACACGCGACCATTACCATGATGTTACAGAGTTGGAATGGGTTGGTCTGGCGCTTTATCTCATCGAGATGCATAACTTCAGAATTCCTATGGCGTTTTTTCGGTCGCAAGTCATAAAAGGGGCCGCAGCCGACTCCCTGGATTGCCGACTGCGGGGGTTGCGCTATTTGTTAGCCAGTTGTTTTTTGACTTCCATCTGATCGCGGATGGGGTCGTAGGTTTTATCGTCAGTAGCGGCGAATCCCTTGAGTTTGAGCTTTTTCAGGCCTTCTTTGTCGTCGTAGGAAAGGAATGCTTCCTTGATCGCTTTTTTCAAGGATTCAGACAGGTCCTTGCGGTAGGCCATGGGGGAGCCGGGAATCAAATCGGAAGTCCATAGCACCCTAAAATCTTTATCCGTATCCCATTGTTTGCCATTACCGCGTTCAATATCCAGATCGTTGGTGGAGGCGACGTCAATCTTACCCGCTTTAATCGCCAGAATAGAAGACTCGTGGCTACCGGAATAAATGACCTTGGAGAAATACTTCTCCGGATCAATCTTCATTGTTTTGACAAAATAAACGGTCGGAACCAGCGTGCCGCTCGTTGAATTGGGATCAGTAAAGGCCCAGACCTTGCCCTTGGCTTCTTCCATGCTCTTGATACCGGAATCCTTCTTGGTGATAATCACGCCGTGATAACCCATGGAGCCGTCTTCCAGTACCTCCATTACCGTGGCTTCCGCATTGGCCCGTGCGGCCGCCTCCACATAGGATTTCGGGCCAAAATAGGCAACATCCACATGCTTGAACTGCATGGCGGTAATCATCCCGGCATAGTCAGTTGACACTTGCAGCTTTACCGGAATGCCGAGTTTGGTTTCAATATGTTTGGCAAGACCATCATAACGATCGGTAATACCTTCCGCCGATTCGGTGGGAATCAGGCCGAAGTGCAGCTCCTTCGGCCAATCGGCGGGTACGGCCAAGGCGGCCATTGGAATACAGAGGGTTAGAGCAATGGTGGCGACTGCATTAAATAACTTTTTCATTTTTTTCTCCTTTTGCTTGAAGTGATAGATACAACACGAATTTAATAATTTATTTGTTACCAGTGTCGATAATCATCCCTAAAATTCAACATCAAACCGGGCAGAATGGCATCGGGAGCGAAGCCGGAGTAAATGGATTAGAAAAACAATTGTTGACGGGATGATCTTTATGATAGATTTGTGAGACTGTTGCAGCACAGAGCTGATCTGGCGGGCCGTCATATACGATCCGCCCCCCATTCAGGCCGATCACCCTGCTGCAGAATTCCCGTGCATAGTCAAGCTGGTGAAGGTTGGACACCACGGTGATGCCGTATTTCTCATTGGCGTTTTTGAGGGTTTCCAATACGCTGCGGGCACTGACCGGATCAAGTGACGAAATCGGCTCATCAGCCAGGATAATCTCGGGGCGCTGAGCGATGGCCCGGGCAATGGCCACCCGCTGTTTCTGACCACCCGAAAGCTTGTCGCATCGGCTGAGGGCCTCCTGTTCAATACCGACGACCTTCATGTACTCGAAGATCTCTTCATACTCCTTATCGCTGTAACGCTTGACCAGTGCTGAAAATAGTGGCTTTCGGTGCAGCATGCCGCTGGCGATGTTGTCAAAGACACTGAGTCTGGATACCAGGTTGAACCCCTGGAAGATCACGCCGATCTTGGCGCGAAGCGCCTTCAACTCATTGTATCGGATTGTACCCAGATTGTTGCCCAGGACATTCAGATGTCCGCCAAGGATGGAGGTGGTCGCGTTAAGCCCCATCAGAAGCGTTGACTTTCCGACACCAGACGGCCCGATAATGCTCAGAAATTCTCCTTTCTGGATGTTCAGATCAATACCCTGGACAACCTTTTTGCGGCAATAGCCTAATGTCAGATTTTCTGCTTGAATATGCCCCATGTTCTTTCCTCCGATAGTATTTAAATTTGACTACTATACCGCAATTGTCGCGGCGCATCCGAGTTTTGCAATTCTCAACAGCAAGCCCTCCGTATCGGCAAAAGCGATAGCGCTTGCTGTACCTGAATCCGCTCAGTCATTTCAGGGAGAAGCGGCTAAACAATTGAACCGCTGTAACTTGTTTGTCCGAGATTATCGGATGGAAGGTATATTAGTCGTAGATTGTTCGGCGGATATTAAGAATTGGTTAAATTTCTGTTAAAAACATTGGAGTTCGCGATGTGGCGGCTTCGGATTTCAC
>JBAXVB010000371.1:0-4150 GCA_037129415.1 Deltaproteobacteria bacterium
GCAACAGCTCGTCAAGCAGGATTACATCGGGGAACAATCTGGGTGAGCGATGATTTTGATGAACCTTTACCTGAAACATTTTGAACAGAACTGGCATGAAATTATGCTGGACACACATGACCGTTTACTTATAGCTCAGGCGAATACAGAGAATGCAGTTCTGATCAGTTGTGATTCTGTATTTGCTGATTATCCTGTCAGTTTGCTGTGGTAAAGGATTAAAGACATGTTAAAGGCAAACGAAAAGCATATCAGTATCGAAGAGTACTTTGCACGAGAGGATACTGCGGAACACAGAAGCGAATATTACTGTGGTGATGTTTTCGGCATGGCAGGTGGAACTCCCAATCACAACAGGATTACTGTAAATCTATCGAGTCTGCTGAACGCACAATTCAGGGGCGGGCCTTGTGAGGCATTCTCGATCGATTTACGGGTGCAGGTCGCAAAGGATACCCACTATACTTATCCGGATGTTGTTGTGTGTGTGGAACTGGAATTCGCCGATGGCCGTTCGGACACTATCACAAACCCGGTTGTGATAATGGAAGTGTTGTCGGAATCGACAAGAGACTTCGATCGCGGTACAAAATTCACAGACTATAGGGGCATAGAAACACTGACTGATTACATATTGATTGATCAGAATGCAGTTCACATTGAATATTTTTCAAAGGAATGCGATGGAACCTGGAGATTGTGGGAGTATTTTAGCACAGAAGAAGTCGTTGAGATCAAGTCAACCGGGGCAATGCTGCCTGTAAATGCAATATACGAAAGAGTCGCTCCTACGCCAAAAGTCAGACTTAGACCATGTTCACAATAGAATGCAATAACCTGATGGTTGAAGGATACTTCAGCCTGAACCATGAATACTAACAAAAAGTCAAGAGAGCATCGTCTCTTGCCTTATTCCAAGGAGAAAATCATGTCGCAAGATATACTTGCCGTCGCGGAATATACGGACGGCGTTTTCCGGAAAGTGTCTTTTGAAACCCTGAGTCAAGGCAGAAGAATGGCCGATACTCTGGGGGGAAAACTGATTGCAGTTGTATTGGGAGACAATGTTCAGGATGCAGCCAAACAATTGGCTCCTTATGGCGCAGACAAAATCCTGACCGCCGATCAATCAGACCTGAAATATTATCTAACAGAAACATACACACATCTGACGGCGGAAATCATTCGAAAAGAAACACCTGCCTTTGTTCTGATTGGCGCAACCACACAGGGCAGGGACTTGGCCGCCGCTCTTTCCGCTCGCCTCGGTGCGCCGCTGGCAACTGATTGCGTATCCCTTCGGTTTGAAAACCAGAAGCTGACGATTACTCGGCCCATGTACGGCGGCAAGGTCCTGGCGGATGTCATGATAGAAAGCAGTCCCGGCATCATCACACTTCGACCTAATGCCTTTGCATCGGCAACTGCATCCGGTGCCGGGCAAATTGAATCCTGGCCGGTCGTTCTGGAAAAATCCCGTACATCCTGCCTTGGAAGGCAGATGGAGGCTGCAGGCAGGGTCGAATTGACCGAAGCCGATATTGTGGTTTCCGGTGGCAGGGGAATGGGCGGAAATGATTTTTCGGTTTTGGAAACGCTGGCATCTGAAATGGGGGGCGCAGTTGGCGCATCCAGGTCTGCTGTGGATGAAGGATGGCGGCCAGTATCGGACCAGGTGGGTCAGACCGGAAAAGTCGTCTCGCCCAATGTCTATATAGCTTGCGGCATATCCGGCGCAATTCAGCACTTTGCAGGAATGCAGACATCGAAGGTCATTGTGGTCATCAACAAGGATCCGGAAGCCCCGATCTTTTCCAAGGCCGACTATGGTATTGTCGGAAATCTCTTCGAGATCGTACCCATGATCACGGAAGAAGTCAAAAAGCTAAAAAGTAACTGACTATACTGCGAACTGGCATAATCTGCGCTTTTCATAGACTCCCTCTCCCAGCGGGGGAGGGTTGGGGTGGGGGATCAAAAACGTAAAATTATGCCGCTCGCAGTATAGCTATACCGAGCCGATGGACTTAAGCGATAAGCTTTTATGAAAGGATCGTAGATGAACAGTGAACATGAATCGATGGAAGTAGATGTACTTTTTGTCGGAGCCGGACCTGCGTGCCTTGCCGGAGCGATTCGACTGATGCAACTGGCCGGGGAAAAGGGATTAAGTCTTGAGGTTGCAGTTATTGAAAAAGGTGCTGAAATCGGCGCTCACAGCCTGAGTGGCGCCATCCTGAACCCAGTTGCACTCAAGGAACTCATCCCTGATTTTTCAGCCCGTGGTTGCCCCATCGAAAAGATAGTCAGAGATGATGAAATATACTTTCTGTCAACAGAAAAGGCATATCGCATTCCGTTTGTCCCCAGTTATCTGGAAAACCAGGGATATTATATCATCAGCCTTTCCAGGTACTGCCGGTGGCTTGCGGAGATTGCAGAAGGTCTCGGGGTCAATATCTTACCTGGATTTGCCGGAAAAGAAGTGCTTTACAATGCCAATAAATCAGCCATTATCGGAGTCCGTACCGGGGACAAGGGAATTGGCAAAGATGGCCAGCCCAAAAGCAATTATGAGCCTGGGGTTGATATTATGGCCAAGGTAACGGTATTTGGAGAAGGGGCGCGCGGCAGTCTGATGAAGGAAATCACCAGCAGACTTGGAATTTCAGGGTCGATGCCGGACGTTTTCGAAACCGGCATTAAGGAAATCATTGAGCTGCCGGAAGAGAATTATTTTGCTTCGAGCTACGGGAATGATCTGCATTTTCTGGGCTATCCCCTGGGAATGAACACACCTGGCGGCGGATTCATCTATGAAATGAAGGACAATCAGGTCGCTATCGGATATCTTACCGCCCTGTCATACCAGGACCCGCTTCTTGACCCATATAATGCGTTCATCCGATTTAAGTTGCATCCGTTTGTATCCGGCATTATTCAGGGCGGAAAAGTCATTGAACAGGGCGCAAGAATCGTATCAATCGGCGGCTACCATACCATGCCAAAACTTTGCGTGGGTGGCGGTCTTTTTGTTGGGGCAGCGGCATCCATGCACAATTCACCAGCCTTAAAGGGCATTCATACCGCCATGAAATCCGGAATGCTGGCGGCTGAAGCCATTGGTCATGCCATTGAAAAAGGGGATTATTCGGATAGAACCCTGAACCATTATTCCGCGCTCTTTGAAAAAAGCTGGCTGCGGGAAGAACTGGTGGAGGGCAGAAATTTTTCCGCTGCCTTGAGTAAAAAAGCGCCGGTTAAATTTTTTCACCTGGCTGCGCAATATCTTAATGAAGGCCTGGGATTCCGGGACAGACTCTCTCTTGAGGAAGACTGCAAGACATTGAAGCCGGCTAAGCCAGGGACGATGCCTCCGCCGATTGATGCAAAACATTTTGATGGGGTATTGGTCGTGGACAAATTAACCGGTGTCTATCTGTCCAAAACCCTGCACCGGGAGGATCAGCCCTCTCATATCTTGGTTCATGATCCGGAGATTTGCGTTACGCAGTGTTACGAAACGTATCAAAGTCCATGTACCCGGTTCTGTCCGGGTAATGTTTATGAAATCCGGGTGGATGAAAAAACATGCAGAAAAGAGCTGAAACTGAACCCCTCAAACTGCCTTCACTGCAAGACGTGTGATGTCAAGGACCCGTTCCGGAACATCACCTGGACCTGTCCCGAAGGCGGTGATGGGCCTGGCTACCGGAGGGGGTGACATCATGATACAAGACCCAATTTCATTTGCTTTTCCCACTCCGTTCCTGATGGATCTGACCCGCATCAGATTTGACGACATGGTATCGTTTATTGTGAGTGTTTTGATTGCTATAACGGTCCATGCAGAGGCCCAGGCTTTTGCCGCAACCTTTCTGGGAGATGCCCAAGCGGACAATCCCAGGCGCTTTCATTTCAACCCGCTGCTGCACCTGGATATTTCAGGAGTCATCTGTTTTCTGGCAGCGGGGTTTGGCTGGCCCAGACCGATTCTGATGGTATCAGATCGGTTTTTCAGGCCCCGGCTCTATACGCTGCTGGCTTGCCTTGCCGGACCGCTTGCTAATTTTCTAATGGCCAGCATTGCCGGAAGTGTTATCTGGCTATTTAAGCATTATGGCGTGGAAGACCGGGTATTCGGCATGGT
>JBAXVB010000372.1:0-4136 GCA_037129415.1 Deltaproteobacteria bacterium
CACTTAAGGAGGCAGCATGTATCTACCGAACATCTACCAAAAATTCGCCGAAAAATACCCCAACGTATTCAAAGACTACGAACAACTGGGCACTTCCTGCCGGGATGCCGGCCCCCTGGATGCCAAAACCCAGAACCTGGTCAAGCTGGGAATTGCCATGGGCTGCAACTCCCGAGGCGGTGTAATGTCACATACACGAAAAGCCCTGGCAGCCGGTGCTACCCCTGAAGAAATCTTTCATGCCATACTCCTGTCCCTGACGACAATCGGCTTTCCCAATATGATGGCTGCCATGACTTGGGTCAATGAAGTGCTTGAAGGACAGCCGAAAGAATAACCAAATCAAACAATATCGACAGCCTATTTTGAAACGATACGAAAAGGACGATTGTCAAAAACCAACTGCACTGATTCCAATGTGAAACCTTGTGGTAGGGGCGACCAAAATATCTTTTGGTAAACTCGCCCCTACTCTTACATGCCTGCCCGAAGGCTTTGCCTGCCTTCTTTCCATGCCTTATATCCTTCGAACACAATCGGAAGGACAGATATAACGATGATCGCCATGATGACCAGCGTAAAATTTTTTCTGACCATGGGCAGGTTTCCAAAAAAATATCCGCCCGTTATGAACAAGGCAACCCATAGGATGGCTCCGGTGATGTTATACACAATAAATCGGCCGTAGTTCATAATGCCTATTCCGGCGACAAACGGCGCAAAAGTACGGATAATGGGAATGAACCTTGCTATAATAATGGTAATCGCCCCGTGTTTTTCATAAAAAACATGGGTTTTCATCAAATGCTCTTTCTTGAAAAATCGATTACCCTCCCGTGCAAAAACTTTCGGACCAACATATTTTCCGATATGATAATTAACCGTATCGCCCAGTATTGCCGCGGCCGCCAGCACCCCGCTTATCAAAGCAATGTCCAGCTCTCCACCCGCGGCCAGCGCTCCCAGAGCAAAGATCAGGGAATCGCCGGGAAGAAGCGGGGTTACAACGAGTCCTGTCTCACAGAATACGATCAGAAACATGATAAAATAAGTCAAAGTACCATATTGCTGGATGATTTCCACCAGATGCCTGTCAATGTGCATGATAAAGCTGATAAGCCAGGTAATAAATTCCATTAAATTCCTCCGGGTATTGTATGCAGATTTAAATGCCTGAGCAACTGCCGGGATAATACCATAATCGAAAAGTTTATTATACTTGAAAGTGGTTCCTCTCCTTAAATGCCGAAGTCAGGGTCGAGTATTGAGGAACAATTTCCTTTTATCGCCCCCCTGATACTGCCCTTTGTTTACACTGAAATCATTTTGACATAGCCCGATCGTCAAAATTAACTCGACTATCCCATGTGTTTGGTTTATGTTTAAATGAACGACAATCATTCTGGGATGCCTGATGGTTATAGAATCTAAAAAATACGAGCGACTCCGTGATGAAATGGTGAAAAGGCAGATAGAAGCCCGCGGAATTACCGATGTCCGCGTTCTTAATGCCATGCGAAAAATACCGCGGCATTTTTTTGTCAGCGAAGCGCTTATGGATCAGGCTTATGGAGACTTTCCCCTTCCAATCGGAGAGCAGCAGACCATCTCACAACCTTTTATTGTTGCTGAAATGACACAGGCGTTGACCCTGAAAAAAGGAGATCGCGTACTGGAGATCGGAACCGGTTCCGGATATCAGGCTGCGATTCTGGCTGAAATTGTCTATCGTGTTTATACTGTCGAAAGAATTTTTTCACTGTATAAAAAATGTCGCCAACTTTTTGACAACCTGCAGTATCACAACATTGTCACCCGGTACTCGGATGGAACAAACTTATGGCCCGGAGAAAGCCCGTTCGATGCCATCATCGTCACTGCCGGTGCGCCCCGGATCCCGGAAAACCTTGTCAGTCAACTGGCAGTCGGAGGCCGGATGGTAATACCGGTAGGAAGCACCCAGTCACAAGAACTCATCAAACTGATTCGGGATGAAAACGGAATCCATCAGTCAGTTTTGGGCGGATGCCGTTTTGTCAAACTGATTGGCGAACAGGGGTGGAAAGAATAAAAGGAAACCATAATGGCAAAAATTTATCACAACTCACATGAACTTTTTCAAAAAGCGGTAAAAATCATTCCCGGCGGAGTCAACAGCCCGGTCCGTGCCTGCAAATCCGTGGGAACGATTCCGGCTTTCATTCATCATGCTGATGGCTGCATGATCGTGGATATGGATGGCAACGCCTACATTGATTATGTCGGGTCATGGGGACCCATGATTTTGGGCCACCGCCATCCAGCAGTGATGGAAGCCATCCGCCGCGTCCTGGAACGCGGAACCAGCTTTGGCGCCCCGACTGATCTGGAAATTGAATTGGCCCAGCTTGTGATTGACGCAGTTCCTTCCATTGAAATGATTCGAATGGTCAATTCCGGCACCGAAGCCACCATGAGCGCCATCAGACTGGCGCGCGGTGTCACTGGCCGGGATCTGATCATCAAATTTGATGGCTGCTACCACGGCCATTCTGACGCGCTGCTGGTTTCCGCAGGCTCCGGAGTCGCCACCCTTGCAATTGCCGGCAGCCCTGGTGTTCCTGATGCCGTCTCTTCCCAAACCCTTTCACTTGTCTATAATGACAGTGAGGGCTTTGTCAGTATCATGGACAGGTTGGGGAAGAAAGTGGCGGCGGTCATTGTCGAACCCGTTGCCGGAAACATGGGGATGGTGCCGCCGACCAACGGCTTTCTGGAAACCCTCAGATCCGAAACTACACGAAACGGCAGTCTTCTGATTTTTGATGAAGTTATGACCGGCTTCCGTGTGGCGCATGGCGGGGCGCAGGCCTTGTACAATATTTCACCGGATTTGACCACACTTGGAAAAATCATCGGCGGCGGTCTGCCGGTCGGCGCCTATGGCGGAAAACGAGACATTATGGCGCAGATTGCGCCGCAAGGCCCGGTATATCAGGCAGGAACTCTTTCCGGAAACCCCTTGGCCATGGCCGCCGGCATCGCCACCCTGGAGCAGATCAAACAGCCCGGTTTTTATCAGGCATTGGACGCTGCATCTGAAATGCTGATCGAAGGCCTTCAGGCCGCGATTCAACGCACTGGCGTCAAAGCAAGGGCCGGGCGGGTCGGCTCGATGGCAGGTCTGTTTTTTACCGACAGAACCGTTCGCAATTTCGACGATGCCAAAACTGCTGATCTGACCAGGTTTTCCGCGTTTTATCGCGGAATGCTGGAGCAGGGGATTTATCTGGCACCATCCCAGTTTGAAGCGCTCTTTATTTCCGCTGCTCACGGCAACTCCCATATCGCAGAAACCGTTAGTGCGGCGGAGTCAGTGTTTAAAGGATTTGCAGCGTGAGTTCCGGGGCCAACCATATTCCCGAAAATGTACAGCGGATTTATCTGATCGCTGTGTGCGGAACCGGCATGGGCGCACTGGCCTGTTTGCTGAAAGACCTGGACTTTCAGGTGACGGGGTCAGATCAATTTATGTATCCTCCCATCAGCCTTCTTCTTGAAAACAAAGGGATTACGGTTCTGGTAGGCTTTGATCCAGACCACATCACGGCGGATTACGACCTGGTGGTGGTGGGAAATGCCGTCCGCAAAGACAATCCCGAGGCCGTCCGGATGAGGGAGTTGGATCTTCCGTTTTGTTCCATGCCCCAGGCCATCAACCATTTTGCGGGTTTCGGCAAAAAATCCCTGGTCATCACCGGCACCCATGGAAAGACCACCACATCAGCTCTGCTGGCCTGGATTCTGTTCAGCGCGGGACGTGATCCCACATTCATCATCGGCGGCATTTTAAAAAACTTCGATGCGAACTACCGGGTGGGCAGTGGCCCTTACATAGTGCTGGAAGGAGATGAATATGATACGGCTTATTTTGACAAAGGACCAAAATTTCTACACTATGATCCGATAGCGGCCATCCTGACCAGTGTTGAATTTGATCATGCGGACATCTTCCGAGACAAGACCGCCGTCAAGAATGCTTTTGATTCCTTCATTTCGGGGATGTCTCCGCAAAGCACGCTGGTTGCCTTTGACCAGTACCCGGTAATCCGCGAACTGATTCAAAACCGCCCTTGCAGAATATTGTCCTACGGCAC
>JBAXVB010000373.1:0-4129 GCA_037129415.1 Deltaproteobacteria bacterium
TGGCATTATTCCTTTTGTTTCCATCCTGGGTTTTGGCAGGCGCAAACGATATTCCAGGCTGTTCGGATACCACCTATACCCCTTACAACAGCTTATTCACTGCGGCGGATTTCGTCATGGAAAACACTACAGTGAGCAGCAACAAAATTATTCTGAATACGGGGGTTCAGGTGATTGATCCGAACCGGATCATAATCCCTTTTACTCAGGAAGTTTCTGTTACATTTCTCTATGAGGGTGCGGGTTATGTATCCGACTTTGGCTGGATGTTTTATGACGATGCCGTGTACGATGGAAGCGGAAACTTCCTGTGGGGATCTGTTCCTCTGGCGAAAAAGCATCTGATATTTTCCAGAATACTTGATGATTATGAAACCAGAGCTACAAGCGACTGCTGCGGCGGCGGAAACGGCATTCTGGATACAGACTATGCCGGTGGGGGGTTCCCGACCGGAAACGAGGCGGCGCTGGCGGCATATAATGATGGTTCACCTTACCTGTTTAAGGTGGATAATGACGGGGCTGTGACCCCCAAGGACATGAAAAAGTCTATCGGAATTATCACCGGCGGCAAGGAAATCGTATTTTTTCTGGCCGCTGACAAGCGCTATACCGACACCAATTCAGACAATGTTTTTTTCACCAAGAAACTCTGGAACCCGGATACATACGGCGCATGCGGTTCCGGCACATTCAACAAGGTTTATCACCTGGCCGTGCCCCGTCCTGAAACCGCATGCCTCACGGATGCTGGCTGGCTGGCTGCCGTAACCCTTACCAGGCTGAACACCTTTTTCGGGATCACACTTGCGGGAGATTATCTGCTTCCGGTCACAGTAGGCCAGAAATTTTCTCATGCGATTGTCGGTGCACCGTCCGGTGATCCCAATCAGTGGATCCTCGGCATGGAAGACCTTATGAACGGCGGGGATTGCGACCACAACGACATGGCCTTCCGGATCGAACGGCAAACTGGCGGCACAGCCAGCCTTAAAACCACAAACGCGGTTACCGTGAATGACAACGATTATTATACGGCAGTAACTTTTGAAGTCTATGACAATATGCCAGGTGGGGCCTGCGCTGGAAAAACAAGTATCAAATATTCCGTTTCCATTGACAATGGGGTCCATTGGATAACTCTTTTTAACCGGGCGGACTGGGATGTGGTCAAGTCGTTCACGCTTCCTAATGTTAAGGGTGCCGATGTTGTAACCCCGCCCTGGACATTCGGAACCCCGCCGCTGACCTATCGCTCAAGACGGATTGATTTTGCCGGTCTTAGCATGGTGGGTGGACAGCTTCTCTGGAAAGCGGATTTGAGCAGTAACAACGAAACCTGTGTACCTGAAATTATTGATGTTGCATTGTCTGGTACCGTGGCCACACACGGCTTTTTTTCCAGAGCTTCCCCCAGTGTTCAAACCAATATGCTGTACTCGGGTTCCTATGAAACGCCCGGAATCAACTTGCCTGATTGGACAGATAAAACACTGCTTCACGGACATCTGGAGGCTACCCTGCTGTATGATCCGGCTGATCCCACTCTTACTCCGCAAACTCCCGTAAGAAAATGGGATGCTGGCACCGTACTAAATGCCTGGTCACCCGCTGACCGCAAGATTTATTATCCCAGCATTACCATGCATATTGTGACAAATGAGGAGATCGGGAGAGGCGATGGCGTTAAAACTTTATTTTTCCCAACAGACTACACCACGACACCCCCCACCCCCCACCCCCACATCCTTGCCCATCATCCCATTTCGGCAACTACAGTCAAGATTACCGATCAAACGGAAAACTTTACTGACAGCCATACGGATGTGCTGACTGGGGAATTTGGAGGATCCGGAACAATTAACCGGTTTACTGGTGAAATATTTGATCTGACATTTGCTAAACCTCCAGGGCAGAATGTGCCGGTAATGGCCAATTATACTTATTACACCACGTCTCCCACACTGAAAGAATTTACGACGGCCAATGTTGACAATTCAATGCTGGGGTTGGACAACACCAAAATTAATGCGACTATTTTCAAGTATGATTTGAACGGTGACCTTGCTTTTACAGAAGCGGACGGCGACTGGCTGGTCAACTGGGTGCAGGGATACAAAGATGGGGCCAGTATAAAAAAAGAATGGCTACTGGGACCGATTGATCATTCAGTGCCGGCAGTTGAAACACCGCCGGGTATTCCCGCCTGGTATTACGGCACCAAGGTTACAGATGCAAAGCGCGATAAATTCCGTAAATTTCTTACGGAAACGCATGGGAGCACCAAAATCTGGGAGCGACCCACCATGGTTTATGTTGGCTCTCGGGATGGAATGCTTCATGCCTTTAATGGTGGAAATTTCCGATGGGGTTATTATGACGATATTCTTAAAGAATTTATAGGGGGAGATAATCCAAGAACCCCATGGGGAGATAATCCGAAAACCCTTGGCATAAAGGAATATAGAGGATATTATAAGTGGTCAGGCGGTACTTCCGCTACCGCCGACTATGGTACCGGCAAAGAGGAGTGGGCCTTTATTCCTGCCAATCTGCTCTCACGGTTAAAAAACAATGCGATGTCCGGGGAGGATCAGGCGTATGTGGATGGATCACCCGCCATTAGTGATGTGGAGGACATCAATGGTGGGTGGAAAACCGTTTTGCTCGGCGCTGAAGGGAACGGAGGAGACACCGTGTATTGTCTGGATGTCACCGACCCCCTAAGTCCGACTTTTTTGTGGGAGTTTGCCGACCCGGATCTCTTCAGAAGCCAATCTTCGCCGGCCGTAGCGGTTACAGGTCGTCTTTCTTCCGGCCAATGGGTGGCATTTTTTGTGTCCGGCAAGACTTATCTGTCAAAATTTCCTTCGATTTATATGATTGATATAGCGGATGGCAAACTCCTTCAGCGAATTTATCTGGATTCCGAGCCCAATGGTAAAGACGGGGTACCAAGCGGTCAACCGGCTGCGGTGGACTCGGATGGTGACGGTTATATCGACCGAATTTATATCGGTACGAACAAGGGCTATTTGTACAAGGTGGATATTCAGGATAATGGCACAATTACCAACTGCGTGATCAATACCGATTTTACAGACAAATTTGGTACCGTTGTTGCTCAACAATATCATCCCATTTATGCTTCGCCTGCAGTGATAGTTCAAAATACTTATGACAGTGGAGGAAAAGTTAGCGAGTGGAAAACCAGCGTCCTGTTTGGAACCGGGGATAGCCCGTATTTTAATGACAACGTTAATACTGGTACTACCACATATCATTTTTTCGCTTATGTGGATACCACCCCAAAAGGGACCTTCTGTCCTTCCGGCACCTTTTCTCTGGACTGGGTGTATGCACTGCCAGCAGGCGAACGCATTTTTGCTTCGGCGTTTGCGGCTGCGAAGACTGTTTATTTTGGCACATCGACCGCTGAAACCGAAGATCCCTGCGAAGGCTCTGGAATCGTGGGTAAAAATCTCGGCAAATTGCGTGCAATAGAAGTCAATCAAACAGGGGTGTCTTTAGTGGAGAAATTCTCCGCAACAACCGGAAACGTTGTTTCAGCGCCGGTGGTGGATGATAACCATCTCTATCTCAAAACCACTGGAGGTGGCTTACAAACGACGAAAGGTCCCTTTAACAACCCTGCAGCCATGACTGGTTTGGTGGAATCCGCAGTGGCGAGCTGGCGGGAAATATTTGATCAAAATGAGCCATTACGGTAAATCAATGTTTTTGGAGACTCTTGCAAAAGTATTCGACCCTTCTGTATATATTTCAAGCTGATTTCATGGTACGCGACAATATCTTGCAAACCATGCTTGTTTATGGGGAGTTTTGCAAAAGTCTCTTTGATTTAAGAAATTTCGCTTTGTCTGTTGCTTAAAATTCCCCCCTTCTCTTTTTTCAAGAAGGGGGGATAGTCTTTTTATGGTTTGTTTTGCTGGAAAATCAGGGCGGCTGTTACAAACAGGGCGGCTGGTCTTGTGAGTTCAGCTAATGAAGTCGATAACTTTTTTAAGGACTGTTTGAAATGAAGCGTTTTGTTTTTGTAGCAATGATGGGAGTATTCCTTTCGTCGCATCCGGTTTGGGCGGAGATGTACCGTTACAAAGACGCCAAC
>JBAXVB010000374.1:0-4125 GCA_037129415.1 Deltaproteobacteria bacterium
CATTAATCCCCTTGTTCGCGATATAGCCACCACCATGGGCGGTATGGCCAAGTCCTCTGGGGAGCGCCACCATACCCGGCATGATGCCTTCTTCGAGATGAACCCTGACCCTGGCCTGCCCTCGTGGGGTTTGCAGCACCACGACATCGCCTTCCGTCAATTGGTTTGACTGAGCTGTTTTGGGATTGATTTCGATAAAACAATCGTTTTGTTTGAGTATCGTATCTTCGACGGTTTTGGTCAAAAATGGTGGATTTGCGATGTACCCGCAGGACAGCCGCATGGTTTCGTAGGGGATGAGCAGCAACTGAAAGGTTGAATCGCCTTCGATCTTGACCGGCGCAACTCCGGGAGAAAACTCCGCAGGTGCAAATTGAAATTTTCCCGAAGGCATCTTGAAAGTTGACTCCCAATCGGGTAAAACAGCGTCCGAATCGACCCAAAAGCCATTTTTCTTCAGGGTCTTCATCTTGTCTCCCATTGCCTGCTCGAAGCAGGCTTCAAAATTTTTCCACGGAAAGGCCTCAGCAACTCTGCCGCCCAACCCTTTTGCCAGGAGGATCAAGGTGTCGCCTGCATGTTTGGTATTCAACCGGGGTTTAAAAACCGGTTTCGACAAGCTGATAATGGACTTGTTATAACCCATCGGGGTTGGAGCGTCTTCAAGGCGTTCCAGATAGATGTGATTTGGCATAACAATATCAGCGTACTGCGCAGTTTCATCCATGAACGAGGACAGGCTGACCACAAAGGGAATTTTGTCAAAGGCATCCTTTACGGTTTTGGAATCCGCCATGGTATAGAGAGGATTGGACTCAAGAACAAACAGCACATTCAGCGGATATCCATTACCGGAAAGTATTGCGGAAGGAAGCTGATTGATACAACCTGGAGAATTGGGAGGGGCGCCATCAAGACGCGGCTGATTCATGCCGGCCAAAGCGATTGTGTCCATTCCGACCTCGGCCCAGCCCTGAACTTCCATTGCAGGCATGGGAAATACACCGCCTTTCCGGTTGACGCTCCCGACCAGTGCGTTCAGTGCATGCACGGACATGGCTTCGCTTAAGCTTCCGGGGACCTTTCCCTGGCCTTTTCCACAGAGCGCCAGCGGCGCTTTCGCGTTGGCGAATTCACGCGCCAAAAGAATGATTGCAGAAGGATCAATGCCGGTAACCCTGGCAACGGTTTCCGGGCTATATTCTTCCAGAACTGTTTGTTTGAATCCTTTTTTTATCTCCCCGTTATCCGTGACAAAGCTTTCGAACCCATTAGCATAATTATCCACAAAATTTTTGTTATAAAGCATTTCCTTGATCAGAACATGGGCGACCCCCAAAGCCAGAGCAGCTTCGGCGCCTGGGATGATGGCGATCCAGCGATCTGATTTGGCGGCGGTGCGGGACAGGCGTGACTCGATTTGAATCACTCGCGCTTTGGTTTTTTTCCAACCGGTGTTTGCTTTAAACATCCGGACCGGTGCCCCCCATCCTTCCAGAAGTCCACAACCGAAACTCAGGATGAAGTCGGCGTTTTCAAGATCGAAACCCGGCGCTGCGGAAACGCCGTTCATGTGCTGCAATGCAAGTTGATAGGTATCTGCAATGGAAGGGGTATGGAAGAAATTGGGAGAACCGAATGCTGTCAGAAATCGGCTGAACAGTTGGGACACTGTTCCCTGACGGGACCCCGCAATGCCGGCGACGGTATGTGAGTTTCCGCTGGTTCTGAATCCATCAAGTTTTTCAGTGATTTCGGAGATTGCCTCGTCCCATGAAATTTTCGCCCACTGACCATCCCCTCTTTTTCCGACCCGTTTTAACGGCGTTTTTATCCGCGTAGGTCCGTAAAGGAGCTGAAGTCCGGAAAGTCCAAGCGCACAAATACCGCCCTGGTTAACGGGGTGTCCTTTCATGCCCTCGATCTTTACCCCCCGGTCTTCAACCTTTCGAACGCTGATGCCGCATCCCCCCGGACACAGCGTACAAACGGAATTGACAAAGCTGCTCTCACCGATTTCAGGCACCGGTGTCCAGGGCCAGTTCTGAGTCCAGATAGACAGGTCATCCGTCAACTTCCAGGGTAGTGGTGAAAGGGCTGTACCTGCTGCAACGCCAACACCCAGCGACAAAAAGCTTCTTCGGTCTATTTTCATGGAATTTCCCCCGAACCTGAAATAGATACATACCGTGTAACGTAATATGTTGGATAGGGCCAGATGCTCTGTCTTTCATTTATGACAGACAAAACATCCCTCTTTCTGCGTCTGGACGCTGCCGACCACCACTTTTTTCTTCTGGTGGCATTCGGAACAGTCATCCATTTTCATGCGATCCCATGTGTTTTTCTTGAAGCCACCTATGTTCTCTCCCCAGATATCCCGGCTGTAGCCCGTGATTCGGTTCTGCTGATACGGCTTCATATTCTCTGATTCGCCGATGGGCCCGTGACAGGTCGCGCAGTCCATTTTTGCAGATTTCACATGAGCGGCATGAGAGAAAAAGACGCAGTCCGGCTGCCTGGCGTAAACCAGCCAGGGCACTTCAATCCCTTTTTTTACATACTGCTCCACAAACCTGATTTCTTCAGGATTGCTGCTTTGTACTTCTTCATGGCATTCGATACACTGAGCAAGCTTGGGTACTCCAGAATAACTGCCGTCTTCACGGAAAGAATGACAGCTTTCACAGCCATTGCCGACAAGAGTGTTATGAAGTGTATGGTTGAAGTCAATAGGCTGTTTTTTTTGAGAATACAGTAATTTTGGGAAAAGTACCCATCCAACAACCAGGCTTGCCACAAGCCCGACAATGAAAAATAAAATGATGATGCCACCTGATCCACCATCTTCCCTTCTTTGCCCGTGTGTCGAGGAAACAGCCTTCTCTGAAACCGCTTGAGTCTTGTCATCTATTTCACTCATGGAAACCCCGTCGCGCTGTTGTTGGTAATTATGTGGGTATATACATTCCTCCCTCCCATCCTCCCCCCGCTGGGGGGAGGGGGCTGAACGGTCACATCCTTCATAATATCTGATGTTCTGTATCTACGGAAGTTTTTTTTGTCAAGTAAAAATCATTGGCCCATTGCACCATAACTGTGAAGACCGGGCAGAAGATTCACTCCGAAATATGTAAACATAACTGCGGCAAAACCCACCACTGAAAGAAATGCTATCCGCCGGCCATGCCATCCGCGCGTCAATCTGGCGTGGAGAAGCGTTGCGTAAATAAACCAGGTGATCAGAGACCATGTTTCCTTGGGGTCCCAGCCCCAGTATCTGCCCCAGGCGGAGTTGGCCCAGACAGCGCCGGTAATGATGCCCACAGACAGAAACAGAAACCCGAACATGACCATCTGGTGGTTCAGCTCGTCCAGCACCCCGGTTTTGGGAAAGCGCTCCAGCAGCCTGCTATTTTCCTGCGCATCCTTTTCCTTGATCAGGTACATGATACTGAGGCCAAAGGCAATGGCGAATGCAGCATAACCAATAAAACAGGCGACGACATGAGCAATCAGCCAGTTGCTTTTCAGGGCGGGCAACAGAGGTTGAATCTGGTAGCTGATGTTTGGAGAAAGCGATGCGTAGGCCATCGCCAAAAAAGGAAAGGGCATGACGAATGCGCCGATAATCCGGTTTTGATATTTTTTTTCGATCACAAGATATACAACTGCAAGGGTTCCGGCGAAAAATACCAGGGATTCGTAGAGATTGGAGAGGGGAGCATGGCCATATCCCAGTGTATAGGACTCCATCCATCGCATTGCAATGCCGGTGGTATTTCCAGTCACGCCGGCAAAAACAACCCAGGTGGCCAGCCTGCCGGGCTCCGATTTCTTGAAAATCCATGAAGCCACATACAGGAATGCGGCAAAACCATACACAAATGTAACCACAGAAAGGATTCCGGAGCTGTTCATCGTATTTCCTTTATCATTTTCGGTTCAAAGCGTTAATAAGAAGCCGGCGTATCGAAAGGATTCCCCCCCCCCCTTGAAAAAAGGGGGCCAGGGGGGATTTAGGAGGCTATCCACCCGGAAAATCCCCCTCGATCCCCCTTTTTCAAAGGGGGGGAAGTATCATTTTCATATATGGGGTGATCGAATTTAAGAAAGATACCATTA
>JBAXVB010000375.1:0-4122 GCA_037129415.1 Deltaproteobacteria bacterium
CACCTCCAGTTGCATCACTGACCGATTAATCAGTTGCATTGCCAGAAGGTTCAGCTTCCTGGCATCCAGTCTTTCCATTTTTCCAAGAAGCTCATGCCAGTCCATGACTGACAGATTCAATTTTTTGGCAATGGACATATCATCTTTTGCAGTCATGTGGCGCCTCCTGATAACCGGCATCACCAGGTTCAAGAACATCTCTCAAATAAATGAAGCCATCTGGATGGTTTGGTACTTCTTCATCAACCGCCTCAAGAATAGATGGGGAAACGATTGGAAAAGAAATTTCGGTTGATATTTCCTTCGAACCATAATATGTGGTCGTGTTAAAATAAAATAAGTAACGGCAAATTCCAAACCACAAGCAACCCTGTTACGGAAAACCATCTGCCCCACCAAACCGTGGGTGGCGGTGTTGCCGGCAAGTTGGATATCCAAGCCCGAGGCGGTGCGCTTCGGGCTTTTTGTTTTGTTCGATGTTACTGGATTTTTTGCCAGCGGTTGAAAAGGCTATTGCAGCTCTTTTTGACCATTTTACGAGTTCGTGAAGAGTAACCTTTGGAGATGTATTGTATGCAGAAGCTGCTACGCGATGTGCGCCTTCCCCTGGAAGGTCGTCTTGATCTTACCTACCGCTGCAACAACCACTGCCGCCATTGCTGGTTGAGAATACCCCCCGGAGACCCTGAGCGGAACAGGGAACTTTCTTTTGATGAAATCAGGAGCATCGTTGATCAGGCCCGCGCTCTGGGAACACGCCGCTGGTGCCCCGTTTACGGCTGGCTGGAACACGGCCGCTTTTCCGCGCCGGTAGAGCATTTGTGCGCTGTCGCCGGGGAGAGCAAGAAGTTCAAGGAAGATTGGCAAGCCAATCACCGTCGCTATTTTCAGATTGCCGGAATAACAATTCAGGTGGACAGCGACTTGCCTATCGACGATCATACGTTTCATCCCAAGTTCGCCAGCTTCCGCGCCGATGGACCCTGCCGCGGCATGCAAGGGGTATGAACTTCTCCGGCTAATGAAAGGGACGGACCCCTGCAAAAGGGTTGCTGCCCGTTCCGTTATGCTCCGCAGTGGGGGGTGCAGGGGGGCGTTTGCCCCCCTGCATTTTCAGCCCACCAGGGTTTTGCTATGCAAGATAAATCACTGCCCATCATCGACCTGGCCTATCGGCTGGTAAAAGGTTGATAAGTTAAGAGGTTCAATGGTTCAGCGGGGAAAGAAGACAACAATTAGTGGAAGACCGAAGGGAATGAGTAGCTGTCACCGATAATTCTTATTTCACGGATGAGAAAATCATGCTATGTTAACTTTAAGGCGGCAAGGTATTTGATCGCTGCTGGTTGCCGAACCGGGCGAATGTTAATAAGAAAGGGGAACGATAAATGGATGCCACGCTAACCGCCATAGAAATGGCAGGAACGGTCAATGAATGTCACCAATTACAACTGGACGACCTCCTTCCAATCCCCGGGCCTAAGCGCGTGCGGGTCATCGTCCTATATTCGCCAATTGATGAATGGAATGAAAAGGAATGGTTGTATACGGCGACGCTCAATCCTTCCTTCGACTTTTTAAAAGACCCTGAAGAAGACATCTATACTTTGAGCGACGGTAAACCTTACTATGACGAAACATAAAGTTGTTCTGATTCCATTTCCCTTTGATGACCTTTCCAGTACCAAGGTTCGTCCAGCAGTCTGCCTTACGGATTTAATCGGCCCGCATGGCCATCTCATCCTGGCTTTCATCACAAGCCGCATTCCAACCAGTCCACTGGATACTGATTTGGTCATTGACTCGAGTGACCTCGATTTTGCCTCGACCGGGCTCCGGGTTTCATCTACACTACAACTGCATCGGTTGATGACAGGCACAAAATCATTGCTTCAGCGAGAACTTGGCGCATTATCGCCTGCGATGCAAGCCCAAGTTCAGGACCGACTCCGCAATTTATTTGATTTGAATTCCTCACACCATGCCAACAATTAAGAGTGACATGGTACATTCTGAGAAGAATAATCTGAGGAGGCAGTTTTATCGGCCTGTAAATGCGGTCAGACAAGTGTAGGCTCGGGAGTAGATAGTATATTTAGTGTCTGAACGGAAACCCCTAAACGTCTAATAATAAATGACATATTGCTTGATTTTGAAAACGTAGATTTAGTGATTTTTAGTGGCTATTCTTAGTTTTAAATTTCCTAAAAATTAGATATGCGTAAAATCAATATGTTAGTGTTTGGCATTAGTTTTGCTTGTTAAAAATCTTCATTTCAAAAAACGGTGATTATCATAAATATTATCATGTTGTTAATGGGTTTCCGTTCAGGCACTATTTAGCAACTGTTCGCAAACGGTACAGTGTAGTTATAGTTGTGCTGTCTCCTGCCCATCGTAAACTTTTGCTATGCAAAATAAATCACTGCCCATCATCGACTTGGCCTATCGGCTGGTTCTGGAGATCAATCACACGGTGGGGGCAGGGGTTTTTAAGTCCTGTTTTAGGAAAATGCTATTTTCCTGTGTTTGTAAGGGTTTGAAATAACTTTTGAATTTTACAGCGTTTGCTTTTCTTTGTTTTCTTTTTGGGTCTTTTTTGATACAATCGTTACAAAATCGTTACAATTTTGGGGATAGGCGGGGCTGATCACCTTGGCTGAAAAGAGTGTTCCACAAGCACTCTTCCCCGAATCTTTTTTGTGGAACACCTGAACCTTTGTGGAGGTTTTCAATGGATTTCATTTCCCAAATCATCGACGCTGGAACCGGCGAGCAGTTCATATCTGTTGAGGAAGCCGGAACCGTGATTGGTACGGATAAAGTGAGCTTACTGCTTAACTCAGCTTTGATCTTTCCCTATTTCCCCGTCTTAATCTCAATCAAATCAATATTCAATACGCCTGAAAACGAAATAACAGTTTCAAGGGAAATCGCAGTATCCGCTTGCAAGCATATCCTTTTCAAGTCTGTAAAAGTGGACAGGGTTGCTTCACTCCAAAATATTACGGATAAGGTTAATAGTGAGATTACTTGCCTAAAAACAACGAACCGTGTGACCGTAGTCATGGGTAATCAAATCACCTACACCATTCACTCGCTTTACGATTACAAAATCGCATCAAAGATGCCCGTACCACACGAAATATTCCCCTTTTTGGTTGTATTCAATCACAGTTATCACTCGTTCCCCACATCCGACACATTTTTAAAGCTGAGGGATATCCAGCAGCACACTACGGAGCCATTAATTCAACAACAAAAAATATCCCCATTAGGCACCATTTATGAAATTGAGGAACGCAGATCCGGTGTAGTTGTGGTAAGATTTGCAAAAGAAGAAATGGATGTGAAAGGTGCTGCGGCAAAGTTTTTAATTCAAGTGGTTGAAAACCAAGGCAGGGTTCTTCCACTCTCGTTTTTTTCAGATACACCAAAAGTTGGCACTGGTGGTTCACGGGAGGACGGGCTATCCACTGCATCTGTTTATGTAAAAAATGATTTCGACAGAAAACTTTATCAGGGGGCATTAGACATTATTTTTAACCGTTTTGATGATGCGCAAGAAATAGACGATTTGGAAATGCTTGCAAAAGCGAAAGAAGATATAGAAAAATTTAAAAAAAGCCTGCTGGTGTTCCACGCTTCAATCAACACAGAAACGCGAAAGATAGTTTGCAGACCGTCGATTATGCCAGAAGATGTACAAAAAATTGCTGACCTCATCAAAGGTTGGAAACAAAAATTACTGCACCAGTTGTCTGGTGATGTCAAAGAACATTTTAAAATATGTTTGCAAGCGGGGGAAAAAACAAAATATGCGCCCGATCCGGTAATAGAATGGAAAATTTCAAGGCAACCACTTAACCAATAACCGAGCAAACACCCCAGTTAATAAAGCCCGATGGCCTCACAAGGTCACCGGGCTTTTTTGTTTTCAAAATGATCTTTATCTCAAAGTTACGAAAACCGCCACTTTAAGTTACGATTTTCGTCGCCCCTATCTGTACAGAAGCAACAAATTCAAAAAAATCCAAGAGGAAAAAAACACACGCAAAGGATTATATATCCTTTGCGCCAGAAATTCATCAATGATTCGGAGGTAATATGACGCACTGTAAC
>JBAXVB010000376.1:0-4110 GCA_037129415.1 Deltaproteobacteria bacterium
AAGGGATAGTTGCGCCTTTATGTGCCCATTTTAGGTGTTATTGAGAACTTACCAACATCCCGGGCGCGAGCAATAAACTGAAAAGCATTTTGCTAACTTTTGACTCAATGATATGGCAAGCACATAAAGAGCAGAATTTTAAAGGTGATTTTTCCCGGCCTCCGAAGATAAAACCCTGTTTGGCCACGGCTATGGCGATGCATCTGGTTCGGGAACTGAAACAGGCTCCCTGGCAGGAATTCCAGACCAAATCCGCTGCAGCCTGGCTAATGGAACTAACCTGCCTGCTAAGCGGCTTCAGTTGCTACGAACTACAGGTCGGAAGGTTGTCAGATACGCTCAATCTGGTGCGTACGCTGATACCATGAGCATACGCTAAGAAAGCAATTAGAAAAGATACAGTCTATGGTGAAAGGGTACCAAAATGACTTCTGTGCTGCGCTGTTTTTTCTCTGTCCAGTTGATGATTGTCTTTGTTTTTCCAGCTCTGGTGCTGGCAACCCCTCAGGCGATGATAGTGTCCTCCAACGATCATGAGCTTGTGTTGACTCTGGATGTACCTACACCCACAGTCGAACAGACATCCAGCGCCGATTCAGGCGCCGATTCAGGCCAGTCGCTCCAGCGAATCGTTGTCCCCGGTTGGGCGCGTACATCCACTCCTGGTTTACCGGACCTGCCAGTACAGTCGGTGCTGCTGCAGGTTCCAGCTTCCGGTCATATCGCATTGGAGGTCTTGCCCGAAAACATACAGTCACTTGCTCTGCCGGAACTGGCGGCGGCGCCACGGCTGGTTCTGGATGACAATGGAAAGGAGCAGACACTCCAGGATACGAATAACCAGGCTGCCAAACTTTCCGGTCCGTTCCCTGAGAGGTGGGCCGAGCTGGGGCAACGTGAATGGATTCGAAGTGTACCGGTAGTCCGACTAACGTTGCATCCGTTCCGCTGGGATTCCCTATCCAAGACTCTGAGCCAGGCCGGCCGATTGCGGGTTGTGATCCGGTTTGAGGAATCCCTTTGCCGGCCGTCCGCCACGGGGGTTATGGCTGATTCGTTTTTTCAGCCAATGTTTCAGCAGTCCTTGGTCAATTACACTCCATGTTCGACACCCAATCGGGAACAGAACCCGCCCACGATCCAGGCGACTGGGCCGTCAGGCAATATTAGAATTGAGGTCAACACCGATGGACTGGTGTCTGTCGATGGGCGGGACCTCCTGTCTGCCGGTCTTACCCTAAGAGATTTGCTGCTTATGGCGCGAGATACCCTGCGGTTGACCTGCCAAGGCCGGGAAATTCCCATTCAACTGAGTCACGAACAGAGAAACCGGGCGTTGCTCGGCAATCCCATCCGGTTTTATGGCCAGGCATTGGATACGCCATATACCGACACCAATGTGTACTGGTTGAGCTGGGGAGAAACATCCGGACTTAGGATGGGTGTCCGCGAAGGCGCCATCACCGGTCAGGGGACCCCGGTGACTCAGTATTGGGAACGACAGCATATCGAAAAAAATATCACTACCTGGGCCATGACCCCCGGCGCTCCGGATGTGGATTACTGGTTCTGGGAGAAACTGACAGCGCCAGTAAGTCGCCAGTACATAGCGCCTTTGACCGCCATTCCATCCGGCAGCGCCCAAGGCGTTCTGCGGATAGCCTTTCAGGGCAGATCAACGGACAAGATTACACCAGACCATCATGTCAAGATTCGAGTCAATGGCGGGGTGGTCGGAGAAATTTCATGGGATGGTGCGACCCCTAATACTGCGGAGCTGGCCATACCCGCCAATGTCCTGATCAACGGCGACAACGTGGTGCAGATTGATTTGCCCGGCGATAGCGGTGCAACCGTGGATGTGGTATATCTGAACTGGATCGAAATCGATTATATCCGTCCCCTGCAGGCCATATCCGACCGGCTGGACTTTACGCTGGCGGGAAGTGGGCGGCAGCAGATCACTGTGAACGGGTTTATCGATCAGACCATTCGTGTCTATGACATCACCCAGGCTGATGCACCTGTGGAAATCATACATTCTGTCATTCAGCCATCTGGCGGCGGTTATCAAGTCCAGTTTGAAACCGATGTTCAGGGGACTTGCCGGTTTTTGGCCCTGACGGAAAGTGGCGATACACCCCCAATTGCTGTTCAAACTTGGAAGCCAACCGGATTGAAGAATGTCAGCACAGGTGCGGATTGGATTGGCATCACGGATAAATCGTTTTTATCCGCCCTGGAGCCGCTGCGTCAGCACCGGTCGGCACAAGGGCTGCGGGCCAGAACAGTCAGTGTGCAGGACATTATGAATGAATTCAATCAGGGGATATTTGACCCAGCGGCAATACAGACATTTTTGAAATACACTCTTGAAAACTGGCCTGCGCCCGCGCCACTGTTTATCCTGATGGCCGGGGATGCCAATTTTGATTATCGGAATTACATGAAAACCGGCAAGGCCAACTGGGCGCCGGTCTATCTTTCCTGGACCGATGAGATAGGTCTGACCCCGGATGACAATTTTTATGTATGCGTGGCGGGAGAAGACCGGCTGCCGGATATGGCCATTGGCCGGATACCCGGCAGTAACGCTGAAGCCATCGCCGCTCAAGTCCAGAAAATTCTGACTCATGAGGCCTCGGCAAGTGTATCCGGCGGCGTCAGCGCTGTAATGCTGGTTGCGGACAACAATGATCCCCAATACGAGTCCATAAATGAAACCATGGCTGCATTTATTCCTGCTGGAATACCAATAGAGCGGGTGTACCTGTCGAAATATGGAAGCACGGACGCCGCCACCCAGGATATTATCGCCGGCATCAATCATGGCGTTAGCCTGGTAAATTATGTGGGGCATGGTGCAGTAACCAACTGGGCCGGGGAGTATCTGTTTGAAAACTCGGATGTGGCCTTGTTGTCGAACACGCTTTATCCCTTTGGTATCCAGATGACATGCCTGAACGGCTTTTTCGCCCACTGGGATTATTATTGCCTGGCCGAGGAAATGATCCGTTTTGGCGACCGGGGCGCCATTGGCAGCTTTGCCAGCAGTGGACTCAACTACACCTGGGAACATGAGTTGCTGGAGCATTTTATCTTCGATGCCGCGTTCAATAAGGGGGAATACCGGCTGGGGGTTCTCAGTACTGTTGCCAAACTGGTGGCTTATTCGCAGGGCGCTTCCCAGGATATGGTGACAACTTTCACCTTGCTGGGTGATCCGGCATCCCGTGTGCGATAGCGGTTACACAGCTCAGACGGAAAAACCGCTGGTATTTCAGCGGCTGACGATCGAACTAATCCGTTTGTGGCAAACGACTGGTCATATTCTGGAGCTGCCGGCAAGTGGTGTTAGCATGCTGCCGCTGATTCGCACTGGAGATCGCCTGACGGTGCATTGCACCTCTTTAAAAGCATTGCGTAACGGTGACATTATCGTTTATACCGATGGGATACAAACTATCGTTCACCGACTGATCGACCGGCAGCGAATTGAAACCGGGTGGCTGGCGTGTCAGAAAGGCGATAACCTTAAAGGTTGGACCTGGGTGCCCGAGACTCAGGTGATCAGCCGAGTGCTTGGCCTTGTTAAAGCGGATAACAATGAATGGTCAACGACCACGGGTCTGTGGCGGCTTATCAATCCATGCATTGCACTGCCTGCAACAATTGGGGTCAGGCTGCTGGAAAGCGCTCTGCCCAATCGTTGGATCATCCAACGAAGTCGCGGGCTGCTGATGACGGTGATCTGGATTGTACAGCAGTCCTTGCTCAGAATGATGATGATAATGCGTAAATGATGAATCTGTAAATAATAACAGCCTCTTATACGAGTGGGGCTATACTGTCAACGGTCATAATCTTAACTTTTGCCCCCCTCAACCCTCCCCTGCTGGGGGAGGAAAGCGTGTGTAGAGCCGGCAGGATACCGGCTCTACGACGAAAGATTGTGCCCGTTCGCAGTATAAACCTAAACGAGCCAAATATATCGGAGTATTCTTTGTTTGAAGTCACCTTACATCAAACACCCTAAATCCCTGGTTGCCGAAGCAGTATACTGCGAACTGGCATAATTTTACGTTCTTGATCCCCCACCCCAACCCTCCC
>JBAXVB010000377.1:0-4098 GCA_037129415.1 Deltaproteobacteria bacterium
AACTTTTAGTAAGATTTTCAACACTGATCATGGATAAACTTTCTGTAAATATTCAAAAGGTTAGACCTATAGAAGTATGAAGGTTGAAGTATGAAAAAACCTTCATAATTCATAATTCATAATTTCGTTATCAGCCCCATTCATTTTTTCTGCTTATAACAAACGCGTAAAAAACAATCAAGATTATCGGCATAAGCACAGATCAGATCAGATCAGCAGCGCATGGCAAGGCAATCTGTTTTTTGGCAAAATGGATTTGAAAAAGCGATTCGAATAATCATATTGATGAGCATCAGATTCCGTTGCAGTTTGGTTTTTTTGTTGATTTGTAACCTCGCAGTGGTTTCTGTGAGGAGAATAAGCGGGCTTATTGGAATATCCAAAAGCAGTGTCCATAGATGCATGAAAGCCATTGAGAAGAGGAATACCCACCAGGAGTCCTGGATTTGGGAAACACCTGAGGGAGAGCAATGACTTTTTCGAATGATTTTTGCAGCCCAATTTGTTTTCGGCATAATGTCTGGCATTGGAGTAGAAAAGATATCCTTATTTTTTACTTTGCTTCACCTTGAAAAGCATGTTGGAGTATCTCCTTCATCACTTAGAAATATGGTCAAGATCATGGAAGAGAAATTACCCCCCACTCTCATGAGATTATTAATTGAGGGTATTATAACATATTTTTTCAAGATGTTAAACAAAAGACAAAACTTATGGACCTATGCGAACCAGTCTCCGCCAAAATTAGAACTGCTGAGAACATCCGTCTCCATTTGACCCAATACAAGGAACATGGTATAAATGGGTACCTGGATGTTGGCAACCTTGCGGGTCAAGATGGAATCCGGCTACCTGCACCGTCCCGTTATCCGGATGCAAATTAACCGACAATCATGTTGGAGGAAGTTATGAGCGGAAGAAAAAAATCTGATTTATCATCTCTAATCACCTTTATCAGTCGCTGGATGTTCATTGCCTGCCTGATTCTGACGTGCCTTGCTACAACAGGGTCCGCCGCCAAAGAAAAAACCGCTCCGCCTGCCCCGTCGCTCGAAACGATTCGTCCCAAATCCATGAACGACATCAATCAACTGCTCTCCCGTCTCAGCGATGAGCAGGTACGGCAGATACTGATTCAGCAACTTGCGAAAAGCCTGCCACAGGCTCACCAGACATCCGAACCATCCGGAGGGTTGATGAGTCTGGAATCATTATCCATCCTATTTCAGCAACGGTTTTCGGAAATAGGGCGCTATCTGCCGCAGTTTTTCTCCGATATGGCGCAAACCTTCCAAAAGGTGACTGACGGTGGTGGCCTAACAGTGCTGCTTCAGATGTTTCTCGCGCTGGCTGTGATCATTGGCCTTGCGCTGGCGGTGGAGCGGTTTTGCTGGCGATTCAGCGCCAGCATGAGGGAACGTTTCGATGCGGCGCCTGTCATGTCGGGCTGGATGCGCTTCGGTACCGCTGTGGTGAGAATCATGCCGGAATTTCTGGGAATTGTTGTTTTCTCCCTGCTAAGCAAGCTGTTGTTCCTGGTATTCCCTTTTTCCCAGAAGGGAGGCTGGCGGCTTTTGTTCATCGCCGTAATGATGGTCATTGTACTGATTCGCCTGATAATCCTTCTATCCCGTCTGATATGCTCTCCCAATGCCGCCCAATTACGCCTGGCGCCGGTCTCGGACGCAACAGCAGCCATCCTTCATCAGAAATTAACCCTGCTGGCCGGCTATTTTGCCGGAGTATATGTGTTTTTGCTATTTCTTCAGAAACTGGAAACCCATACAGACGGCATATTTCTGATCACCCTGGTGATTTCCATCCCCTTCATGGTTTTGCTGAGGCATATACTCTGGCGTAGCCGAACGATAGTGGCAAGTCATTTGCGGCAAACGGGTCAGGGACCATCCGGCGAGATTTCCTGGTTCCGGAATCAAATGGCAATCAGTTGGCACATTCTGGCGATGGGATATGTCGCCATCGTATGGCTTCTGGGGATTGGACGGCTGGCGCTGTATGGCCCGCAAAATGATGGGGCATTCGCAGTCAGTTTTTTGCTTGTTCCGCTATATCTGATCTTGGACCGGGCCGGCAAATGGATGGTCACGGAAACTTTTGGGACGATCCGCAAGACAGTTGACCAGGATAATACCCGGTATGTCAGGATCACTACGGGGTTAGTCCGCATCGTTATCGTTTTTTCGCTGGCTTTGTGGCTTTTCCATATCTGGGGAATCGACTTGCCATTGCTGGATAAAGTGGGTGAAGCGGCTTTCAGTATCCTGATGACCCTGATCCTGGCCCATGTGATCTGGGGTCAGATCAATCGGTACATCCAACAAAAACTGGAGTCGCTGGCTCCTCCGCCCTCTGAAGAAAAGGCGGATTTTGACGAAGAATTCAGCGGCCAAACACTGGACCGCAGCTTCACCCTGCTGCCCGTACTCCGCAAATTTGTGGGAACGGTTCTGGTTGTAATGACGACGCTGATTGTACTCTCCAGTCTGGGCATTAATATCGCGCCGCTCATGGCTGGCGCCGGTGTCGTGGGTTTGGCGATTGGCTTTGGGTCACAAAAGCTGGTGTCGGATGTGTTGTCCGGCTTCTTCTATCTGGTGGACGACGCCTTCCGGGTGGGAGAATACATTCAGGCTGGCAGTGTATCTGGAACGGTGGAAGGGTTTACGCTGCGCAACATCAATCTGCGCCATGATCGCGGCGCCTTGCAGATCGTTCCATTCAGCAAGCTTGGCGCCGTCACGAACTACAATCGGGGGGGCGCGGTGGTAAAGTTCAATCTTAGTCTGCCCTACGACACCAAAATCGAGCAGGTGCGGAAAATCATCAAAAAGGTGGGGCAGCAGCTTATGGATGATCCAGAACTTGGCCCGGACATTATAAGCCCAATCAAATCCATGGGGGTGAAAACCGTAGTTGATTCGGTGATGACCTTCCGGGTGAGATTTACGGCCAAATTCGGCCGTCAGGGCATTATTCAGCGGAAGGCCTTCGAACTCATTGCCGATGCCCTGGCTAAGAAGGGAATTCATTTCGCCCATCGCCGGGTGATTGTCGAGATGCCATCCGGCTATGAGAAAGCATCCGGTGTCGCTCCTGCCGGGGATGACCCATCTCCGGAGATCGCAGACCACCTAAAAGCTGGTGCTGCTGCAGCACTGTCGCAAATACTTGTCGATGAAGCGCAACAAAAAGCGGCGCTTGCAAAAAAGACGCCGACATGAATCCAATGTTCCTGTGACCAAATCAACGGGATTATCTCAGGGCAAGGGCTACCAGCCTTGAAGCTAAAGGCTATTCAGTCAAGTAACCGATAACCTCAATTTATGAATCATTAGCAAAACCATGAAACAGTCTTTATAAGGTTGAAAGGGTAGGAAAAGTGAAAGCATATAAAGCCATCATCATTCTGTTTACGATACTCATGGTATCCGCATCATCATTTGCAGCTTCTGTAGCCACTCCCCACGGTGATGCCGGTTGGCCGCGACTGATCCAGAAAAACGGCAAACAACTGACCATCTATCAACCCCAGGTGGACTTCTGGAAAGACTATGCGAATATACACTTTCGCTGCGCTATTTCCGTAAAAACCGGCGCGTCCCAAAAGGAGAAATTTGGTATAGTGGAAGTGGATGCCGAAACCGTTACGAACCATGATACCCGAGGTGGGGGTGGTCGAAGGGGCCGGTGAATTCATCTGGTCACCGTTGATGACATCCGCAAATTGACCGGGAAATGAGTATTCCGTAGGCAGTAACCAGCATGTAGCTGAATAATAACAATGTCACAAACAAAAAAAGGAGATTCTTATGCGTACCATGATTCGTTTGTCAGTTATTGCTTTGATGATGGTAGTATTTACCGCAGCTTGTTTTACCCAACCCGCCATGGCTGGTAGCGCTTCGAAGTTGGACCGCGCTGTTGCTAAGGCGCTGAAACAACTGTATGACAAATCCCCTGTCGCCTTGGAACTCTCCAAAGTAGCAAAAGGTGTTCTGGTTTTCCCAAGCATCCTGAAGGTTGGATTTCTTGCGGCTGGCGCGTATGGAGAAGGCGCACTTCTCGTTGGGGGTAAAA
>JBAXVB010000378.1:0-4089 GCA_037129415.1 Deltaproteobacteria bacterium
TATTCATCACACTTCTCCCAGATAACTCTTCCGGACTCTGTCATCTGCAATAAGGTCTTTTGAATCACCGTGATAGAGGATTTTGCCCAGTTCCATGACGTATGTTCTGCGTGTGATTTTCAGGGCCTTTTTAACATTTTGTTCCACCAGCACAATAGCAATCCCTTGCTCATGAAGCTGGGCTATGATCCGGAAAATTTCATTGACCAGGAAAGGCGCCAGTCCCATGGATGGTTCATCCAGAAGGAGCAGCTTGGGTCGCGCCATCAGGCCCCTGGCAATGGCCAGCATCTGTTGCTCGCCGCCGGAAAGTGTTCCGGCCTGCTGATTGCGGCGTTCTCCCAAGATCGGAAAGATTTTGAAATACCGCTCAATATCTTTTTTGATTTCGTCCGTATCCTTGCGGATAAACGCGCCTATTTCCAGATTAGTCATGACCGTTTGCCGTGCGAAAACATGGCGACCCTCGGGGACATGAGCAATGCCGGCATGAACTATTTTCTCCGGCGCAAGCCCATGAATGTCCTGGTCCATGAAGGTGATGCGCCCCTGAGTAGGGCGAACCAGGCCGGAAATAGTCTTCAGAAATGTGCTTTTTCCGGCCCCATTAGTTCCTATCAGGGCTACAATCTCGCCTGCCTTGATTTCAAATGAGACATCATTTAGCACCTTGATTTTGCCATACCGGGTATTAATACCTTCCACCTTAAGCATCAGATGTCGTCCTCTTCACCCAGATAGATACTCTGGACTCCGCTGTCGGATTGAATTTCCAGGGGACTGCCCTCCCTGAAGTTTTTTCCCATATTCAGCACCACAATTCGTTCGGCTACGGACATGATGAAGCGCATGTTGTGCTCAATGATGAAAACCGTTGTCCCCGATGCCTTGATCCGTTGTATAAACTCCGCCAGGGTGTCCATTTCAACCGGGTTCATGCCGGCGCAAGGCTCATCCAGCAGCAGCAACTCCGGCTCGGAAGCCAGGGCGCGGCAAATCTCCAGCAGACGCTGCTCACCGTAGGGCAGGTTTTTCGCCAGCTCATTTCTGCGATCTGTCAAATGCGCCAGTTCCAGAAATTCCATTGCTTTTTCCCGCGCCGCCTTTTCCAGTTTTCTGGCTGAAAGAGGCCGCATATAAACATCCCAAAGTGAATTTTTGATTTGTGAGTGCCGGCCGATAAGAATGTTGGTCATCACCGAAATATTTTGAAATACCCGAAGATTTTGAAATGTCCTGGCAATTCCGATTTCTGTAATCCGGTGGACCGGAAGCATTGTGATGTCCCGGTTCTTAAACAAGGTTTGCCCCTTGTCCGGCGAGTATATACCGGTCAGAAGGTTAACAAAGGTGGATTTACCCGAACCGTTCGGGCCGATCATGCCTAATATCTCCCCTTTGCCAATGCTCAGGCTGATCTCATTGACAGCCATGATGCCGCCAAAGTGTTTCATCAACTGACGGGTTTCCAGCAAAACCATGAACAAAATCCTTTCTGAAAGTTTCAGTCCCTGAATGCGGCTGTTCCGAAGAGCCCCTGAGGTCTGAACAACAATACCGTCACCATGATAACGCCGATAATCAACATGCGATAGTCGGCCATGGAACGAAAAGCCTCCGTCGCCAAGGTCATGATGATGACACCGGCAATTGGGGCGAGAAGACTACCCATTCCTCCGACAATGACCATTATGATCATCAAACAGGATTCATCCAGCCGGAAACTGGAAGGCGTAATCGTAGTCTGATAGACCGCCAGGTAGCTGCCCGCCAGACCCGCATAAAAAGAGCCGATGCTGAAAGCCAGAATTTTATACGCCGATGTGTTGATTCCCATAACAGATGCAGCAAGTTCGTCCTCGCGGATGGCTACAAATGCACGTCCGAATCGTGATCCGGTCAACAACGCCAGGCTAAGATAGGTAAATCCGACCAGAATGAGCCCCAGGTAATAGAAATCCGTTTCGCTGCGGATCATCCAGTTGAATATTTTGGGGATCGGGATGCCAACAATGCCCATAGCGCCGCCCGTAAACGGTATCCACGCCTGAGCGACCAATCGGAATATCTCTCCGAATGCGATTGTTAGCAGGCAAAAATAATCTCCCCGAACCTTTCGGGTCGGTATGCCCAGAAGAATTCCAAAAGCCAGAGCCAGTAGGCCGGAAATAATCAGGGCGGGCAGAAAAGAAAATCCATAGCGTGTCATGAGAATGGCCGTAGCATACCCGCCAATGCCATAAAATGCTGCATGGCCGAGGGACAAGAGTCCGGTATATCCCAAAATCAGGTTCAGGCCCATACACAGGATCGTGTATATGATTATAAGGTTGATAATACCCATGTAATAGGGATTGTGAACCACAAGGGGAATGATGAAAAGCCCGATAATCCCGGCAATATGCAACAGAACATTGAACTCTCTGGCTGGTTTTATGCTGATATTAGGCAAGCTCTATTTCCTCCCCCTTACACCTTTCCGGACTCCGCATTGCCCAAAATACCGGTTGGCCGAATGAGCAGGATGCTGATCAGTATCAGAAAGGTGATTGGATCTTTATATGAACTGGATACATATACGCTGATCAGGTTTTCTGAAAGTCCCAGAATCATTCCGCCGATCAGCGCGCCGCCCAGACTGCCGATACCGCCGATTACCGCAGCGGTAAAGGCGATAATGGTTCCCCTAAATCCCATGCTGATGGAAATGGCATTGTAGGAGGCCGAATAGAGTACCCCACCCAAAACCCCGAAAACGCCGCCGAAAAAATAGACCACCGATATAGTCCGGTTGATCGGTATGCCCATCAGGCTGGAGGTTGGAATGTCTTCGGAAACACATAAAATAGCTTTTCCCGCCTTGTGATATTTTAGAAACAGATTGAAGCCGACAATCACAAGTATGGCTACAATGAGAGTAAAAATATGTGTGACTGAAATCTGGGAGCCAAAAACAATTATATTCTGGTCCGGGAAAAGCGATGGGAAAGACAACACCTGATTTCCCCATGACAGCTCTGAAGAATTCTGGATAACGTATGCTGCGCCCAGTGCCGTGATCATGGAAATCATGCGGTGTTGTGCGGCTCTCAGTCGCCGGTATGCGATGATTTCCACCAGCGATGCGAGCAGCCCACCAATGACTGCAGCCATTAAAACAGCGATAATCGGATTTAGATGGAACTTGGCCAGCAGCGTGTAGCACAGCAGTGTGCCGAAGATGTAAACATCGCCGTGAGCAAAGTTCATCAGCTTCAGAATGCCGTAAACCATGCTGTAGCCGATGGTTACCAGGGAATAAATTGCGCCGACCATGACGCCAACTATCAGTACTTCAATTAACATCGGTTCTTCTCCGGCTAATTGCCAATAATATCTACATGAATCCCTGAAAAGGTCTTCGAACCAGGGCTGAATGAACATACTGAATCATGGTTATAAAATCGAACACAGGCAGGTTCACTGCGGCCTGAACCGCTGCGGCGTAAGGTGGCAGGTCGCTGCATTCGAGTACGATCGCACCGATATCCGGATGCGTTTCAACCATTTGTTCAGCAACTTCGACAACTTCACGTTGAATTTGATCCGAATCCAGTGTCCCTTTTTCCAAAAGAACTGCTTCACGGAATTCAATCTTATGTTCCATACCCCCATAAACGATTGGAATATCAGGGGTAACGCCAACGCTGTGAAAATGCTCTAGTGTAAGAGCCCTTAAATCAGCGGAAATGATACCAATTTTTCGCCCTCTGGGAAGCAGTTGATAAATGAACGGAACCTGGAGAAGACTGGAAAGAAAAACAGGAATCTCCAGCGCATCTGCGACCTGTCTCTGAAACAGGGCCATAAACCCGCAGGCTCCTGTAACCGCCTTTACTCCCTCGGCCTGAAGTTCCAGAGCCGCATTGATGAATGGTTCAAGCAGGGACGGATCTCGCTGATTGAGAAGACGGTCGATTGAGGCGTTTTTGACAACCTTGTACCGCACAGGAAAATCAAATGTGCTGGCATTGCCCACATTTCCGGGAATACATGGATAAGCTGCATCCAGAATGAGAATTCCAATGGATTCTCCATACCATGACTGTA
>JBAXVB010000379.1:0-4068 GCA_037129415.1 Deltaproteobacteria bacterium
CGTCCGATGGCTTTATAGACTTCCTGCATGGGGACGCTTCGTCCGATAATGGCCTCCCGGTTTGCCTTGTCCGGCGCGCCGTTCATGTCTATGGGAGAGCGCATGAATCGTCCGGCTTCGATGGCCTGACCAATGACGGTAAGCATGTCCGGTATGTCAAAAGGCTTCAGGATATAATCAAAAGCGCCCATCTTGGTGGCTTCGATGGCGGTTTCCGTGGTTCCGTAGGCTGTCATGATGATTACCGGCAGCTTTGGCTCAATCTCATGTATCACCTTGAAGGTTTCAAATCCATTCATTCCCGGAAGCCGCATATCCAGAATGACAAGATCCGGCGGGCGTTGCCGAATCATCGCAATGCCAGCCTCACCGGAGGCGGCGCTATCAATGCTGTAACCTTCCTGAAGCAGCAGCTTATGAAAGCTTTTCCGTAACTGGTCGTCATCGTCAATAATCAGTATTCTACTCAAGGTTTAGTCCCTCACTGGAAGCGTGATCATAAATGTGGCGCCCATTCCTTCAGTGGATGTCAGATTCAGTATGCCGCCATGTTCTTCTATAATTCGGGACGCGATACTGAGGCCAAGTCCCGTGCCTTCCTCTTTTGTCGTAAAAAAGGGCTGAAGGACTTTATCCAACAGGGAACTCGGTACTCCCGGCCCATTGTCGCTGACACGAATCACAACCATTTTCCCGATTGGCCTTTCAATGGTTTCTTCTTCAGAAATAACGATTCGGCCCCCTTTTTTCATGGCTTCGCAGGCATTGACCACAAGATTGACCAAGACTTCCTTAAGCTGTTCCGGGTCTGCCGGAATCGGTGGCAACGGGCGTTTTCGAATTACTTCAATACGAACTTCGTAAGAGATAAGGCGATGCTCCAGAAGCTGAATGACCAGGTCAACGATTACCGATGGACTTACCTGCTGCATTTTAAGTTTCGGAGGCCTGGAAAATTCCAGAAAATTCTGAACAATGGTGTCAATATGTCTGATTTCCTGAGAAATCACATCCAGATCGTCTTTTTGCGTCTCCGTCAGTTTCAGTGTGCGTCCCAGAGAAAACATGCGCATTTTCACAGATGTGAATGGATTTCGAATGCTGTGGGCCATTCCGGCAGCCAGCTTTCCGACCAGCGCCATTTTTTCCGCCTGAAGCAAGGTTTCGCGGCTTTTCGTAAGTTCGGTGTGAGTCTGATCCACATCTTCAATAAGATAGCGAACACTGTGGCTTAGGGATTTTATTTCATTCTGTGAGGCGGCGGATGTTCCCATGCGGCTGGCTTCACCGGCAAGCTTGCGAAGCGGCTCCATAATATGCTGAATAAAAAAGGATATCAATGTGATAGCCATTATTACAACAAAGATTGATACCAATATGGAAATATATCTCAGTTTTCCGGCCTGAACGTGGCCGTTTTCCATGGCTTTATGGATTTGATCAACCTGCATTTCCTTGAACTGTTCGCACAAATTTAAAATGGAAATGAACAGATAGCGAACTTCTTTGTGCAGTTTGAAACCATTTTCCTTGTCGCCGATCTCATAATACGCGATAACGCGGTCTTTGGCGGATATATAGGCGCCATATTCATGGTCAATCCGTTCAACCGCCTTGAGTTGAATATCAGTGTCCGCCATAAGTCTGGCGGCGTGCAGTTTTTCCTTGAAAATCTGCCGATATTCTCCAAGCTGCCTAAGCCATTCCGGATCACCGTCCAGAAAAAAATAGGACACGAAGCCTTTTTGGTTTACAAGAGCGGCTTCCATGGATTCAGCCGTTTGGAAAGTCTGCAGGTGCTTTTCGGTAATGGATGACAAAATCTCTTCCATCCTGAAGGTGTAACACACCATAACTATGCTGCCCATGAATGTAATGACAACAATCATGGACAACATGGCATAGACTCGGATTCTCAGGCTGACTGGTTCAGGCTTCCACATAAGTGCATTCCTTCCACGATGTTTTCAGTGCAATCTTCCATCAACGATATCATCAGTGCAATCCTCCATCATAAGGATAAACCTTGACACGAAGCAAAGGATTTTATAACTTGGTAGAGATAGATTATTAGATGTTTTTTTCTCAAATTCAGCATTAACCATACGTTATTAGACGCTGATTTTTCAACATGAATATTACAAGGGGGGAACAACATTTGAAATCATACAGATTGTCACTGTTCGTTATCGGGATTCTCTCACTTTGGCTGACCGGCTGCACGCATCAGACTACGGGACTCTCTTCGGCGCAACCGGGAGCATCTGGCTCCGGTTCATACAAAATTGCATCAGATGCCGGAAAAGACACAGCTTTTGGTCGCCGTTCGCCTATTTCTTATCGCACATCCGAAGATGCTGAGCTGGATGACATGGCAGACGTTGATGCTGCTGAAAACGACGACAAACAAGGCGATCGCATCAATTTCGGAATCAAAAATCAGAACATTCTGGATGAAGCACTGGACTTCTGTCAACAGGCTCAGGATTACTGGCGGAAAGCCCAGCTTGAAAATGCCATTTCGGCGCTGGATCAGGCTTATATCCTGATTATCAAGGTGGACACGTTTAACCGGCCCAGGCTCATTCAGCAGAAAGAAGACCTGCGGTATCTGATTACCCATCGAATTCAGGATATATACGGTTCACGAAATGTCGTTGCAAAGGGTAGCCTCAATGCCATTCCCATGGTCATGAACGATTATGTGAAGGCGGAAATCGCGTCCCTGACCACGGGAGTCGAAAAAGATTTTTTTATCAACGCCTATCAGCGTTCCGGGCGTTATCTGAAATACATTGAGACCGAACTGGCCAAGGAAGGTCTTCCGCTTGAACTGGCGTGGCTGCCGCTGATAGAAAGCGGTTATAACGTCAAGGCATTGTCGCCAGCCAGGGCATTGGGATTATGGCAATTTATTCCTTCAACCGGGTATCGATTCGGGCTTTCCCGAGACAAATACGTGGATGAACGGCTGGACCCTTATAAATCCACAAAAGCGGCCATTTTGTATTTGAAGGAACTTCATCATCTTTTTGGTGACTGGGAAACGGTTTTGGCTGCTTATAACTGCGGGGAAGGTCGGGTGCTTCGAACCATTAACACGCAGAGCATCAATTATCTGGATAATTTCTGGGATCTTTATGAAAAACTGCCCCGCGAGACCGCCCGCTATGTCCCCCGTTTTCAGGCAACCCTTCATATCGTGCAAAATCTTAAACATTACGGTCTGATTGATGTCCGTCCTGAATCACCGCTGGAATTTGAAACAGTTCCTGTTTCCCGTCAATTTTCCATCAAAAGCGTTGCAGATACGACTGGAATATTGGAATCCACCCTTAAACGGCTGAATCCGGAACTGCGATATGGAATCATCCCCGGCGATAATTACCCATTTAAAATTCCGCAGGGTTCATCGGACATTCTGTTATCCCAACTGGACGATATCCCGGAAACCAATGGCCTGCCAAAGGAGGCCGTTGAGCAGGAGAAGGCTGCCGCCTACCAGGAGAAGATGGCTTCGCATAAGATCAAGCGCGGAGAAACGCTGGCATCTTTGGCCAAACAGTATCAAACAAGTCAACAAAATATTATCCAGGCCAATAAATTAAAAAAATCTGCAACAATCAAACCTGGCATGGTTCTGCTGATCCCCACAAAAGCGCCGGCTCCTCCAGCAAAGGCTTCACCCACCCTTGCAAAGACTTCGCCAACTCCCGTAAAGGGGGTGTCTCCTTCTGCAAAAGCAGGTAATGCCCCTGCAAAAGCCATCATGACCAAAAAACCTGAACCGGTTCGTGTGGTCACTCATGTGGTCAAAAACGGCGATTCACTCTTCAATATCGCCAGCCGCTATGGGGTAACAACGAAAAAAATTCAGGAAGTCAACAAACTTAAATCCTTAAATATCACCGTTGGTCAGAGCCTTACCATTTCAGAGCCAACCAAAACCGCCGCCGTTGAAACCGGCCTAAAGAAGTACATGGTCAAGAAAGGCGAAAATGCCTTGTCCATAGCCTCCGGCCACAATATGCCGGTTGATCGGTTTTTAAGCATAAATAATTTATCGTC
>JBAXVB010000038.1:0-21599 GCA_037129415.1 Deltaproteobacteria bacterium
CGTTTTGTCTGGATTGCAAAACCTGTTCATATCCGAAATGTCCGTTTGGTAAATAGGTGAAACTATGCGCGCTAAGACATTCAGTATCTGTGGTATATGTATGGTCCACTGCCCAATCGGTGAGCAGGAATTCCGTGGACAAATTACTTGACTCTTGAGTGAAACAAAAGCAAATCATTAAGTCAGGATGAAAAATGGCAAAAAAACTTGACCACATCTACGAGGAGGCAATGAGCCTTCCAGATGAGACCAAAGCTGTGTTGGCGGATCGCATTGTTGAATACCTCGTAACTCACATAAACCCTGATTTGGAAAACTTTCAACTTGATATCGTGAAACGGCGTAGGGATGAAATAAGGCAAAAGAAAGTGGAACCTGTCAATGGCCCAGATGCATTAGCTATGGCGCGTAGGGTCATCAGCAAATGAAATATTATTTTCACCCGGAAGCGCTTGAAGAATATTTGAATGCAGTTTCTTAACAAGGCTCGTGGTGTTGTCGTGTTTCATGAAGGTTTTGGCGCCAATTTCTGGAAAAGGCGGGCTACCAGTATGTTTACGGCCTGGCCACTGCCCCGGATGGCGCGGGAGAACGATAATGGCAAAAACAAAGAAACTCCCTGATAATCAAATCACCGTTTATCAGACAGCAGACGGAAAAATCAATATCGAAGTGCTTTATGCCAATGAGAATATTTGGCTGCCGCAAAAGAGAATGGCGGAACTGTTTGGATGCAGTGCCGACAATGTCTCTCTGCACCTTAAAAATATCTATAAAGAGAGGGAGCTGGACGAATCTGCAACTGCCGAGGATTTCTCGGTAGTTCAGATGGAAGGCAGCCGGGAAGTGTCCCGAACGGTTAAATGTTATTCCCTGGAAGCGATCATTGCTGTTGGGTACCGGGTCAATTCCGAGCGGGGTACGCAGTTTCGCCAATGGGCGATTTCTATCCTTCAGCAATATATCCACAAAGGTTTTGCCATTGACAGCGACCGATTTAAGTACGGTTCCCGCTTCAGTACGCGATTTTTTGATGATTTGCTTGAAGAAATCCGGGACATCCGCTCCAGCGAACGGGTGGCTTATCAGAAAATAACCGATATTTACGCAACGTCAATTGACTATTCGCCAAAAGCGGCAGACACCAATAAATTCTTCGCGACTGTGCAAAACAAACTGCATTTTGCCATTACTGGGCAAACCGCCGCTGAGATCATTTCTAAACGTGTCGACAGCACAAAACTCAATCTGGGTTTGACTTCATGGCGTAAGGGTCCGACGGGAAAGATCATGCCGAGCGATGTTTCTATTGCCAAGAATTTTCTGGACAAACCGGAACTTGACCACTTGAACCGCATTGTGACCATGTACCTCGATTTTGCGGAATTGCAGGCAGTGCGGAACAAGCCCATGTACACAAAAGATTGGATGGAGAAGCTCAATGCTTTTTTAAAGTTCAGCGAATATGAAATCCTTACCAATGCAGGCAGTATCAGCCATGAAGTCGCCCTGGCGCTGGCCACTACGGAGTATGAAAAATTTCGGGTTATTCAGGACAAGGAATATGTTTCCGACTTTGACCGAGAAGTAAAAAGGCTTACCGGGAAAGAGGATGATGAGCGATAAAATCACCGAATCTGCCATTGAAAACTTCGCCGTCGAACTGCAATGGGGTCGGACAAGGGCAATGGGGTTGGACCGCCACAACCATCAGGAAAATACAGAAAAAATAGTGAAATTGTTGCTTGAAAAGGTCTTAGGTAGTGCTTAAGATGTAGTGATCTTGCACAGCTTTGGAGCTATGTTTAAATTGTAATGATGAACAAAATTCCAAATTGCTCCAATGTGGTTTTTTATTTTTTTTGAAAATGAAAGGGTTTTCCTTACTACAGGGTTCCTTGCAGGTTTCCTTTGGCGGGCCTGAACGAAACATCAGAAAAATGGAAGCACAGATCAGCAGCACACTGAAAATAATATCAAAAAGGCGTCTGGGCACCATGGCGGTGTTCAGCGCACCAAGAATGGACCCCGGGATGGTGGCCAGGGCAAACAGGAAGCCGGATTTGTAGTCGATCCGCTTCATCAGGGCGTAAGCTTCGGAGCCCGACACGGCATTGAAGAAAACCACTGCAAGCGAAATACTGGTCAACAACTCCGGTGATCGGTCCGGATAGAGCAGGAGCAGAATAGGCATCAGCACAAACCCGCCGCCGGCTCCGATCAGTGTCCCATAGGCTCCGACACCAAAACCCATGGCAATCAATCCCAGATACTTTTCAAAAGGGAACATCATGATGTTTTTTCCTTCTATTTGGAAAATATGCCTTTCCAGCCGCCCGAGATCAGACGGGCAATGGTCATCAGGATAAAAGGGGCGGATAACCCTGCGGGTGCGGCCAGATAACGAGGCTGCCATTCGGGTTCAAATTTTGCTTTATATTCGTAAAGACCTTCAAAGTTATAGAACTCCTCGCTCAGATCAAATATTGCGGTGCCGATTTTATGCCACAATGGCACCAGTGGATGCCTTTCCAATCCGGCAAGCGGCGCCATTCCGAGCGAAAACCAGCGATAATTTTCCGTTTTGCCCCAAAGCATCAGCTCGACAAAAAGATATTCCATAATGCCGTTTGGGCTTTCCGGATCATAACGCATCAAGTCAATTGACAACTCTTCCTTGTTGACATTTTCCCAGAGATTGGCAAACGCCATAATGCGTTCTGAATGATCATACACCACGGCGACATCCGTCCGGCAGATATAATCTTCATTAAAAAACCCAAGAGAGAAGCCTTTTTCACGCGTATGCTTTTTCAATAACCATTGGTCTGAAATATTGCGCAACACTGCCAAATTATTTTTTAACTCTTCTTTAGCAAGGATCGCGAAACGGTAGCCTTTTTTGGTGAATTTATTGCGAGCCCCGTGCTGCGAATCACGCTTGCCGCCCTGTAAAGAGAATTTCGCCAGATCGACCCTGGCCTCTTCGCCAATTTTTAATAGGGACAACCCGAGATCCAGGTAGTACGGCAAATATCGATCACTGACCTGATAGAACACGGATTTGGCGTTATAAAGATCAACCCGTTCACGAAAGCGCCAGAGCAGACCGTCAACAGCTTTTGGCTCCCCCACGGGGTCGCCCATGACTATCCAGTATTTCGGCGTAACGTCAAACATTAAAAACGCCTTCCTGTCATTGCTCCAGCTCAAATACTTATCTCCCAATAACGCCAGAAATCCCCAGGTATCCGTCGCGTTTGCAATCAAGGCCGTTGCCTCGTCCAATTCATCAGAATCCGGTTTCTTGAGAGCCTGTGGGCGTGCAACAGCAACCAAATAGTATAATGCATAGCCTGTTGTTAACACGGCAGATAACAACAGGGCCCGCAAGACGTCAGAAAAAGGGATATTTTCAATACATCCCAGCCCGGTATCCCCCATACGGAATAAAAGCGATACCGGACCGAGCCACCGGCAGCCCAGGCATGGCCGGTGTTATTACTAATGGCGTAACTGATCAGGGATGCCGCCAGAACTTTTGGCACGGGAATTTGGCCATGTCCGGTGTAACGAAGCGCCAAGAGATCATAACCGGCAAGGACGATATAATTGAGAACCGTCAGCGCAACCGCTGCGATGAGAATTCTTGCGGGCACGCCTTTAACAGATTGAAGAACATGATCTATGTGGTGGGTTTTTAATTCATTATGAACAATGAACAGCGCCAATCCGAATAAAAACAAGGGAAGAAGGTGAGCGGCTTTCTGGATATTAAGCAGAACTGATTCTCGTTTCATACGGGTGTTGCGCAACTAAAGTAGATGTGAACCCTAATTGCTTCCTTTCAAACCGATCTGTCGATATATTTCGATGGATTCGCATGGTCAGCTTTGGATAATCCTGGTCAAAGTGGTGGCCACCCGGCAGATCCATCAGCCTGGCGCCAGTAGTTGACAACTCTGCACAGGCTGAGTCCACCTTTTCTTCCTGCCCGGTAATGCATAGAATTTTGTTCCCCTGAATGCGACCCAGTTCCGGCAATATCGGAACTCCATTACTGCTTTTTCCCACCCAACCCGAGACATGTATTTCGAAATCAGCGGTTCTGGATAGCGCCAACAGAACTATCAGGGCAACGCTTTCCTGATCCGTATCTGACAGGCGATTATAGACAGCGGGCAGAATATCGGCGCCAAAGGAATACCCTGCAAGCACGAAAGTTTTAGCCTTCCAGGCTGTCCTGTAATATGTCATTGCAGCAGCCAAATCGTTTGCTGCTTCTTCCGGTGTCTTGCCGCTCCAGAAATAGCGTAGTGTATCCACGCCAACAACCGGGTATCCCAGGTCAGCCATTTGTTCGGCAACATCCCGATCCAGATCACGCCATCCCCCATCTCCCGAATAAAACAGGGTAACCGTATCATTCGGATTTTTTGCGGGTACTTCTACAATCGGCAAGGGATTAGCCAGAGTCCGGTTCTCTTCTGCGATTATTTTTTGTATTTCATCGACGGTAACGGTATCAAGCGGCGTATCATAAGGCGCGATTGCGGTTTTGGCGCCCAATAATCCGCGAACGAATACCGCGGTACCAGCCTCCGGCTGATCGATCCACACCGCCAGCCATTTTCCATTTAACGCCGGAGACGATGTCAGTTCCTGATGGCCCGATATCATCGCTGAAGTTAGCGGGGAACATGGCCTGTATCCTTCAGGCAATTGCGCGGAAAAGTCAATGGACAGGTTTCGCGATGCGCCACCTGATTTCGTTCCGGCGGAGAGCAAAGGCAGCAGGCCGCCATCTCCAATCCCGGCCATGATTGAGCGTTTATCTTTTGATGCCTTTGCCCAGTTTGATAAAATCCCCATAGGTTCCATGACACGGTCGGCGGTCAGACAATGATTTCCACTGCTGGCAAGAGCCTGCATGGCCCTGGCCGTGTCGACTATTGCAACAGCAGCTCCGGATTGAGCAGTGCGGCGCGCCAGATCGCCGGCATGGAATCTCCTGATATCGGCAAAAACCACAACCAATTCCCGATACATAATAAGTGGACGGGCAACCGTGATATTGCCATAGATTTCGTCTGAAATGACATCCTGTAAAACCGGAAAATTTTTATAAGCAGAAACCCAGACCAAACCGGCCATTATGGCCAGGATGGAGAAAGCAAACAACAATAGTCCAACAGGGTTTCGCGTGAAGTTCATGTTATCCGGCCAGGCTTTCAGGAAACGAGAAAGCCTGAAGTGTTATGAATCAGATAAACGACAAGAAATATCCCTACTGCAAGGATGGAGATGGTCAGCAAAATGTCCAGAATCCATGAGGGCTGATATGTATCTTCGTCGATTTGTTTCTCTATCTTTTTATATCTAACAAAAGCAAGCAGCCCCATCAATGCTCCAAGTCCAACCAGTATAATACCGAAAAATGACGAATATCCTTGGGATGGCTGAACAACATGCGTTTCCGGAAATCCGGTTTTCGCCAATAACAATGCAATCTGCTTTATGAAAAGGGCGAATTTGACAACGACAAACCCAAAAGCCATTATCCCGATGCTTGTTCGGATCCAAGCCAGAAATGTCCGTTCATTTGCCATGTGAACCCGGCGATTACGGACTCTTGCAGGTATTTGGTCTTCCATTTGCGCTGTCTGTCCTCATATTAATGTCATTGATGAAAGCTTTTCCCATTGAAAACATGTGCATAAGTGGCCCTCAATGATTTGCAGTGAAAAACTTTACAAGCGTGTATTAATATTCATATCAGTTTTACATTGCTCAATGCAATAGCCTTTGATTTTATAAGAATGGACGGTGTACCGCCTATCGTGAAATGATGAATTACGAATTACGAATTACGAATGAAAAGCAAAAGCGTATAGTGATGGTTGAATGTTTTTTTAAATTCATAATTCATAATCTAATATTGCCCTGATCGTTTTTGGGCCTGGAAAACTTCCTGAACTCGGCAGTTCCCTGGGAAAAGCCATCAAAGAATTCAAGAAAGTTATGTAGGCTTGGCTACAGGCATTTTGATCAGATACGGTAACTCTCACTTCGCTGTATCCCGAAAGACGAGGACGGGACGGGTGGTCAGGCGGGCGATATTGAGAGCTTCATCGCTGATGAGGCTTAGATACTTGGGCCGTTTATGTCCGTAAGCGCCTAACACCACCAGGTCATATCTTCCGGTCGCCACTTCTTTCAGAATTTCATCCGTGAAATCGCCTTTTGTCATTTTGGTATCCGGTGCATGTTCAAATTCACCCAGTTTCTTTTTGGCATTGATAAGACAGGTCTCTGCCGATGCTTCATTTTCGCCCTTTCCAGCTTCCTGAACATGCAAAATGGTAATCTCCGGTTTTCTTTTCTTTACCATCCGCCCAATAAATTCCAAAGCATCCTGATCACATGTCGATCCCCGGTAAGCGATTAAAATACGATGAATGGGACGGAAATTACGGACGATCAGCACCGGCTGACGGGCATGATGAAGAATCTTGGCATGCACGGCGCCCAGGATGAGCCCTTTCAGGGCGGAGTGCTCCTGTGCGCCCAACACGATCAGATCATAGCATTGTGTCTCGGCCAGATGCAGGATTTCATCTGCCGGATCTCCGGTGAGAATTTTAGGCCAGCAGGGGACTTTTCCGCTTTCGCATACCTCACAGGAGCTTAGCACCCCTTCGGCAACAGCTTCGGCTTCTTTTTCGATCCACGCCGCTATCTGTTCCTGACCGGCAAACGGAGCATACATGGTTTCAGCGCCAATGTCCGATTCATCGGGTTTGACATAAACAGCATCGACCTTGGCATCAAAATGCTCCAGCAAATGACAGGCGTATTTCAGCGCTTTTTGGGATTCTTCACTTTTATCAACGGCTACCAGGACTTTCATTTTTATCACCTCTTTTTTTGCAGTTATCTCAACACCAGGACGGACGACTGGCAAACGCCGACAAATCTTTCCACCCAGTCCCTGGGAAATAGCAGGGTCAGCAACGATTTTTTTCCCATCCAGAACGCCAGAAGATCATGGCCGGCGTTGGTTGAAATGACGGATTCGAATTTGGACAGTTCCGCCAGCCGGGTATTGACCGGGATGCCCTTGTCGCTGTAGTAATCTCCGATTTGAATCATGCGGGTATAGGCTTCGGACTTGGCCGCGCCGTCCTGGGTCAGACCGATTAGCTCCAGTTGAGCGTCATGAATGGTAACGAGCTGGTTTATCATCTCCAGGGATTCCTGACTCACGGAAATCTGGTCGATACAGGCAAGGATGCGCCGGATCGGTTTATCCTCTTTTGCCAGAAGAACGGAGCACGCGGCGTTTCCTGCAACCTTTCTCGGCGCAACCGCCGATGATTCCCAGCCGCATTGTCCCCCCTTGCCGCACCCCAGAACAATCAGGTCGCTGCCGTCTGTCTCCGCCTCATTCAATATTTCGGTATCCGCATTTCCTGTCCGGATACGGACCTTGACATCTTTTTTCACCCCCCTGCAGACCTTGATTTCTTCCCAGCTTCCGTTTTTGAGTGGTATCCATTCATGGTCCCACCGCTCCAGGGCGTACGGGGAATCGGAACTTCCCAGATTTTCCAGGAATTCCTCACGGTAGTGGCGCAATGCCTTAACCCGCTGATCCTGAGCTGGCGACAAAGGCTCGCCCTGCGCGAAAGGCTGGGCAGGCAAAACAGACAGAAGCGTTACATCCGCCCAGGTATGCCGGGCCAGTTCAATGACTTTTTTAAGCGCTTGCGCGCTATATTCCGCCCGCTGAAATGGGTCGTGGAATCGGAATATGTCCGGGTCAGGCTGGACATAAAGCTTCCGAAATCCACGGACATGGGCGCTGTGCTCCACATTCCGGGGGCAGTCAGTCCTTCAAGAAACGCCTTCATGGGAACTGAGGTAATATCTTTTGGATAAATGTCTTTTGCCGATGCGGTCCTTGCCTGAACGCCGCCGCCGATATCAATGACAACCAGCCCCAGGGGGATATCGAATTTCAGCCGCCTGGAAGCGGCATCGCTGTCGCCGATACGGGTATCCCCCAAATGAATCAGTTCCTTGACCGCCTTTTCATGAATAAACCGGATGATGTCATGTACGGTTTTGCAGCCGGACGGCCTGAAGTTTTTGTCATGCGGGTCCAGGAGGTTCAGCGGACTGATCTTTCGCAGGATCCGGCGAAGCAGGCGATATTCATAGGATTCCTCAAACACATCTTCAGCGGTGATGTCTTCATAACAAAGTTCTTTGGCATATCCAGCATAAACAATATTCTGGGTGGCATCCAGGGTGATCTCGTCGCCTGTTTTCAGTATTTGCGTGGCGATGCCGGTATTCACAATGGTCGGAATCCGAAACTCGCGGGCAATGGTAGCCATGTGCCCCATCGGCGACCCCGCATCTGTCAGGATTCCGTGAACTTTGCGCATCACCCTTGCCAGGCGCGGAGAGGTGTGCATAGCCACCAGAATCGCGCCATAAGGAACGTTCAGAATGTTCGCGTTATTTTCCAGAATAAACACCTTGCCGGCCGCCACGCCGCGTTGGACCACAACCCCCTGATTTTTCAACAGCACGGGGTGCTCCGCCGCGGATAGTTCAATTTGATCTTTCGGACATCCGGCCGACAATTGGAGATTCAGCGGTCGGGCTTGAAGAATCATTACTCGGTCCTGCGAATCAATGGCCCATTCGATATCCTGGGGTCTTTTGAAATAGCGTTCGATCAGCAGCGTGGTCTCCGCCAGTTTCCTGGCCAGTTCCGGTGTCAAACACGCCTTTTGCTGAGCTTCTTCCGGAACAGGTGTCACCTCCGTTCCGCCGCTCTTTGCAGCTACCATCAAACAGGCTCTTCCTGGGGCTTTTCTCCTATCTGATTGGAATCGGATGCCGCGGCCACCGTGGGCGGAATCCCCATCATGATCAGCAGCGGGGTCATCAAAAAGCCTCCGCCTACGCCAAAAATGCCAGATAAAAGCCCGACAATGCCGCCCATTCCGAAAACCAGCAGAATGTTCACGCTGTTGCCTGCAATCGGCAGGTAAAGATGCCAGGGTAGATTCATTATGTTACTTCCTCCTTGTTAATGGTTTTTTCCGGCGCACCAGCTCGATAGCGCACCGGACGCTTTGACGGATGCCATAAAGCGCATTGTTGAATTCCACGGAACTTTCAGAATCCCCATACGGCAGTCCGAGAATCAGCAAGGTGATTTTCTTCTCTGCGACAAACCGGATGACTTCGGCTTCAAAATTCCCATAAGCAATGTGATAATTTACGTTCACTCCACTGGATCTGGCTTTTTCAATCATCAATTCGAGATGCTTTTTTGCCGCATCTTCCAGACCTGTGAAGGTGTCTGTTGGGGAAGATGCTGGTTCTTGATAGCAAACCAGTAAAATATGGACATTGGCCCTGATCCGTTCCGCCAGATGAATGGCCCGATATACCGCTGCCAGAAAACCGCCCGTCTCGTCCTGATTTATGAGGGGAAACGGGCTGTCGGCATCCTGCCGGATGTCCATGCTCACCAGAATATGTTCCATCCACTTGTTTTCCCTTTCCAAAGTGCTGCCTGATACTTCCTCTAATCAAAATTGATGCCAACCCGGAAATGAATCGGTAATACATTGAAATATTGAACTTAAATTGCCATAGATGGAAAATTGAGCTGGGTGCAGGGGTTATATCGGCAATGCTGGCGTTTCAGTTTGGAACATCAAAAGGGACAGGTATGGGGAAACCATTGCAAAACCTGGAATGTAATCAGCGTTTCACAATGAAACATGAGTTCAACGCCTACATCCTTGTGTGCAAGTCAGGGTTGTTGAGTTGACACAAATAAAAACTTCCAACAAAATAGATATTTGACGTACAGCGTATAATATTGTAAGATACAGCATGATTATAAGTTTCCGCAACAAGCGCACGCGGGTGTTTTTCGACGGTGAAAGGGTAAATGCGTTTCAGGGGATCGAGCGGCAAGCAATTCTGCGTTTGGATAGGCTCCACGCAGCCGACCGCCTGATGGCGTTAAATACACCTGGGAACCACCTCGAAGCACTCAAAGGGGATCGCAAAGGTCAATACAGTATTCGCATCAACGATCAATGGCGGATTTGTTTTGAATGGCCGGATGGTTCACCTGGCGCACTTAACGTGGAAATCTTGGATTATCATTAGGAGGCAACTATGGCGAGACTTATCATTCATCCAGGGGAACACCTGGCCGACGAGCTGAAAGCTCTCGGTATGAGCGCAAACACCCTTGCGAAAGAATTGGGCGTACCAACGAACCGGCTCACGCAGATCATTGCCGGCAAGCGCGGCATTACCGGCGACACGGCTTTGCGCCTGGGCAAGTGGTTTGGCACCGGACCGGATATTTGGATGAACCTGCAAAAGAATTATGAGCTGCGGATTGCGGCGCAAGAGATGGGCGAAGCTTTGAAAAAGATTCCTCAGTATCGCATGAACATAGCCAATGTCGGCGGCGAAATGCGTCTGTAAAAAAATCATGGCATTTATCAGCGCAAAGCTGCAAAATGGCCCCGTTGATGGTGAGCAAACTGCAGATCAAGTTGAATTTCGTCATAGGGAACATGAGGACACACTGCACTGCCTTCACCCTTGAGCAATTCAACCATGCCTAAACGCTCAATGCTTTTCAACGTGCGTGATAAATTGGATTTGGCGCGACCGGATAAGGTTTCCAATTCGGCAATAGACTTGGGCTGTTGCTCAATAATGAGGTTGAGCAGTGTGCGATTTTTATCTGACAGCATGCGGGCAAGACTTTCGATTGATGTGAACCAAAGTTTTGGCTCATCATTCCCAGGCTTCAATTCACCGCGCGCGATCGTCATAGTGCGCTCTTTCATTTTTTCATAGGAAGCTATGCCAATTCGCAAGGTTTTCATAAGATACTTCCTTTCTCTTTCAATACGGCATCTACCTCGTTCCAAAAATCCTATAACTCGATTATCAAGTTTTTTGCGTCGAAAAAACATAAGACTTGATTTAATAAGACATATAAAATATTCTTGTTTTTTAATAAACTCAATAATATCAGCATGTTACTGAAAAACTTGATCATCGAGTATCATTGCTGCATAGATAACATTTTTGGGGTATGAAATGAACTCATTAAAAAAGCTTAAAATGAAGAAGGTAAAGAATCTATTTTCTTCAAAAGAGGATGTTAGTGAAGTATTTGCTTCCCTGGAGCAGAAAACCGCCCAAATTTTTGATAAATTTGCCAAGTCTAAACAGAAAGTCCAAGAGTTGGCCCGCCTGAAATACCTTGACTGAACTTAACACCTTTTTCTTATTGATCATCCTTCGATGCCTTACTCAATCAGAGGCTCGATACCTTATCAAAACTGAAAACGCTGACAGAATACGAGATAATTTTCGGCTATTCGTCTTCAGTCTATTTCCTGTTCAATAACCCGCGCCACAATGGATTTGATATCATCCGCCAGCACCACTTCAATGCCTTCACAGGATTCTGGCTCAAGATTGTTCACATCCACGGCGTTTCGTTTGGGGAAAATGACCACCTTGATGCCTGCACGCTGGGCAGCCAGTATTTTCTCGCGGACCCCGCTGATCGGAAGAATCCGGCCGTTCAGCGTCAGCTCCCCGGTCATGGCCACATCTCTGCGGGCCGGTGCTTGCGTCAGAAGCGATATCAGCGCCAGCGCAATGGTGATTCCGGCTGAAGGGCCATCTTTGGGAATGGCGCCGCAGGGGAAGTGAATGTGAATATCGGAGTCCTTAAAAAAATCCGGCTGAATTCCGAAATCATCCCCATGGCTGCGCAGGAAGCTGAGCGCCGTCTGGGCTGACTCCTGCAGTACATTTCCCAGGGACCCGGTTAATATCAACTGCTGATTTCCTTTCATTCTGGTCGCTTCAACGAAGATAATTTCTCCGCCAAGTTCGGACCAGACCAGTCCGGTTGTAACCCCCACCTGATTTTCGGTTTCGGCGATTTCATGCGCGTATTTGCGCGGTCCCAGAAGCTGCTCGACCAAGCTGTCTTCCACATTCACCACACAGGTGTTATCCGGGTTATTCAGGCAAATCCGGGCAAGTTTTCGGCACACATTGGCGAATTCGCGCTCAAGGTTGCGAAGACCCGCCTCCTGGGTATAATCGCGGATAATCCGGGTGATGGCAGTATCTGAAAACGCCAGCCGGTCATGAGACAGCCCGTGATTTCTGAGCTGCCTGGGGATGATATGGTTTTTGGCGATCGCCTGTTTTTCTTTTTCCGTGTATCCGGCAAACTGGATAATCTCGAGCCGGTCCAGCAATGGCGCCGGAATTTTCTCCACCATATTGGCGGTTGCAATAAACATGACCGAGGAAAGATCGAACGGAATATCCAAATAATGATCCGTAAATTGCGTATTCTGCTCCGGGTCCAGGATTTCCAGCAGAACGGATGCTGGATCTCCCCTGAAATCCTGGCCGATTTTATCCAGCTCATCCAACATGAAAACCGGGTTTTTGACCCCGACGCGTTTGATTTCGTTGATAATGCGGCCGGCCATGGCCCCGACATAAGTGCGCCGGTGTCCCCTCAGTTCTGCTTCATCCCGAAAGCCGGCCAGCGAAAGCCGGATGAATTTACGCTCCAGCGCCTCGGCAATGGCTTTTCCGATGGATGTTTTACCGGTCCCCGGAGGGCCTGCAAAACACAGAATCGGGCTCCGGGTCATGAGCTTATGCTTTTTCTTATCGAGAATCTGGCGGACCGTCGCCCGCAGTTCATCCAGGTTGATCGGTTTGGGAAGATAATGGGCCGCACCCTTTTTCAGCGCATCCACAGCCGAGCTGACCGTTGCAAAACCTGTAATCATAATGATATCGGTATGAGGGGATACACGTTTTACGGATTCCACAAGCTGCATGCCATCCATTTTTTCCATTTTCAAATCCGTAAGGATCAGATCGAATTCACTGGCCATGACCTTTTCCAGCGCATCCGCTCCATTGACCGCTGTCGATACAACATAGCCCTCTTTTTTTAAAATATATTCCAGATTGGTACGTGCGATTTCTTCGTCATCCACAACCAGTACATGAAATGAACGGATATTGAAAAGGATTCTGACGGCCAGAAATTCCAGAATTCTGTCTTTGACCTGCGCCAGGCCGTAATGCTGGGATGTGAATATTTCCTCGGCGCGTTTGATATCCAAATTGTCGTCTGTGGCTTGAATCCAGGGCAGGGAAATCAGAAATTCGACATAACTCAGCCCGATGCCGTATTCGGGAACCGAGGGATCGGTTTTATCCAGACGATCCAGTTCTTTCAATGCAATCCAGGCGATGTTCTCGGGCAGTTGTTTTTTTATTGAAGCGCGAAGCTGGGTCAGTTCCGATTCCGGAGCAATCTGCTCATCTTCCGGTTTTTCAAATTTCCTGAAAAAAATCATGTCTCTCTCCCCTTTCCCTTTTGTTGCATATTGAAACAATGGCTGTTTTTTTGTAACAGCATTTATCTCCATGATTTTATTGTTATAAATAAATATATCTCAAAAATCGTTACATAATGCAACATCTATCATTTTTGTCTATATCAGGCAAAAGAAATATATTTATAAATTATTTCGAGGTGTTAAAGCAATATTGAGCCTTTGGCACTATTCTTGAATTAGCTATGTATCGTATCTTTCTTAAATTCGATCACCCCATATATGAAAATGATACTTCCCCCTTTGGAAAAGGGGGATCGAGGGGGATTTTTCAGGTGGATAACCTCCGAAATCCCCCCTGGCCCCCCTTTTTCAAAGGGGGGGAATCCTTTCGATAAATCGGAAATGATCAAATGTTATCCTATCGGAGCCATGAGACAGTGGAAACAGAGCGGCAAAAAATTCTGGTGATTGGAAAGACCGAGTGCTTGAATGAGGAGCTTTCAGGCTATGCCATCCAACTGGCGCAGCGCCTGAAATATGATATTTTTGTCGTCAGCGTCATGCCGCAGGGTGCAGAATTTACTTCCGCTGTCTCAGTGTCTGTCGCTGCCCATTACCACCATGCACTGGAAATTCTCCAAGTCTTCAAACAAAAAGCCGCCAGCGAGGGTGTTCATTGTGATCACGCCATTCAGTACGGAGGAGTCTCGGCAGTAGCGGATGATGTCCTGCATACTGTCAGGCGGATTGAGTTTGTCGTGACAGATTCTGAATATACCAAAACACAAATATCGGAAGATGTGACCATACCGGTCTTTAGTTTATCAACAAACCAGCTTCATCCGGAGGGAAAACCTATGACCAGAGAAACCAAACAGCAGCGAAAAACTGAAGTAAAAAAGACAATCGGTTACGGACTGATTACAGCCGCCCTTTATGGCTCTGTATTCTGGAATGCAGATGCAGTCATGAGCTATTTTACCAAAGGCGGGTTTTATGCAGCGCTGCCGGTAGCGACCGTTTTTATGTTTTCATTCGCACACGGGGCGTTTGCCAGCAATTTATGGTCCCTGATGGGAATTAAGCCCATGAAAAAAGAGACATTGCAACCTTCGGTCGGCAAAACCGTCTCCCAGACCAAAAAAGTTCAAAAGAGACCGCGCGCTTATGCCTATGTCAATCCGTTTCATAAAATATAAACTTGCTGACTTAAAATTCAACACATATACTGCGAACCGGCATAATCTGCGCTTTTCATAAACTCCCTCTCCCAGCGGGGGAGGGTTGGGGTGGGGGATCAAAAACGTAAAATTATGCCGGTTCGCAGTATAACACTTATTTACATACACGCACAAGGAGTGATCAGATGAACTTAGACGCCATTCAATTTATCGATCTCAATGTTGTTAATATTTCATTTTTGTTTTTTGTCGGATTCATTGGCGGCCTGGTCAGCGGCTTTATTGGCTCAGGTGGGGCATTTGTCCTGACCCCCGGAATGATGAGCCTGGGGGTGCCAGGGACAGTCGCCGTGGCCAGCAACATGTGCCACAAATTCCCGAAAGCCATGATAGGGGCCTTCAAGCGCTATAAATACGGCCAGGTGGATATCAAACTGGGGCTGTACATGTCGGTATCCGCAGGAATCGGTGTTCAGATCGGTATCAAAATCCAACAATATGTTCTGAGCAAATGGGGTGCGGTGGGATCGGATCTCTATGTAAGTCTTTCTTTTGTGGCTATTCTGATCATAGTCGGAAGCTATGTGCTTTATGATGCAATAAAATCATCCTCCGGAGATGGACAGGAAAAGGTATCTTCGCTCGCCAAAAGACTTCAGGCCATTCATCTGCCGCCCATGATCCACTTCAAGCGCGCCAATTTAACCATATCCCTATGGTTTACGATTCCTGTGGGTCTTGCAACAGGCATGCTGGCGGCAACCATCGCCGTGGGCGGATTTATAGGCGTACCCGGCATGATCTATATGATTGGCGCATCCAGTATTATCGCTTCGGCCACCGAACTGGTGATTGCTTTTGTGATGGGGCTGGCTGGCTCCATCAACTGGGCCATGCATGGGATGGTCGATATCCGGCTGGTTCTGATTATTCTGGGAGGGTCGCTTTTCGGTGTTCAACTTGGCGCTATCGGCACCACGTATGTCAAGGAGAGCATGATAAAAATCGTGATGAGCGTATTGATGCTGATGGTGGCGGCAAGCAGACTGCTTGCCATTCCAAAATATCTCAATCAACTGAATGTGCTATCGTTTGAGTCCTCATCCATTGCTCTTTTGGACCGGGTCAGCTTTATCGCCATGTGCCTGGCCTTGCTGACAGGCGCCGCTATTATCTTGACCAGCATGTGGAAAGGACGTAAACCCGTCATTTCTATCGAACAAAGATTTGCGGAAGCATGATAACAACAGGCTGAAGGGTTATAGGCTGAAGGCCGAAGGTTTTTTTATGATGAATATCCCCCTCTGCCTTCAGTCAAACATTATTACATCACCATCAGAAGAGGCATTATATGTCCATCATTACTATTTCACGCGGGTCTTACAGCAGAGGAAAGGAAGTGGCCGAAGGTGTCGCCCGGCGGCTTGGGTATGACTGCATTTCAAGAGATATTCTACTGGATACTTCCGAGTTGTTCAACATTCCCGAAATCAAGTTGGAAAGAGCGATACATGACGCCCCATCCATTCTGGACCGGTTAGGTGTTGGGAAAGAACGCTATGTGTCCTTGATTCAAGCCGCTTTTCTCAAGGTCATGCGGGAAGACAATCTCGTGTATCACGGCCTGGCCGGGCATTTTTTTCTTCAGGGGGTCTCCCATGTCCTTAAAGTGCGGATCATTTCCGATATAGAGGACCGGGTGAGGCTGGAAATGCAGCGGAAAAACATTTCCGAAAAAGAAGCCCGCCGATTGCTGATCAAAGACGATGAGGAGAGAAATAAATGGTCGCAGTTTCTTTACGCCATCAATACAACGGATCCGCAGCTCTATGATCTGGTTATTCATATCCGGAAATTTTCCGTTGAAGATGCCGTGGATATCATCTGCCACACGGTAAATATGTCTCAGTTTCAGGCAACGTCGGAATCGCAGCAAGCCATGGAAAATCTGGCGCTAAGCGCAGAAGTCAAAGCAGCGCTTATTGACTTGAATCCTGCGGTTGAAGTATGCGCGGAAAGTGGTATCGTTCATATCAAGGCCAGGATTTCCGAAACACTTCAGCAGGATATGGAAAATATCCTGAAGAATCAAGCATGGGCGGTTCGCGGCGTTAAAGAAATTCATATAGAAGTTTCGCCAATTTCATTTTATGAGGACTGAGATCGCGCCATGCTTATGATTTTCACTATTAAAAACCTTACAGCGTCCTCTTTCGGGGAAGCCATTTATCCAGCACCTCCGCCAGCGATTGGGGCGACACTGGCTTGGTGATGTAGTCATTCATGCCAGCCTCAAGGCAGCGCTCCCGGTCTCCATGCATGGCGTGGGCCGTCATGGCTATAATCGGAATGATATGTGGTAGGTGAACTCCGCCATCATCATTAGTAATGCCTGATTTGTAGTTCCTGATTATTCTTGTTGCCTCAAATCCGTCCATTTCGGGCATCTGCACGTCCATCAGCACCAGGTCGTAGGGCAGGGTCGCCAGGGCGGTGAGCGCTTCCACGCCGTTGGCTACAGCATCCGCGCGCAGGCCCAGTTTCTTCAGGATGCCCAGCGCCACCAGTTGATTGGTGATGTTGTCCTCGGCCAGCAAAATGCGCGCCTTGCGACCGGCGAACAGGTAGATCATCTCGCGAGCCGTGTGGCTCGTGGTGATCGTCTGCTGCATTGGCTCTGTTCCATTCAGATTCGTCAGCGCCAGAGACAGCACCATCTTCAGTTCCTGGTGCCGTATTGGCTTGGTCGTGTATGCTGCAAAACCGATTTCCTGGAAACGCTTGGCATCGCCCCGTATTCCCATGGAGGTCAGCATCACCATCCGGGTGTCAGTCAGAAATTTGTCCGCCTTGATGGAGCGACCAACTTCCTCGCCGTTCATGTCCGGCATCTGCATATCAATCACGGCAATGCGAAAGGGATCGTTCTCTTCCAGCGCCAGGTGGAGGGCGCGGAGAGCGCTTGGGCCGTCCTGCGTATCCATCGGGCGCATGCCCCATGAGACCATACGGGTTGCCAAAATTTCGCAGTTGGTGACGTTATCATCTACAATCAATACATGTACGTTGTGCAGGTCGGCAGGCTGAATACTTTCCGCATGCGCCTCCACAGCTTGTTTCTCAAAGCGCGCGGTGAACCAGAACTCCGAGCCTTTGCCTTCTTCGCTGCTAACACCAGACTCACCAGCCATCTGCTCGGACAGTTGTTTGGAAATAGCCAAGCCCAGCCCGGTGCCACCGTATTGCCGAGTGGTTGAGGTGTCCACTTGGCTGAACTTGTCGAAAAGAAGGCCGATTTTGTCTTTGGGAATGCCGATACCCGTGTCGCGCACCGAAAAGCGCAGCATTACAGTTTCGCCCCCCTTCTGCTCCATACTCCCTTCTTTTAGAGATACGCTGACTACAACCTCGCCTTCATGGGTGAACTTGACGGCGTTACCCGCCAGGTTGGTGAGAATCTGGCGCAGACGGCCCGGATCACCGCGCAGAAGATTCGGCACATTTAGATCAGCGGAGCAGAGTAGCTCCAACCCCTTCTCGTGCGCCCGTATGGCCAAGGTAACTGCAAAGTCGTCCAGCAGGCTCGCCAGATCGAAGTCCATCGTCTCCAGGTCGAATTTCTTTGCTTCGATCTTGGAGAAATCAAGAATGTCGTTTATCAGACTGAGCAGAGATTCACCGCTGGCGCGCACGATTTCGGCATAGCGCCGCTGATCATCGTCAAGTTCGGTATCCAACAACAGCCCTGTCATGCCGATAACCCCATTCATGGGGGTTCTGATTTCATGGCTCATGTTGGCCAGGAATTCGCTCTTGGCAGCGCTGCCGGCGTTGGCGGCCTCCATCAACTGCAGCGATTGCTCCAACGACACCTGCAAGCGGCCGTTGGCCTCCTGGAGCTGGTTGGATTGCTGCTTGAGCGAGGTAATCATCACCGCAATCTGCATGATTGAGGGGCGGAACACGAGCAGGAATTCCATCAACAGGATCAGCAACCCAACCACCAGTATGGTCCAGTCCAGGCTCTGCATCGAGTTAATCCGATCCTTGGCCTCCTTGTCGAACTGGAAGGTGATCTTGTCCATCAGTCCCAGGAATCGCGACTCGTTTCGCAGCATCACATCTGCTGTAGCATGAACGCTGTCCGGGACGAAACGTCCATCCTTCACTTGCGCCAGCAGGCCTTCCAGAGCCTTTGACATGGCGGCGTGGAATGGTTCCATCTCCGCGAACAGCGCCGTGACTTCCGCAGAGTTCCGCCGCGTCGGCAAACCCAGTTTCTCATTGCCGTATTGCAGGCCCAGGTGGGCCATGTTCCACGAAGCAAAGGATTCGGTAATCTCCTCAATCTTGTTCGGTTGATCCTCGTCTTCGGTCACATATCCCAAGGCCAAAATGCACTTGGTCAGGCGCTGGCTTAGCATCCGTTGCCGGCCGGAGAGGTTGATGACACGTGAGTCGCCGCCGTTGAGCTGGATGGAGTACTGCATCATCAAAGACGAGGACAGAATTGTCAGGGCAATGAAAGTAAAGGCGATCCCATAGATCAACTTGAAGTGATGCACAAGCTTTTCATTATTTACTTCTGGCATGATAGTGGCCTTGATGCATTAGGCTAACCAATATATGGACGAAAAACTGGATTATGAAATTAAGAAGGATCAAGTGCAATCATCGTCATTTCATTTATCTTTATCGATATGTTAATAATGACGGATCCTGTTTCACGGCCAGATGGGCGATATCGTTAAATCCAGCCAGAAAAATTCCGCGGGAATTGAAATAAAACCGACTGACAGAGGTATTCATAATCTGCCAGGATATTTCCATGGTCTTGCTGTCCGATAGGCCCAGAGCCAGCTGCATGGCGATCGAAATTGGTCCGCACGAAGTAAAAACGGCAATGTGCTGGCCGGAGCAGTGACGGGTGGTCAGCGCCTTGATGCCTTCAGAAACGCGGTCAACAAAATCCCTCCAGCGGATATTGCCCGGAGTGTCATGATTTCCGGAAATCCAGCGCATTGCTACCCGCTTAAATAACTGCTGGAATTTGCGTTCGTTCGTTTGCGTTTGAGCGATGTCCTCAGGCAGCAGCACCTTTTCCTGAATCATCATATACGTTTGATTCTTCCAGACTGCAAACGCATCGTATTCATCAAAAGCCGCCTGCACCACTGGTGACGGGAAGGCAAATCCTGCGGACATGAAGCCGGCCATTACTTCTCTGGCGGTATGCCGTTGTCGCTCCATATCACCGCAGTAAGTTTCATGAAAAACAAACTGCATGTTTGCAAGATATTTCCCGAGAATTTGCGCTTGCTGAATTCCCACAGGCGATAGCAGGTCATAATTCTTTTGGCCGAAAGAGGCCTGACCATGTCGAATTAAATAGAGAATTCCCATAATCTTCAAATACTCACAAGAAGAAGCAATGTCAAGGAAAAGGAACCATGGTTATTTTTGTGATTGACTCATATTCGTCAATTCATTAGGGTATTTTGGTCCCCAAATTCCGGACAATAGTATAAGATGGTAACCTGCTATAAAAAAGAGCAGGCAATGAGTGAAAAAAATCGCAAGAATTTCAGCAGTCAGTTTAAAGCCAAGGTCGCGATTGATGCGATCCGAGAGGTTAAGACGGTAAACGAAATCGCCCAGGCGTTTGGCGTACATCCGACCCAAGTTGGGCATTGGAAGAAAGTTTTGCAGGAAAAGGCTCCAGGCATATTAATATTTTAAAATCCAACTGACATTTGGAACTATAGCAAAATCCGGTAGAACCAGCAATAAAGGGGAATATACCAATGAATCCTGGGAATGATCAGAAAATAGATCAAAATCGCGAAGAATTTTATATTGATACATTTCGGATGGAAGATGCCCAAGGGATTGTCCGTCTATTCCGGGCCGTTTATGGAGAACACTATCCCATTCAGCTCTTTTACGATCCCCAAGCCATTATCGCTGTCAATGAAGCTGGAAAATACTATTCCATTGTTGCTCGTACAGTCTCCGGAAACATCGTTGGCGTGGAGCATCTGTTTCGTTCGGCCCCGCACCCTTCTACTTATGAAGCAGGCGTCGGCCTTGTCCTGAAGGAATATCGAAACACCGGCGCTAACACCCGCATGTTGGAATATCTTTATGATAAATTCGTGCCTCAAAAGGATAATGTTGAGGAAGTCTTCGGGGAGCCTGTCTGCAACCATGTTGTTATGCAAAAGGCCGTGGCGCGTTTCAGGCATGTGGAAATGGCAATGGAAATCGCCCTGATGCCCGCTGCTGCTTATGCCAAGGAAAAGAGTGCGATGGGCAGGGTGGCGGCTTTGGGCTGCTTCCGGTGCTATAAACCAAGGCCCCACCAAATCCACATTCCTGCGCCTTACGAGCAGGAACTGCGCTGGATATATTCACGTCTTGACGATTCACGGGACATCGTGCTATCGGAAGGTCGGGCGCCAGCGGGTTTGCTCTCCCGCATCGGCATGGAGATATTTGATTTTGCTCAGGTCGCGCGGATTGCGGTACATGAGATCGGAGAAGATTTCAGCGATGCCTACAGCAATATCGAGATGCAGGCTGTTGCTGGAAAGGCTGTGGTTCTCCAGGCTTGGCTCAATCTGGCCAGCCCTTATATCGGGTCTGCCGTCCACACGTTAAGAGAAAGAGGCTACTTCTTTGGCGGCGCACTGCCCAGATGGTTCGATAGCGACGGGTTCCTCATGCAAAAGCTCCTCTGTCCGCCCGACTTTGAAGGCATTGTGCTGGAATCTGCAGAGGCCAAACAACTTCTGGAGATTATCAAGCGGGATTGGGAACGGAGCGGAAGCTTCAGCACCCGTTAACCCGTCTTAGGCTGATGTGGCATTGTACCGGGGCTACTGTTCCTGCTGAAACGATGGCTGATAGCAGTGAGAGGTGAAAGATGAAAGATGAAATTCCGGCTGTGGGATGTTCTTTTCCC
>JBAXVB010000380.1:0-4068 GCA_037129415.1 Deltaproteobacteria bacterium
AAGGGGGAAGTATCATTTTCATATATGGGGTGATCGAATTTAAGAAAGATACGAAAAGAATCTACCTGCCAATTACTCCCTGCTTTTGTACATCACAACGACACGATCATGTCCGGCATAGTCCTCTATGATTTTAAAGTGATGATAATGACCGCAATGTTGAATCAACTGGATCACTGCTTTTTTTTGATTAAAACCTATTTCGAGCAGGAGAACGCCCTGGGGTTTCAGCAGTGTATGCGCAGAAAAAATAATCTGCCGAATAGCGTGAAGACCGTCGGATCGACCGTCCAAAGCCAGCAGCGGTTCAAATCGATTGACCTCGGGCTGAAGGCCGGCAATGTCTTCAGATGGAATATATGGCGGATTCGATAAAATCATGTCAAATACGGGCATATTTGGCGAAAACGGATCCATCCAGTTGCCGGCTACAAACGAAACAACTGATGACAGTTGATGACGCATGGCGTTTGTCCTGGCAACACCAATTGCTTTCAGCGAGATATCTGTTGCAATGTAGCGGTATGCCGGTCGCTCTGATGCCAAGGCAAGAACAATAGCGCCGGAACCTGTGCCAAGCTCCAGAACCTGTCCTGCTGAATCCTGAAAAGAGTCCACAGGTGTGAGGCAGTTAAGGGCGGCTTCTACAAGCGTTTCGGTATCCGGCCGGGGAATCAGAACATCCGGGTTGACCTCCAGGTCCAGGGACCAGAATTCCTTTTTGCCAATAATATAGGCTACCGGCTCTCTGTTTACCCGTCGCTTGATCAGGGACTTGAACCCGGAGAGTTCGCTTTTTAACAAAGGCTGATCGTATCTGAGATATAAATCAATCCGTTTTAAATTCAGGAGGGTGGCAAGGAGAATTTCGGCTGATGCCCGAGGGCTGTCAATACCGTGAGAAGTGAAATATCCTGTTGCCCACTTGAGCAGACTCAGGATGTTCCACTCAGCTTCACTGGGGCCGGGAGGATTCTGCATTCTGTAAAGCCTGGGCCTGATAATAAGCGGTCAACTGGTCGATGATTTCATAAATATCGCCTTGAAGAATGGCTTCCAGCTTATAAAGTGTAAGCCCGATGCGATGATCGGTCATGCGGCCCTGAGGAAAATTATAGGTCCTGATTCTGCCGCTTCTATCCCCGGTTCCCACCTGGCTTTTACGATCCAAGGAGCGTTTCTCATCCTGTTCGCTGACCATTTTGTTCAACAGTCTGGCTCTTAAAACGGTCAAAGCCTTTGCCTTATTTTTCCATTGAGATTTTTCGTCCTGACAGATCACAACCAAACCGGTAGGCAGGTGGGTAACCCGTACTGCCGAATCAGTTGTATTAACAGATTGTCCGCCGGGGCCTGAGGAGCGAAACACATCAAATTTGACTTCAGTGGCATCAATGTGGACTTCGACTTCTTCGGCTTCCGGAAGTACGGCGACGGTAACAGCGGAAGTATGGATGCGACCCTGCGTTTCCGTGGTGGGCACCCGCTGAACGCGATGGGTGCCGCTTTCATATTTAAATGCGCTGTAAGCGCCGTTGCCATGAACCATGGCGACGATTTCCTTTAAGCCGCCGACACCGGTTGTGTGATGGGTCATCACCTCCACTTTCCAGTTGCGTTTCTCGGCATATCGGCAATACATTCGAAACAGATCTCCAGCAAAAAGACCAGCTTCTTCACCGCCGGTTCCAGCCCGGATTTCCAGAATGATGTTTTTATCGTCATTGGGGTTTTTGGGAACAAGAAGCTTTTTGATCTGCAGATCAAGCTGTTCTTTTTCGCGGTTTAACTTTTCGATATCATCAAGAGCCATTTCCTTGATGTCGGAATCACTGTCCTTTAACATCTCGTGGCTGTTGTCAAGATCGGCGATGATCCGTTTATACTCGCGATAAGCTGCAACAACCTTGCTCAGGTCTGCATGTTCTTGAGCATATTTCTGGTAGAGTTCTCGATTTTGAACGGTTTTCGGGTCTGATAGAAGCTTTTCGACCTCCAAAAATCGTTTTTCAACACCTTTTAGTTTGTCAAACATAACATGTCAGGCCAAGGGCCAAAGGCAAAAAGTGTAAAGGGACTTAATATGTTCCTCGACTTCAGCCTCCGGCCTTTGGCCTTCAGCCTTTATTTTTGAAATTTCGCATATTTTTTGCGGAACCGTTCGATTCGGCCCGCTGTATCTACCAGCTTTTGTTTTCCGGTAAAAAAAGGATGGCATTTGGAACAGATTTCGATATGAATATCGGGCTTTGTGGATCCAACAACAAAATTGTTGCCACAGGCGCATTTGATGACCGTTTCTGCATAAGACGGATGAATCGTAGCTTTCATTACTCTGATGAACTCCCTGTTGGTTGTTAGTATTGATGTTGTATGTGTACATCAAGCATTCATGGAATTTAAGAAGTCTTTATTATTCTTTGTTCCGCTCATTTTTTCAAGTAAAAATTCAAGGCTGTCCATAGGATTCAGGGACGACAGCAACTTCCGCAAAATCCAAACCCTGTTTAATGTTTCGTCATCCAAAAGAAGTTCTTCTTTTCGAGTGCCGGATTTCTTGATGTCAATTGCCGGGAATACCCGTTTATCGGCAAGTCTTCTATCTAATTGAATTTCCATATTGCCGGTTCCCTTGAACTCTTCAAAAATAACTTCGTCCATTCGGCTTCCGGTATCGATCAGGGCGGTGGCGATAATGGTGAGACTGCCGCCTTCCTCAATGTTACGCGCAGCTCCGAAAAACCTTTTGGGACGCTGAAGTGCATTGGAATCCACGCCGCCGGATAGAATTTTTCCGCTGGGAGGCATCACCGCGTTATAGGCGCGGGCAAGTCGGGTGACACTATCCAGAAGAATAACCACATCTTTTTTATGTTCAACCAGTCGCTTGGCTTTTTCGATGACCATTTCCGCCACCTGAACATGGCGTTCCGCCGGTTCGTCAAAGGTAGAGCTGATAACCTCTGCATTGACAGATCGTTCCATGTCGGTAACTTCTTCCGGCCTTTCATCAATGAGAAGCACGAAGGGAATGACATCCTTGTGACTGCCGATGATGCTGTTGGCGATGCTTTGAAGCAGCATGGTCTTGCCCGAACGCGGCGGAGATACGATCAGTCCTCTTTGACCAAAACCAATGGGAATCATAAGATCCATGATTCGCGTGGAATAATTGTTCGAAGCACCCTCAATATTCATTTTCCGGTTTGGATATAAAGGGGTAAGGTTATCAAAGAGGATCTTATCGCGCGCTACTTCCGGGTCTTCATAATTGACGGCCTCTACTTTCAGAAGTGCAAAATACCGTTCGGTTTCTTTGGGTTGACGGATTTGACCGGAGATTGTGTCGCCTGTTCTAAGGTTAAATCGACGGATCTGAGAAGGGGAAACATAAATATCGTCTGGCCCCGGAAGATAGTTGTAGTTGGGTGCGCGCAAAAAACCAAAACCATCCGGAAGGATTTCAAGGGTTCCCTCACCATATATCTGACCATTTTGTTCAAACTGGGTCTGAAGCAGGGCAAAAATGAGTTCCTGTTTTCGCAGACCAGCAGCCCCGTGAATGTTAAGGTCTTTGGCCATCTGGGTCAATTCGCTGATTCTTTTGTCTTTAAGTTCGGCTATGTTCATTAATGCAATACCCCGTTGTTTTCTTACCCGCCGGTTATTTCAATTCCTATTTGTAGTACCGGGGGTTAGAAGTGAAAAATGGTCAAAACTATAGTTCAAAGATACCTTGGCAAGAAAATGATTTCGGAAAGGCGGCAGGGAAGGGCATAGTACCATCTTCGTACATCCCCGACCGGTAACGCACCTAAAAGCTTTTTCTGAGCAAGCAACTTTCGGCTATATTCATATTCGCGTGCGTCAAAGGAAAGACAACACGGAAAATGGGAACGAAAACAAAAGACTCTCTACCAGACCATCGTTCTTGGAGCAGATACGCGTCTAAAACGCAATCGGCGAATGATGATTCAGTACCTTGCTGGATATGGAGGAATAAAGGATTTTCTGAGATTATGTGATCGAAGAATTGGCTTAGGTATTCACTCCAAGTGGCGGACTTTA
>JBAXVB010000381.1:0-4043 GCA_037129415.1 Deltaproteobacteria bacterium
GACAGCTCCCTTCTGAGCGGAGCAAAAATCTGCCGACCCAGACCGAATTTATGTGAAGATAGATCAAACGGCACATATTCCCTGGATTCAAGCTCCAGGTCGCTGACCTTGAGTTCAAGACTTTTGGCTCGGACATCGATTCTGATGATGTCTCCATCCAGCACCTTGGCCAGCGGTCCCTTGCATACCGCCTCGGGTGTCAGGTGAATAGCGGCCGGCACCTTGCCGGATGCCCCGGATAGCCGTCCATCGGTAACCAGCCCCACAGTATATCCCCGCTCCATGATGATGCTGAGAAAAGTGATCAGTTTATGCAGTTCGGGCATGCCAATGGCCCTTGGACCCTGGAACCTGACCACCGCCACCAGATCACGGTCGAGCTTTCCCGAATCAAAAGCCTCGGCCAGTTCATGCTGGCTGCTGAAAACCATTGCCGGCGCCTCGACCACGGTATCCACGCCATCTGCCAGGGCGGATACCTTTATGACGGCGCGGCCAAGATTGCCGGAAAGAATGCGGGTGCCACCCGTTGAAGAGAAGGGTTGAGCCACTGCTCGGATGACATTGTTGTCAGCCGTTTTTTCAGGACCCTCAAGCCAGATCAGCCGGTCTCCGTCCATCTCCGGCTTTTGGGTGTATCGTTCAAGTCCGGGGCCGGCTACAGTGAGAACATCGCTATGCAGATGTCCAGATTGCAGCAGTTCTCTGATCAGCAGCGCCGTGCCGCCGGCCTGCTGGAAGCTGTTGATGTCCCCCGGTCCATTGGGATAGATACTCACCAGTAGCGGGACGACATCCGAGAGATCCGAAAAATCATCCCAGTTGATGCGGATACCAGCCGCCCTGGCGATCGCCACCAGATGCAAGGTCTCATTGGTGGAACCTCCCGTGGCCAGCCATGCTACAATGGCATTGACTACTGACTTTTCACTGACTATATGGCCGATGGGAGTGTAATTTTCACCGAGATGGGTCTGCGAGCAAACCATAGCGGACGCGGCTCGGGTCAATGCCTCGCGGAGGGGCAGGCCTGGATTGACAAATGTGGCACCGGGCAAATGCAGGCCGAGTACTTCCGCTATCAGTTGGTTGGAGTTGGCGGTGCCGTAAAAGGTGCAGATTCCATCCCCTTGATATATCCGGCATTCATAATCGTGGAGCAATGTCTCTTTGCTGATTTCACCTCTGGCATAACGCTCACGCGCCATGGACTTTTCCTTATTGGAAAGCCCGGAGCGCATGGGTCCCGCAGGGATCATGATGAACGGCAGGTGACTGAACTGCAGGGCACCCATCAACAAGCCGGGAAGAATTTTGTCACACATTCCGAGCAGGACGGCCCCATCGAACATATTGTGGGACAGGGCTATGACAGTGGACATAGCGATGACATCCCGGCTGATTAGACTCAGCTCCATGCCCGCCTCCCCTTGGGTAATCCCGTCGCACATGGCCGGCACGCCGCCTGCGACCTGGGCCGTTCCGCCCGCCGCAGCGACAGCTTCCTTGATGATAGCCGGATAATCCGTAAAAGGACGATGGGCCGAGAGCATGTCATTATATGCCGAAATAATAGCAATGTTGGGAGTGAGCTGATCCAGCAGACGCTGCTTCTCATTTTCGGTGCTGACTGCCAGTCCGTGGGCCAGGTTGCTGCTGGATAATCGGAGCCTGAACGGCCCCTTCTCCCGCGCCTGCTCAAGATGGAGCAGATACTGTTCGCGGTGCGCCTTGCTGCGTTCAACGATTCGTTCTGTAACTTTTTGGACTACATTGTTCATGGATTCTCTCCTTTGTCAGGCAGGATTATCGGATAAACACGAGAAAGTAGATCGCCTTATTTGTTAACCGGATGTAGGCGCCCACCAAATCGTAGCCGGCACCTTTTTCTGGCCCAAAATGGCCCGGATGGGCATCTCTTCCGGCGACTCTCCGGCAATAGCCGTTTGATAGACCTGCCGCTTTTTTTCGCCAACAATATGCACAAATATCCGCCGGGAATTCAGAAGCGCCGGCAGGGTCAGGGTCATTCGATCATGCGGCGCCGCAGGCGGAGAAACAGCCATGCAGATTCTATCCGAGGTCATGTTCATCGCCCCTTGCAGCGCCGTTGCGCCTGGAAACAGCGAGGCAGTATGGCCGTCGTCACCCATGCCCAAAAGGAGCAAGTCGAGCGGCGCGGGTATCTGACGGATACGTCTTGCGCACGCTGCTTCACCCGCTTCGGCAGTGCCATCCGGCGTTTTCAGGCCGATGAACCTGGCGGCGGCCGCTTTGTTTTTCAGCAGGTGCGCGCGGACCATATACTCGTTGCTGTCAGGATTGCCCGTATCTACCCAGCGTTCATCCGCCAAAGAGATAAGCACCTTATCCCACATTAAATCTGCACCGGATAACACTTCAAACAGCGCCACCGGTGTTGTGCCGCCGGAAACTACCAGACTGGCCCGGCCCCGGTTACTGATACTGTCCCCAAGCAGATGCACGATCAGTTCCGCCATCCGATGAGTCAGATCGGCGGCATCTTCAAACATCTTGAATTCCCCATGAAAATCAGTCATCACAGCCTCCTATTCCGCCCATTCCCTGTCGTCCTTGGCCAGCAGGGAGTGAGCGGCAATTGGACCCCAGGAACCGGCCGGATAGGCCCTGATCGGCGAGTTCTGTCCGGCCCAGGCATTCTGGATGGAATCGATCCATTTCCAGGACCATTCGACCTCATCCCTATGGATAAACAGTGCCTGGTTACCATGCATGGCTTCCAGCAACAGGCGTTCATACGCATCGGCAATCCGTTCGTCCTTGAATGCTTTGAAAAAGCTCAGATCCAGCAAAGTTGACTGGAGTCGGACCCCAATATCGATCCCAGGTACCTTGTTCAGCATCTCGATTTCCACCCCTTCGTCAGGCTGAAGCCGGATGATCAGTTTGTTGGGGGGCAGATGTCTGTAGCTTTCCCGGAAAATGTTGTGGGGCTGCTGCTTGAAATAGATTAGTACTTCGGAGCGTTTGGCTGCCATCCGCTTTCCGGTACGCAGATAAAACGGGACACCGGCCCATCGCCAGTTGTCGATATCCGCCCGGATGGCTACGAAGCTTTCCGTTGAGGAGTGCGGATTTCCGCCTTCCTCATCCAGATAGCCTGGGACTGCACGGCCTTCAATGAAACCCGATCCATATTGGCCTCGGACGGCCTTTTCCGCCACATTGTCTTGAGTGATGGAGCGAAGCGCTTTCAGGACTTTGAGCTTTTCGCCTCGGATGCTGTCCGCCTGAAGGCTGGCTGGCGGTTCCATGGCCACCAGGGTCAATATCTGCATCAGGTGGTTCTGCACCATATCCCGGAGTTGACCGGACTTATCGAAATATCCCCAGCGCCCCTCGATGCCCACCGACTCAGCTACGGTGATCTGAATGTGGTCTATGGTGTTGTGGTCCCAGTTGGTGGTAAATAGGGAATTGGCAAACCGGAGCACAACCAGATTCAGAACGGTTTCTTTACCCAGGTAATGGTCGATGCGGTACACCTGGTTTTCCTGAAACACCTGGGCCACAGCGTCGTTGATTTCCATAGAGGATTCCAGGTTGATGCCGATGGGCTTTTCCAGGATCACTTGTGTTTCGGGGGTGACTAATCCTGCCTGATTCAGACCCTGGCAGATGTTTCCGTACAATGAGGGTGACACAGCCAGATAATTGACCATTACCCGCTCATGCTGATCGACGACCTCCTGCAGCCGGCTGTATTGGGCGCCATCTGTCATGTCCACATTGACATATCGGCATCTGGCCAGAAGCGCGTCAACTGCCACGCTGTCCAGCGGTTCTTTGACAAAGGTATCCAGGCTTTCCCGTACCTTTGCCAGAAACCCTTCCTGTGTCAATTCATGACGCGCAACGCCCACAATTCGGGTTGCCGGTTCCAGTAATCCCGCCTTTTCCAACTGATACAGAGACGGAATCAATTTGCGCTTGGCCAGATCGCCAAGAGCCCCGAATATCATGAAATCGCAGGGCTTGAAATGTTTAGTATTTTCCATTAA
>JBAXVB010000382.1:0-4014 GCA_037129415.1 Deltaproteobacteria bacterium
CATAGCGAATAACATCTCCCGGCAGCGGAAGCCCGCGATGAAACTGAACCGAGGCGTCCAGCAGGCGGTAGGTCCGTAGGCCTTTGACCTGAAGATCAATGCCCAGCCAGGCGCAGAGGAAAAGATCAGCCTGGCCTGCCTCGACGGATATGCACACCGGGGCATGGCCTCCGTCCAGATACCATGCGCCGGGAACCACATCATGCTCGGTAACTACGCGCCCCGGGCCAAGGGAACCCTTTTGTCCATCAACGCTGAGGATTCGGTCCACCAGCATCAAAGGTTCATCGGGAAGCCTGACCCTGGCTGGATAAGTGTCCGCTTCGGCAAACTCTGGTCCCAGAACGATTGCCGCAGATCCGATGGCAAATTCCAGGCAGAGGGATCGGGGGTAAGCGATAGACGGATGACGGATGACAGATGACGGGGAAAATGGCTCTCTGTCGTCTGTCATCTGTCGTAGTTGTTGCTGAAGAAGCCTGGCTTGTAGGGCGAAGCCGTCTGCAAATTCCTGGCTCAGTCTGGTCGAAAATCTCAGAAAGGATTCATGGGCATCGGCAGTGGCTTTCGCATTTTGAACAACGGCTTGCAGCATATCCGAGGCATACAAAGCCGGGGTCACGGTGTTTTCTGCTTGGGATTTCGGGCATGCAGAATCGCTAATTTGCGGAAATTTGGGGCTGAAAGGATTGCCTCCGGTTTGAATAATCTGTTCTCGGCCACCCCCAGACATGAATACCTCACTGGCCGCGCTCCCGGTGTTTTCACCGTAAAGAGGCTCCAGATCAATAAAAATTCGTTCTGCGGCAAGGGTTCCCAAAAACTTCAGGATGGAGACAACCTCGTCTTCCCCTCGGGAACTGGCGGAAATCGCCAGATGCGGGCGATCTTCCAGGATGCGGGTGATCATCCGGGTGCAGCTTGAATGTGGTCCCATTTCCAGGAAAATGCGAACGCCGTCTGAATATGCCTGGCGAATGGTTGCGGTAAAATCAAACCCCGATATGGCCTGCTGGGTAATGGAATCGGCTGCGCTTTCCGTATTCAGGGAATATGCACGGTTAAGCGCACAACTGTAAAACCGGATATTCGGGGGTTGAACGGTTGGAAACAGGTGAAGTGCGCGGTAGGCTTTCCGGACAGGGATGGCCGCATCGCAATGAACCGTCACAACGCCGTCCAGATAAACGGCTTCGCATTTTAATGCGGCGATAACACCTTCAACATCCGGCCGATCGCCACCGATCACGCATTCATCCGGCGAATTTACGATCAGTAGCCGAGCAAGGGGAAACAGGGGCAAGATGCTTTTGACAATATCAGAAGGTCTGTTTACCACCGCAACCTTCCAGGAAAAAGGCACAAATGGGGCGATATTCCAGGCTTTTCTGGCGGCGTTGCAGGGGCCGGCCAGCTCCGTGTGAAACAGGGAACTCTTGGCCAGTCGGGACAGCATCTCCCCGCGATCCGGCCATGCGCCCAAGGCAAAAAGGCCTGCGGTTTCCCCCAGACTGTAACCGATCACAGCCTGTGGAATGATTCCAAAAGTTTTGACCAGACGGGTCATGACGCTGCCGTGAACAACCTGACCGAAGATCGGAATCAGGGGATCTGCTGAAATGGCGTTCATGGCCTCGGTTTCCCACCCGGAAGCCCATGATTGCCTGAAAGGAACGTAGGCGGCAGGAACCAACTGTGTTTTCAGCTCAGGGGTTTCTGCGTCCATTTTGCGAAGAATTTCTGGCCAGGTTGCGGCCAGAGTTCTTCCCATGCCCACATAATGATTTCCGGAACCTGGAAATACAAAAGCGATTTCCCTTGATGTAGTAGCGGATTCGCCAGAATATTTTTTGGCCTCCCTGGGATCACCGCACCCCAGTGCGACTTTTGTGTCTGATGTAGGAGCGAGTTCGCCGGAATATTTTTTGGCCGTCCGTACAAAGGGCGTATAAACGATGCCGGATCGGCCGTTGATGCGCCGGGAAGTTCCCGATAACACCGCATCCCTGGCATCTGCAATCAGGGCTATCAACTGTTCGGGCGTTTCCGCGATCAGGCTGACAACGTGGGTTCCCCCACCCCCTAACCCCCTCCCGCAAGGGGAGGGGGGACTTTCAAATTGGTTTTCGACAGACGCTTTTGTGGCGGCTAATGGATGCAACTGAAACCACGATCTGGCAGACTGTTCAATACCGTTGACAGTGAACGGTGAACTGTGAATGGTCAACTGTGAACCGTCAACGGTTCTTATGTGCAGGTCCAGCAGGTTCAGGCTGCGGATTAGTGCATCCCTGTCCGGCCCTTCGACGATGAACAGCCCACTGGTAGCGTGTCCAAGGGGTCTTCTTCGGTCCAGGTCGGAAGTAGGGGCGACCGGCCGGTCGCCCCTACTGGAATGCTGGAATGCTGGAATGCCGGTATGCCGATGCGCTGTTATTTCGGTATTTCGATATTCCGGCATTTCGGCATTTCGGCTATTGGCCGTTTCGTGGCCTTCCAGGATCAGATGGCTGCAAGTCAGCAGGCCATCCGTGGTTGATGTCAGGGCAGCACAGCAGGCCAGCCTCGGTCCATCCTTTCGGTTTCTCGCCCAGTACTGGGGAAATGCCGGAAAATGAAAATGGGTGCTGCTCCACAACAGGCCAGCCGCAGTGTCGGGTGCCTGGGTATAACCGACCAGTGGCGGAAGAATTTCCTGATACAGGCACAAACAGGTCTTGATCAGAGATGCCATGCCGGCAGCAGCGCCTGTATGTCCGATGATGGACTTGACGGAGCCAATGGCGACACATGCTGAAGAATCCTCCTGAAACATGGCATTAAGAGCCTTTGCTTCAAGCTGATCTTCAACAGGTTGGCCGCTGCCGTGGGCTTCAAAAAAACTGATGGCAGGTGACGGTTTGCCGGCTTCATCCAAGCTTTGCCGAAGCGATCTGGAATATGCCGCCTGGCCATTTGCAGAATATTCAGCCTGGCCGTTTGCAGATTTGGCGCAGGCTGATCCTGCGCCCTTGATGACGGCATAGATGCGGTTGCCATCCGCTATGGCCTGGTCCAGTCGTTTGAGTATCACCGCTGCTGAGCCTTCTCCCGGAAGGGCGCCATCGGCGGATCTGTCAAACGGGCGAATAACGCCAGAGGGCGAGAAGGGGCTGATGCCGTGGGCGATCAGAATGCTGCGCACATCACCTGCCATGTCCACAGCACCGACCAGCATGGCGTCAGCTTCGTTTCTCTGGAGCAGACGCGCTGCAATGTCGAGAGCGCTGAAGCCCGATGCTGCATTGGCGGAAACCGTAAAGCTGGGAGCGCCCATGCCGAATTCCCTTGCAACCCGGCTTGCGACAACGCCAGCCAGAGCGCCAAGTGTCCGGGAAGCGTTCAGGGCCGGGCCAAAATCATCTTTCAGGTATTTCAGCCAAGCGGCTCTTTGATCGTCATTCAGGGAAACGCCTGCCTGTTTCAACCAGTCTGCATGCGTATTGCCGAGATTCCATCTGACATGGTAATCCGTTGCCTCCATGTCAAAGCCCATTCCGATGATAGCCCCCATGCGAGGACGAAGTTTTCGGGACGTGTATCCGGCATCCGCCATTGCTCTGTGGGAAACTTTCAGCATGAGAAGATGCTGAAGCAAAATATCGGGGATTTCATTGGGAGGAATATGCAAATCACTCAGTTCGAGCGTAATCTCCTCAATGTATCCGCCTGGAATATCCGGTAAATTTAGAAGGGCGGCGGCAATTGGATCGCAGCCTTTCCAGCGACGCGCAGGGCGTTTCCGAATACCGGATTTGCCGGATAGTACCGCTTCCTGAAAGGCTCTTAAGGTTTGAAAGCTTCCAAAACAGGCATCCATGCCGACAATGGCGATATCCAAAGGCTTAGGAATGGCGGAATGCCGAAATACGGCTTTTGTGTCCGGCACCCATTCCTCCAGAAGAACATGACCGTTGATACCGCCAAACCCGAAGGCGCTGATTGCTGCGCGTCGGGGAGTGCCGGGATCTCTGC
>JBAXVB010000383.1:0-4006 GCA_037129415.1 Deltaproteobacteria bacterium
GGATATTAACCCTTTGTCCAGCAAAATCAGACGTAATTATAAAATGTTAAAAAAATAAGCGAAATGTAAGATGTTAAATAAAAGACAAAACTTATAGACCTATGCGTAATCGACCTATTTGAAAAAGTCTATGCTTATTTTATAATTATCATTCATTAATAATGGTTGTATTCATTAATTTTCGGTGCGAAATGTAAGCTGTAGACAGCGAGGAGCCATAATAAGTCAGTTAATTTGATACCGTCATTATCACGGGATTGGACCCAGTGAGTTGGCTCCATACAGCACCATCCCACTTATAGAGGCCTAATGCCCCAAAGTCCACATAGAGTATTGAACCTGAGGCCGCCATGTTTTCAGGGTTGGCAGTTGTGAGTTGCGCCCATGCAGCACCATCCCACTTATAGAGGCCATAAGATGCTCCGAAGTCCGCATAGAGTAGTGTTGAACCTGCACTCACCATGTTTTCAGGGTTGACCGTTGTGAGTTGAGCCCATGCAGCGCCGTCCCATTTATAGAGACCATAAGATGCTCCGAAGCCCACATAGAGTGTCGCATCGGATGTTACCATGTTTTCAGGGTTGAGTGGTGTTAGTTGAGTCCATGAAGTACCATCCCATTTATAGAGGCCATAAAATGCCCCAAAGACCACGTAGAGCGTTGAACCGGAGGTCATTATGTTCTCAGGGTTGGCCGATGTGAGTTGAGCCCATGCAACGCCGTCCCACTTATAGAGACCTAAGGCTCCAAAATCCCCGTAGAGCGTTGAACCGGAGGTCACCATGTTCTCAGGGTTGGCCGATGTGAGTTGAGCCCATGCAGCACCATCCCATTTATAGAGGCCTAATGCCGCAAAGTCAACATATAGCGTTGAACCGGAGGTCACCATGTTTTCAGGGTTGGCGAATGTGAGTTGGTTCCATGCAGCACCATCCCAATTATAGAGGCCATAAGATGTTCCAAAACCAGCGTATAGCGTTGAACCGCAATAAATCATATTCTCAGGATTTGCCGAGCTAATTTGCGACCACGCTGCAGTACTGGAATTGTATATCCAGAGCCCTGAACCGACAAAACTCGCTGCTAATGGTTCTGTTACTGCCTGCGTCACGGTCACATCAACAGGGCTGCCGGTTGTACCGGTTGCTGTTACCCGGATTGTACCTGTACGCGGTGAAGTCGTGGTGTTGGTGGGATAATTGCAATTTATCGTCCCGGAGTTGCTGCCACTGGCTCCAGAGGTGATCGAAAGCCAGCCGCCGCCCGATGTTACTGCGGCGGTCCAAGGCATGGTTCCGGTCCCGGTGTTGGAAACGCTGAACGGTATTGCACCGGCATCTTTTGTTACGACCTGTGTAGCCGGAGTTACAGCAATAGCCGAACCTGAAAACTCATAAGCACCTAAATCAACGATACCATTTACAATACGAGGCTTGTTATCCCTATCTGTTGACGATATACCGCCGGGAATCGCATTATTCCCTTTATCAATGCAGGGAGAGCCTAAAGTAAGATGATAACCGGCATCTGTCAGAGGATTGGTTTCCATGGATTGGGATTCGCCGGATATATGAATTCTCCATTGGGAAAAAGTACCATTTTCGAGCAGGCTGTCAGGTCTGCTATCCTCAAAAACACAACTCCCGACGGTTTTATAATAACAATTGTTATTCATTACAGCGGAACCTTTTAAGGCGCTCATACCGCCTAAATCACCAGAATACCGTACAGAAACACATGGAGAATTGATGGCTTCCGTCTGCATAATAATATTGTTCATGATAACCGGATTGACATTTGCAGGGCGTTTGGCGTTTGGATCCCAGTCCTGATAGGTAAGTCCAAAATATATCGGACTATGAGCCAGTTTTGCGGTATTTACAACTGTGTTATTATAAACAATTGCGTCTTTTGAGCCATACAAGGCAATTCCGGCATATTTTGTATTTAAAACAATGCAGTTGCGGACTATGCCACGGATATTTTCAAAATACTCCGGATTTGCAACCAGATCAAAATATTCAGGGCTTGTGTCAAATCCGACAGATATTCCAAGACCGCCGCAGTTTTCTACTTTTGTCCTTTCAACGATTCCATCCAGAGAACCGCCCTTGATATAAACACCTGTTGTTGCGGTATCATGAATATAACAATCCTGAACAAGGATTCTGTCGCTGTTGACAACATCTATTCCCTCTGCATTTTTATCATCATCAGGTGTTCCAGGCGGATACCCGATACCCGAATTATAAATTTCACATCGTCTTATGGTAATGTCATCACATCCTGCGGGTAGTTTTACGGCATCTCTGCCGGTATCATGAATTTTACAATCCTCAATAACAATGTTGGTTGCCGTATCATTATCAAGCGGAGTATCATCCCAATCCCACTGGGAAAAGAAAAAAATTCCGTAAAATCCACCTGTAACCTCAACCCGCTGAAGTTTGCTTCCATCTGAACCGACATCAAATAAAACTGTAAGTGTAGCATTATCACCATCAATAGTCGGGGTGGTTGAAATTTTCGCCCATTCATCTGATTTCGACCGGATGGTTATGTTAGACATTCGGATTCTGACCTCTTCATTATAGGTCCCGCTTCTCAAAGTAATTATATCACCAGATTGAGCAACATTGTTCAGAGCATGCTGAATAGTCTTGTAAGGCGATTGTACTGTTCCGTTACCCAATGAATCATTGCCGCTTGGGGAAATAAACAGTTCTGCAGCATGAATTGTGCTGCTTATAATAACAAACACCGTCGCTATAATTAAAATATATTTCCTCATATCCTATTCCTTTTCCTTAAAATGAAAATTTGTGGATTGTTTTATGTCCCATTCTTTCATTATATCAGAAATAGCAATTTTTCACAGATATTTTCTCGCCATCAGAAACTTAACTTCCTTCAGTCAGCCTTCAGCCTATCCCGACAGCGACATGCCGAATCCAAACCATTTGTCATGGTGCGATAATTCATAGGCGGTTTTAAGCGCACCGGCTTTAGCATCTTACTGCCCATTTTTAGCGTTTCTGTAAAATTTTCCCAGCTTTGCAGGCGCCACGCCACAATGATATCCGGCAATCACCAGTTGATTGATCAGCGTGGTTCGAAGCACGCCAAGCCAAAGCCACCTTCGGCCCGATGTCAGGGCAGTTGCATCAGCGATCACAATGCGCCCCTTTCGCCTCAGCCTTCGAATAAAATCATAGTCTTCCATGATCGGCATGGGTTTGTAGCCGCCCATCTCGATAAAATCCTGCCTGCGAATGAAAATAGCCTGATCGCCGTAAGGCATTTTAAAATAGCACGCTCTGAAATTGGTCATCCATTCAACCAACCTGCGACCCGAAAACGGCTGGGCTATGCCAAAACGAAACGCGCCGCCGACAGCCGAATTATTCAGTATTTTGCGAATGTGAACCGGGTATCCGTCCGGAAGCCGGGTATCCGCATGAAGAAAAAGAAGATAGCAACCCCTGGAAATATCAGCTCCGGCATTCATCTGAACCGCCCTGCCCCGAAGCGACTTATTCACGGTTGCCCCAGCTTTGGAAGCCACCTGAACAGTATCATCCCCACTGCCGCCATCAACAACGATAACCTCAAGCGGAAACCCTTTGCGGGCGCTTTGAATGGCTGCCTGAATCTGGGCGGACTCATTCAGCGCAGGAATGATGACGGAAAGGGAATTGTTGTCCCAAGCTCCTTGAGTTTTCTCCCAGATATGCAGATCCTCCGGCGTGTCAACGTCGCTCAACTGCTCCAGCAGCGCACAGGAAACTTCAATGGATGATAGCGCTTTTAGTGTCTCTTTCAGAACATTCTCCGTACCCCATGGAATATCCTGAAAAACATTTGAAAGCCGCTTTTTCAGGCCGATGAGATAATAACCGCCGTCGGCAGCAGGCCCCAACACCACAGGATGGTGCTCCAGCGCATTAAACGCCTCTTCAAGAATATCGGCTGTCAGATCGGGACAGTCCGAACCTATTAGGACAAT
>JBAXVB010000384.1:0-3990 GCA_037129415.1 Deltaproteobacteria bacterium
GCGTTTTCGATGTCGCAATACACCATAAACAATCGTAAAGGTGAGGTTTTTATCCCGCTGCGGCAGATTTGCGATTTGCGTAAAAGCGGCGTTCAGAAGATGGTCCAGGGTTTTTTTATCCTGGTCCACTTCATTGAGAACGCTTAAGGAAATCAGACGGGAATTAGGCAGCATGAAGCCTCTTGAGTCAAATCGGGTTTGTAAGAAAGTCTAATAGCCAATTTAAATAATGTAATAAATCCGGCCTTCCCTAAGTCAGTAAAGCTCCCGGCAAAATGGGATGGCCTCGCAGGAAATCCTGAATCGAAAGGCGTTTCCCGGAATCGCCTTGAAGCTCTTGAATGACCAGCGCATGCCTGCCGGTCGCTACGGTCAGCTCATTCGAAAATCCCTTCAGGACCATACCTGGGGACTCCATCGTCACAATGGGTTTTTGGCATGCCCGATATATCTTGATCCGTTTTCCGTTATAAAAACAAAAAGCGCCGGGCCACGGCGTCAGTCCACGAATAAGCGACTCCAGTTCATCGGCGGGCTGTCGCCAGTCCAGATGCCCATCTTCTTTTTTTAAAAGCGGGGCGTAGCTTGCCTGTTCATGGACCTGGGGGATGGCGCTTTTCCGATGTATCTCATAATAGTTCAGGGTCTGAATCAACAGATCCGCTCCCAGCAAGGCAAGCCGGTCATGCAGGGATCCAGATGTATCATCGGAGAGAATTGGGACTGATGCCGACAATAGCATATCTCCCGTATCCAGCCCTTTATCCATAAGCATCAGCGTCACACCGGTCTCAACTTCCCTGTTTATGACGGCCCATTGAATGGGCGCAGCACCCCGATATTTGGGAAGCAGGGAGGCGTGAATGTTGATGGACCCCAGTCTTGGAATCGCCAGTATCTGCTGAGGCAAAACATGACCATAGGCTGCGACCACAAATATATCGGGGTCAAGGCGGGTCATCACATCGCAGAAATCCTGAGTCCGAACCGACTGGGGCTGGATGATCGGGCACCCCATATCCAGCCCAGCCTCTTTTACCGGGGGAAAAACAACCGTCTTTCCGCGTCCCTTGGGCCGATCCGGCTGGGTAACTACCTGCAGAACCCTGTGTCCACTGCGATAAAGGTTTTTAAGCGCAGGAACCGCGAACTCAGGCGTACCCATAAACACAATGCGATAAGAAGGAGTCATGATTGCTTCAATCTCTTCTTGATGCGCTTTTTATAAAGATTGCGTTTCAGCGCGCTGATGCGATCTATAAACAATACCCCCTGCAAATGATCTATTTCATGTTGCAATACAACGGCCAGATAGCCGTCTGCTGCAAAGGAAAGCGGCTTTCCGTCCCGATCCACACCTTCAACCTGAATCTGTGAAAAGCGGACAACGTCGGACCGGTACTCCGGAACACTAAGGCAGCCTTCATTTTCGGAGAGAAATTCACCTTCCTGACAGACAATTCTCGGGTTGATCAGGACATGAAGTGCGCGCTTGTCATCCCGCGGGGACACGTCGTACACCAGGACGCACTGATTAATTCCCACTTGGGATGCCGCCAATCCGACACCCGGCGCATGATACATGGTTTGGGCCATGTCATCAATCCTCTGCTGAAGATCGCCGTTGATAACTGTTACCGGAAGGACGGGTTTGCTCAGAATCTCGTCCGGATATTCTAATATTTCAAGTAATGACATAAAGAGTCTCAACCTGGAAAGATAAGTTATTTAACGGAACAGGGGCCGGATGCCAAGAGCAGTGCCAAGGTTCAATTTTACTTTCCCCTATCTTCGACTGTATGCGAAATATGCCATACATTCACGCCCGTCACAATCGCCGATCCCATACCTACAACGATCACCGGAAACATCTGAACTGCATGATTGGCCAGGGTAAATCCGGCTGCATCCTTGGCGGATACGCCAAAAAGGGCCAGAGCGAATACGCCGCCCGCCTCCCATATCCCCCAGAACCCTGGAGCGGAAGGAATCGAAATAAAAAGGCAGACGATGACCATGACAACCGAAAGCTCGGCCAAAGACAACTCAACACCCGGAGCCCCCAATGTCATTGTATAATAAGACAAAACAGACAATCCCCAGATCAGGAGCGAAAGGCCAAAACACCCCGCCATTTTCCAGGGTTCCTTAAGCAGCAGAAACCCTCTGGAAAAACTCAGCGTGAACCTGACCAGTACCAGGCTGAATCGGTGGTAAACCTTTTTCTGAAAAGCCTGGCTAGTGAAAAAAAAGAGATTTGGAATCCACAGAAACAAACGGTTCATCCAGTTCCGGCTATACTCCAGACCCACCAGCACTATCCCCGCCAAAAGCAGAAGGCTAAGGCGCGTGATGCCCGTTGCTGCACCGATCAGCATGGTTTTGTTTAGAGCATAACCACCAAAGTGAATTTCCAGCACCGGATCAATCTGAACCATCGTGAGCATCCATGAAAAGAGCAGCAGCAAGATCATTGCATCAAAGATTCGCTCTGCCGCAACAGTTGCAATACCTGTCGAAAACGGGACATGCTCTTTCTGCTGTAAAATTATCGGCCTTGCAACTTCGCCCGCCCTTCCTGGCAGGATGCAGTTCAACATGAATCCGATCATAAGAGGATGAAACGCCTGCCAGAATCCAACAGGCTGAGATGATCCAAGAATCAACTGCCAGCGATAAACCCTTAACATGAATCCGACCAAAACCAGCAAAATCGTCGGAATAATCCAGAGATAATTGATGGATTTCAGGTAGTCCATCAGATCGCTGAAAGGGACATTTTTGAATGCCAGATAAAGGGCGGCGATGGAAAGAACCAGTCCGACGAAAAGAGACAAAGATGCTGTTTTTTTCATTCAGGTTAAATCCGTCAAGAAAGAACCCCGCGAGCATAAGCGACATCTTTACGGATTTGCTCAGAAAGTTCGGATATACCGGAAAATTTGATTTCATCCCGGATGCGCTTTACAAAATTTACCCGAATATTCTTTCCATAAATGTCATTATGAAAATCCAGGATATGGACTTCTACCGTAAATATGTTGTCACTGAATGTAGGGCTGTAGCCGATGTTGGCAACACCCATGAATTGCCTGTCCAGGCATTCAACCGTTACGGCGTAAACTCCGGCTTTGGGACAAAGCTCATCCTGAAGCACCATGTTGGCAGTGGGAAACCCCAGGAGTTTCCCTCCGCGATTCCGGCCGCTGACCACGGTTCCACGTACCTGGTAAAACCGGCCCAGCAATTTTTTTGTAGAGGCGACTTTCCCCTTTGCAATTAGTTCCCGAATCTGCGTACTGCTGATTCTGCCTGGTTTGGCCGATGATGCCTGTATCCAGGCTGAAACCATTACTTCAAAGCCCATTTCCTGCCCCAAGCTTTTGAGCAGATCCACATTGCCTTCCCGGTTTCTGCCGAATGTGTAATCGTTTCCCGTGATAATGGCCTTCATTCCCACACGTTTGACCAGATTCTCCACAAAAGATATGGCGGACATGGCGGCAAACTCATGTGTAAACGGAATACGGATCAATACATCAATGCCCGAGGCTGAAATCAGCTCCAGTTTGTGATCGTCCAAGGTGATAAGTGACAATGTTTTGTTATGGCTCAATACCCGAAGCGGATGGGGATTAAACGTCATGGCAATTGAAGTTCCGTCGATCTCCTCCGCCTTTTCGATGACCTCATGAAAAAGCGCCTGATGTCCGATGTGAACGCCGTCAAAATTGCCGATGGTGATGACCGCATTTTCAAATGGTCGGTCGATACGATCCAGACTGTTGATAAGTTCCATGTAAATATTATTATCCCGAAAAACAATTAACTTGACATGCACATAAAAAAAAACTATTTAGACCAAATCGAACATTAAATCAATCTATTTGATGTTTGAATTGCCGAAGTGGCGGAACTGGTAGACGCGCTAGGTTCAGGGTCTAGTCGGAGTATTCTGGTGGGAGTTCGAGTCTCCCCTTCGGCACCATT
>JBAXVB010000385.1:0-3985 GCA_037129415.1 Deltaproteobacteria bacterium
AATTCAGCCCAGGGTTGCGGCATATGCCGCTACCCTGGGTTATTGTAAAACTAAATTTACCCCAACGGGGTTGTGTCAGCAAGAATGACGCAACCCCGTTGGGGTTGGAAATCCATGCGTGAAATCATTCCCAGGGTAGCGACGTTGTCGCAACCCTGGGCTATGGGACGAAATCCCGTTGGGATTCAATAAGAACTGTGAATCATTGGAAAGTGTAAACCGGAACATGAAGGATGCCCCTTTTTGCCCGTCCGCTTCAATGGTGGGTTAGGCGTTTTGATTTACCATTGCCATCAAAACTGCAATAATCTTATTCGCACTTACAATATAATATTCCTTCAGGTCAATATATGCAGTGTTATCCTCATATTTCAAAAATTTCCATGTATTTCCAGTTGTTACCGCCCCATATATCGCAGGCAGATGAGAACCTTCTCTGTCATTGAATATACCTGATGCGTACATTTCCGATATACATTGTCCCAGTCCGCCGGCAATATACTCATTTTTTGCCTCAACGACAGCAACGATAGGGGCGCTTATATAAAATTGTTCCTGTGATTTGCTGATAATAAAATCACAAAAGCCTGTCAGTCCTTTTTCTTTATCAACATCCAGATTGACACCAGAGAAAAAGCTGATTTTGTTATTCGATATTTTTCTGACTTCCAGCAAAATGTTTGCGATTATCAATTCTGAACGGACTTTCTCAGTTCCGACAGCCGTAGCAAGAGGCACATTGTAGTTTAACGTGGCTGACAAATATTCACTGATTTGTATCTCCTGTATATTAGAGAACAAATCTCTGTCTGCAATCACAGTTACATTGAGTTCATCCTTAACTCTTTTTAATGTAAAATCACTATATGACATGGGGTTTTGTATCCTATTGGATTTTGGGCATGCCCAGCAAAGAATATGCCATCATGAGCGGCAAATCGCCTCTCTGGGAGCGCCGCACCCCAGTGCGGCAGTTATACGACAAAAAATATCGGGGTATTCTTTTCCCCCGGCTCCCCCACCCCCCGACCCCCTCCCGCAAGGGGAGGGGGAGTTTATCCGGTCATTCCGAAATGTTTGCGCCACTGGACCATCTTGGGATCTCCCGGAAGATAAATCCATCCCCGGTTCAAGGCCTGTTCAGCCTGGGTCCTTTCTCCCATTTTTTCCCATGCTCTGGCTTCAACAATGTAAGCCTCCGGGAAGGCTGGAAAATTTCGTTGAAGATAAGAAGCAATGGGGAAAATCTCATCAATGCGGTCGGAATCAAAGAGATAATCCATCAATTGGGCTCCGGCTGAATAGAGACTGCTTGAGTTAAAGTCAGCAAGGGTCAGTCGGAGATATTTCTCCATGGATTCAAAATCGTTCTGTTGATACGCCAGCTGTGCCCGTTTGTAGTCATTGTTCCCGTCTTTTTTCAGAGCGGCCAGTTCTCCATTCAGATTTTCCATGGGAATCCCGGAGAATACCTGTTCAAGGGATATACTGCCATCAACTGGAATTTTGTTCCGCAATATATTAAAAAGGTTCCCATGGTTTGAGTTGAGGAAGTCAATGGGAATGCGGTGTTCCAGCCACACGTTGTCATCGGTGTTGATTCTTGTGACCCCGGACAGGTATTGGTCGATCTGCGCTTCAGCGCCCATGAAAAAAGCAACCAGATTATACGGTGTCATCACGTCGAGCATCTTGAGGTCTGCATAGACTTTTGGGTTGTAAAACCGGTTTTCCAGAGTTTTCCAATCAGCCCGAAGCGGTTCTTTGGATGCAATGATCACCGATTCACCGCAAAAAGAAAACACTGCTATATGGGGAAATGCCTGGTGCATGCTGTTCAGGACAGTATTGTAAGCTTCGAGAGACATTCCCACCATAGGAATCCACTGGCAGAAAATGCCGCCCGGATTAAGGTGATCCGCCATGGTTTGATAATAATTATATGTGTATAGATTCGCAGCGCCTGCCACATAGGGATGAATCGGGTCGGAGGTAATAACATCATACTGAATATCGCCATAGGTGATGTGACTGCGGCCGTCCACCATGAAAAGCCGGATTCTGGGGTCTTCCAGAGGCCTATTGTTCACGAATGCGAAATATTTGCGGGCATTAATGACACCGGACTCCAGTTCAAACACGTTGACCCGTTTAACGTCTGGATACAATAACGTTGCACCTGTTGTGATGCCAGCGCCAAAACCGATTACCCCGACGGTTTCGGTTTTTCTGGCAAACAGCATGGGCAGGTGGCCCAGAAATTTCAGATGCAGCCGACCATGAATTTCAGTTGTGGCTTCCCAGCTACCGCTTAAATGAAGCGTAAGATTTCCGTCGTTAAATTTATTGGTCACAACCGCCACGCTGTTGTTGATTCCTTCCTGGAAATAAAGGAGATTGCCCAGATTTCGGTTCTCCGGGAGCATATTCCTGGAAAAATGTTCTTTCTCTAACATTATCGAATACAGGCCCGCATTTAGAATTGTTTGGTCCATACCGGGGCTTGCAAACAAAAACAAGGAAAATGCTGCAGCAGCCATGAAGCCATAAGCCGCCTTTTTAGGCCAGGCAGACTGAACACCCGCAACATAGATGACAAAAGCCATGGCGATGTTCAATCCGGCTGCCACCAAAATGGCGGATTTAATGCCCACCGCAGGCACCAGCCAGAACCCGGCTGCAAGGCTGCCGATTACTCCGCCAATTGTGTTGTAAAAGTAAAGATGTCCTACCGAGCCTTTTACATGATCATTCCCCTGTTCCTTATTGTAGGTATGTGTAACCACAGGGAAAAAAGCCCCCAGCGCAAGGGTTGTCGGAAGAATCAGGATGCCAGCCATCACCCCCTGCAGAACCAGATTCCAAATGGTGAATTGCGAACTGGTAAACCTGACAAAAAGCATTCCGTACCATAAGGGGAGTTTATTGATAAAAAACAATGTCAGCAAGGGTCCGAAACCAATGGCCCCCAAGAGTACGGCCATGGTCAGGCGATGATTCCTGATTTTCTTAACGATGCCGGCCCCCATCATGCTGCCCAAGGAAAGACCCAAAAGGTAAGTTGCGAGCATAATTGAAAATGCATGAACCGACGGGCCGATGATTCTTGCCAGCAGCCGAAACCAGATGATTTCATAGGCGAGTGCGCTGATGCCGGACAAAAGAAAAACAGCAGCCGGCCAGGAAAATGTTCGAACAAATGGAATACGGGGTGTGGCGGGCGGTTCAGAGGCAGCCGGTTCAGGGGCACGCAATCTCGGAACCGATTTCCCTTTGTATGGGGTCGAATTGGATGGGGTCGAAACAGAAACTTCCCGCCTTCCTTCGTATCTGGCTCGCCAGAGCATGGCGCATCCGATAATCAGATCAACAACGCCGGCAGCCACGCAGGTCTTTAAGATGCCAAGAGTTGGGATCAAGAAAAAACCTGCCGTTAGTGTGCCCAAAACCGCTCCCAACGTATTTACCCCGTACAATTTGCCGGCCAGATAAGCATAGGTATCCCTTACGCTTTTGTAAGAGGCGCCCACCACCACCGGCAACGTCATTCCCATCAGCGTAACCGGAACCAGCATGAATCCGAACACCACCAGAAAACGTATCAAAAGGAAACTGGCGCTGTCGTAACCTAAAAAATTGAATAAAAAAGAAAACAGCGGCTGAGTGAGGCGAAACAGCGGAATCGAGAGCAGCGCACAGAAACCGATGACCAATTGCAATAGGCCGTAGGTCTTGATGGAGGCTTGTATCCAACGATTCGAACGGGCCACCAGCAGGGCACCCAGTCCAAGACCCGCCATAAAAGCAGTGACAACAGTGGTGGTGGAATACATATCCACCCCAAGCAGATATGTCAGCTCTTTGGACCAGGCAACCTCCAAAGACAGACTGGTTGCGCCAGAAAAGAAAAAAGCGATGAGCAGCACAATTTCGTGTAAACGGGAATTGTGCTCCCGATGTTGGACTGTATGTTTTTTTTTCATAA
>JBAXVB010000386.1:0-3985 GCA_037129415.1 Deltaproteobacteria bacterium
CGACATTCACCTGCCGGCGCTTCTGGTGCAGTCCGATGAAGATCCGGTGGTAGATGAAAAAGGAACGCGGAAAGCATTTAAGCTTCTGGGATCGGAGCGAAAACGCTGTCTTCTCATTCATTCCGACCGACATGGCATTCTGCGGGGAGACGGGGCGACCGAGGTCTATCAGGCTGTCGAAGAGTTCATTTCTCGCCTGGTAAACCCTGTTTAATCCGTTCAACAAAGTGTTTTTGTACCCGTTTTTCGATAATTCTTGACTTAATTCGCTACGTAATATAGCTGTATCATAGCTTAATTCATTTGACATCTTTCATGGAAAATGAGGGGTTAAGAAGAATCAAGCCGTTGATTTGGATGGATATTCACCGATTTTTTGTTAATATGGGACTTAGTGCCAGTTTTTGTGCCAGTTTAAATGATTTGGCGCGCAAAAAGTCAAAACGTGGAGGGAGCTCACAGCTCCCTATTGGGATGAACAATAAAGGAGAACCACAATGCAGTTTGCACTCTCAAAAGATTTGGAAATGCTGAGAAAGTCCGTAAGAGAATTCGCCTCAAAAAAAATAGCGCCCTACGCCAATGAATGGGACGAAAATCATTATTTCCCGTACAAAGAAGTCATTAAACCCATGGGAGAACTGGGGTTTTTCGGAACCGTCATTCCCGAGGCTTATGGGGGCGAGGATATGGGATGGATGGCAGCCATGATAGTCACCGAGGAGATTGCACGGGCATCTAGTTCCCTGCGGGTCCAGATCAACATGCAGACTTTAGGCTGCGCCTATACGATCTTTACTTACGGTAACGAAGCCATCAAGAAAAAATATATTCCTAAACTCGTCAATGCGGATTATGTGGGCGGATTTGGAATTACCGAATCGGATGCTGGCTCCGATGTCATGGCCATGTCATCCACGGCGGAGGACAAGGGCGACCACTGGCTTTTAAACGGCTCCAAAACCTGGATATCAAACGCCAATGTTGCGGATGCCATCATTTATTACGCATACACCGATAAGGCACAGGGCTCCAGAGGTCTGTCCGCTTTTGTCGTCGAAATGAAAAATTTCAATGGTGTTAAAACCAGCAAACTGGAAAAAATGGGATCACATTCTTCGCCGACCGGCGAAATATTTTTAACCGATACCCGCGTCCCCAAGGAGAATATATTGGGAAATCCAGGAGACGGCGCCAAAATCGTTTTCAGCTCGCTCAATCAAACCCGTCTTTCCGCCGCTGCTGGTGCTGTCGGACTTGCCCAGGCCTGCCTGGACACGGCCGTCAAATACTGCAATCAGCGAAAACAGTTTGGAAAGCCCATTGGCGAGTTTCAGATGAACCAGGACATGATCGCCCAGATGTCCACTGAAATCGAAGCGGCCCGACTTCTGGTTTACAAGGCGGCATGGGTAAAGGATCAGGGCAATTTGAACAACGGGCTTGATGTGGCCCAGGCCAAATACTTCTCCGGTGAAGTTGTGACCAAGTGTGCCAATTACGCCATGCGGATACTGGGCGCCTACGGATATTCCACCGAATATCCGGTTGCCAGATTCTATCGGGATGCCCCCACTTACACAATGGTGGAGGGTTCCGCCAATATCTGCAAATGGATCATCGCACAGGATCAGGTCGGAATTCGAAAAGCAAATCGGTAACAAGGAGATGCACACATTGAGCAACCCACTGACTGAAAAAACCCAAAAAACCGCTGCGCTTTATTTCAAGGATGTCCGGGATGAAAAACCGTACGAACTGTGGCGGGCATTCGACAAAGACCTAGCGCGGGATATGTCCCTTTTTATTACCGGCCAGATGTATGCGAGAGAGAAGATTCCCCACAAAACCCGACAATTAGTAACCATCTCAGCGCTGACCGTACTGTCTCGCCTGGATGAACTCCGTCTTCATATTCAGGCGGCCTTGAATGTGGGATGCACACCGGAAGAAATCGCCGAAGTGATTTTCCAGACCCTGGTGTATGGCGGAGTCCCGACTGCCAATGCCGGTCTGAAAACCCTGAAATCCGTTCTTGAAGAAAAAGGCCTTTGGCCCGTGAATCAGTCTTTATAAACTTGCAAAAAGTCAAAAATGTATGGCAAAGCAAAAAGTTCAAGATCAAGGCGCGCAAATCCTGAGGAGTGAGGCGTACGACCAGTACGCCGCAACGACGAAGGATGCAGCGTAACGCAGATATTGGACTTTTTGAGAAGCCATCAGTCATAGACAAGGAGTACAATCCTATGAAACCTTATTTTGAAAAAATGACGGAATTTGGCAGCGAACTGACGCTTGGCCAGATCAAAAGCAGCGAGAAGAATATTGAAAGCATCAAAACCGTCGAAGCCCAGGTCAAGGCTGAAGTGGAGAAGGTGAAAAACGCCGGTTTTACCGAAGCCAAAATCAACGCCAGAGGGGAAATGACCGTATGGCAGCGCCTGCGGTATCTGGTAGATCCTGGCACCTGGTGTCCGCTGCACACGCTTTACAATCCGAACGACAACGAGGAAGGTACGACCAACGTCATTGACGGCCTGGGAAAGATATCCGGCAAATGGGCGGTCATCATCGGTTTTGACAACAAGGTCATGGCAGGGGCCTGGCTTCCAGGTCAGGCGGAAAATATCCTGCGGGTCACCAATCTTTCCAAACGTATGCATATTCCGCTAGTCTGGCTGGTTCACTGCAGCGGCGTCAAGCTAACGGATCAGGAAAAATTCTATGCTGGAAGAAGAGGCGGTGGCACCACATTTTTCAGGCATGCGGAACTGGAGCAGCTTGGCATTCCGGTGCTGGCGGGAATTTTCGGCACCAACCCTGCAGGCGGCGGGTATCAGTGCATCAGTCCCATGCTTTTGCTGGCGCACAAAAACGCAAACATGGCGGTTGGCGGCGGCGGCATCTTAAGCGGCATGTCCCCCAAGGGCCATTTCGATCTTGAAGGCGCGGAAAATCTTATCAATGCCGCCAGGCAGTTCAAGGAAAAACCGCCGGGAAGCGTGGATGTCCATTATGATAGCACCGGGTTTTTCCGGCATGTCTATGAAGAGGAAACCGGGGTTCTGGATGGTATCAAAGACTACATGAAGGACATTCCGGCCTATCATCCCAAGTTTTTCCGAGTGGCCGAACCCAAGGCCCCCCGGTTTTCTGCGGATGATCTGTATCACTTGATTCCCGCCAACCAGAAACAGATGTATAATTTTGAAGAAGTGCTGTCAAGACTGGTGGACGGCAGCGAACACATGGAATACAAGCCGACTTATGGCCCCGAAATCTACACAGGTCTTTGCAAGGTGGATGGATTTTTGGTGGGATGTATCGGAAACCGCCAAGGATATCTTGGAGAGGATTATCCGGAATACGCCCCTTACGCCGGCATCGGCGGCAAGCTCTATCGCCAGGGGCTTATCAAGATGAATGAGTTTGTCACCCTGTGTGGCAGAGACCGGGTGCCTGTCATCTGGTTTCAGGACACATCAGGAATTGATGTGGGTAACATCGCCGAAAAAGCGGAACTCTTGGGACTGGGTCAGAGCCTGAACTACTCCATTCAGCAAACCGATGTTCCCATGATACTGGTGGTGCTACGGAAGGGCACGGCGGCGGCTCATTATGTCATGGGCGGACCGACGGCCAACCGTCACAATGCCTTTACCCTGGGAATACCCACCACGGAAATCTACGTCATGCACGGTGAAACCGCGGCGGCCGCCAGCTTCTCCCGCAGATTAGTCAAGGAAAAAGACGCCGGACGCCCGCTGGATCCAGTGATTGAGAGCATGAACAAGATGGCCCAAGAGTATCATGACAATTCCCGGCCCGTTTACTGCGCCAAGCACGGCCTGGTGGATGAGATTTCTTCCATGCCGGACATCCGCAAATACCTTGTGGCCTTTGCCGGAACCGCCTATCAGAACCCCACGTCAATTTGTGCGCATCACCACATGATGCTGCCCAGAATCATCAAAGGGTGAAGAGG
>JBAXVB010000387.1:0-3981 GCA_037129415.1 Deltaproteobacteria bacterium
TGGCAGTAAGCAACCCTGCACGGAGCTTCGGCGAGCGCCCTACAGCCGGAAGCCAAAACATTGACTGATGATGGTAAAGCGGAATTCAGATTCTTTTCCTGATCCCACAATCGTATATATTCAAAAGCCAAGCCCCCACCACTTATATTCAGAATCCGGCCGATAACATCGTCGTCATGCTCAGACTGGAAGTGTACCAGAACAGAATCAGGGACGGGATAGCGCTCATTGGCACGAAAATTCATTGACATGATTGTACATCTCCTTCCTTTTGGATTTTGGGCCTGCCACGATTCCGGCAACGGACCAAAACGACGGATTAATTTGATCAGAGACAGGATGAATAAAACTCGCCCCCCAGGTGGCTATCACGTCCCAAAAAAACTGAACAGCAACAGGCCAATCAAAATCAGGATGGGCAGCACCACCAGCCAGACCAGTCCCCTATACACCCCGATCTGCTTCCTTGACCGGTGACGCTCTACGGCCCGGCAAAGCACCACCTCCAACTGTTCCCACTTGAAGCGCTTGGCGATAAAATCATAAGCCCCCCAGATTTATGGCCTTCACCGCCGAATCAATGACTCCATGCCGTCCACATCCGGCATACTCATATCGACAATGACGATATGAAAGTCCCCGGTGGAAAATGCCTCCAATGGTTAGACATATCCGAACTGAAGATTCCAAAACTTATAGACCTATGCAGTTTTCTCTTAGAAATGGTGTTTATTGTCTGTGGACGTTTGCGTGATATTCATCACTCAACAACTTACGTGCTGCACTGAAATCTCTTCGCGCAAACTCAAGCCATGCTTCAGCGCTCTGTTTCAATTTCGATTCCTTCTGATGTTATCTGCGAGGCGAGTGCGTTGTTGATTTTCAGGAAAGTTTCCCACTCGGTTTTGGTGTAGAACAAAAGATCAATTGGCATTTCAATATCCCGCAAACGTTCAAGAACTTTCTGCTTATGTTGGATTCGTTCATTAAAAGCCGATAAAAACCGATTGTCTTCTGAAATAAATACCAGATCCACATCGCTTTCAATTTCTGCCGTGCCACGAGCGTGGCTACCAAAAAGGATAATCTTCATCGGCTGTAAGGATTTTAGTCGTCTGGCAATTTCATGACCAAGTGTAAATTCTGTTGATATCATGCTCAATTCCTATGAGATTTTTCGCATAGGTCCACAAGTGTTGGCTGTCGTAACCTATTGAATTTAAGGCTTTTATTTAAAAATCAGAGAAAATTCAAATTATCTTCTGTTTTCAAATGGTTAGACATATCCGAACTGAAGATGCCAAAACTTATAGACCTATGCGCAAAAGTGCAATCGCCTGAATCGTCTCCGCAAGCGCCCGGTCCACAGAACCATCATATTTCAGACGATACGCTTCAAACATCTGTACACTGGCTTCATGCATTGGCGTATTTTTCCAGAAATTTGATAAATGTTACAGTTGTAGCGCCGTGTGCGCATTCAATTTAAAACCAGTTTTTTGATGATTTTAATCACCCCAGGCTACCCGGCTTGCTGATTGTCGCTGATCCTGGCTGATCGATCTATCAGGCTATGTGATGTACTAACCTCACGAACCTCGTTCATCAGGTCGGGATGTCGTTCCACCAGTTTGAGAAGTTTGACCAGCGGTGCTGGAGGTTGTGTTTTGCCTCGTTCATAGCGCGAAAAAGCCAATTTGCCGATGCCGAAAACTTCCGATAGTTCAGCCTGTGTAAGTTTCAGGTTTTTCCGAATACGCCGAATATCTGCGCATAGATCACCTTTCACAGCCCTCAGCAATCCAGCCTGTGCTTCTGCATAGCGTCGGTAGCCTTCAGCATCCCATACACCCTCATCGCATTTGGGACAGAACTCGCCTTTCGTGCCATGAAGCGTCAACGACTGACCGCCGAAGGATAATTTTTCATCCTGTGTCCTTTTCACCATTTCCGCATGATCACAGCTTGGACATTTCATTTTGTTACCTCATTTTGCCTTAAACTGGATCACCGGCGGTCGCCCATCGGTGAAATCCGTAATTTTGATATAAACCGAGATACCATCCCGGGTCATGCCGAATTGGGCATCCTTCATTTCTCGCTTTACACTTTCATCATTCACGAATGCTTCCGGCAAAAGTATGCGGGAATGAAAAAAACCGGCCATATACAACACATACCCCTGCTGAATATACCGGTTTATTTCCGAAGGTAAAATTATAACCGTTCAATGTCTTCTCAGCCCTCAGCCATCCCGCATTTCCGTCCTCCGCCCTCCGCCCCTAATACGCCCCTTTTCCCTTGATCATACAATTTCATATATGGGGTGATCGAATTGAAGAAAGATACTGAAGTGGACCCCTCTGTCAAGGCAATAATGAGTCGAGTTTAAGCCGGTAAGCAATCTATTCTTTCTTTTTGCGGATTCTGGCTCTTCCCGGTTCTCTTCCCGTGAAATTTTTACGCGCATATCTTAATCACTACCGAAATTGGGGCAGCGACATTTTCCGTCATGTCCCCGTCATCAACCTTATTTTTCTTTTTCTTCTTCATCGACATCTCTTCTGACACCAAATTTTAGGTTTTGAAGGATTTGATTCAACAAAAGCCGCTTATGAGATAAAGATGCGGGCTATGCGATGATTTTCCAATTGGTGGGCAATGATATAGGGTGAAACATGGAATTCGGCGGCCAATTCATCTACATCCTCCGTGTCAAGAGCGCCGGCAGGGAGCCGTTTTCGTAGCAGCGATGAAGGGGCAAGAAATTCGGCGGCAAAGGCGCGGCTCCGCTTCTGGCGCTCCGACTGAGTACTGGTAATAAGCAGCGGTGCGGGTGAGGCAGAGGTAAGGTATTCGAAAATACCTCGGCAGAGGGCGAATGAGCGGGAAGACTCCCGCTGCTTACCGATGATAAACCCCGGACTCTTCTGACTGTTCTCTGCTACGAGTGCGTCACAGAAAGTGGGGGGGCGCACTACCGGTATAGCGGCTTGGAGTTCGGCCGGGTTTACCCCGAAAAGCCCTCCCACCTCATTCATTGAGGTGGCGATCCGGTCGTCCAATGCCAAGTTCTCCCTCAGCGTGCGAGCGAAGGCATAGCCCTCCTGCCACGGGTTACCGGATGGATCGAATTGTGCGGCAGCCTTCTTAAGTTCCTTCAGTGAACGCAGGTCGGCCGTCTGGCTCTGTACTGCACGGATTCCCGAGATCAGGGTCTGCGCCTGCTCCTCTAATGCCTGCGCGTCGGCTGCCGGAAAGAATTCCGGCAACATTTCAACGGGAAGTATGGAATTCACCCTGATGATGCTACTCGCAAGAGCTTCCGGCAAATCGTACGGGTCGAGCCCCAATGCAGCAGCCACCTTGCAGAATGCTCTCTCCTCCTGGCCCGACCCGCAGATAGCCTGCCATTCATCAATCAGTGGTACTGCAACAATCCCTTCGCACCCCATGCGCTTTATAACGCCGTTGATCAGTGCGGCAAAGGCTTCCCGCACCTCGGAAACTTTTAACACAGTCGAGCCTTGCTGCAAGAAGCGAACTCCGCACTCAGGCAGATCATAAGACTTCCAATCCAGGGATATCTTACCCTCCCCACCAGGGCGGAAGGTAAGATCAGGCAGGGCGAATCCTTCCCGTCCAAAGCGGATGGTGTGGCGTTGGGCATAATCGGCATATACCGGGCGGCGCGGTGTCTCCAGCTCGAACAAGAGCGGCCACCAGTGCATGGCCAGCCACTCCGCCAGAGGGTAAAGCGGGAGGTATATGCCGTTCCGTACGCTACGGGCGTTATAGTCATGCACCTGGGTGACAGAAATGCCGTTAACGGTGATGACAAGATGCGCCCAAGTGGCGCGCAATTCAGGTCCACTGGCGCCTAACGGGCTTTCCCATTCAAATTCGAAGTGTAATCCATTCATAACTCGTCCAGTCCCTTCGGCAATTCATCAGGGCAAAGGGCATATCCTTTGTATTCAC
>JBAXVB010000388.1:0-3979 GCA_037129415.1 Deltaproteobacteria bacterium
CAGTCGAGGAGAACGACCCATGAACCGTGAACCGCTGAACTCTTCATCCCCCTTCGCCGTGGTGGTCAATGACGATCCGACCCAGCTCAAAGTGCTATCCGGGCTTGTGCGAAAGGCGGGGCTTGAACCCCGCATCTTTACCGCCGCCGCTGCTGCCCTGGCGGATATGTCCGACTGGGCCGAAATGGTGGACAGCGCCCTCGACGCGTTTCCTGCGATTATCATCACCGACCTTTACATGCCAGGCATCGACGGTTGGCGCTTCTGCCGCTTGCTGCGTTCGCCTGAATACGCTGCTCTTAACCAGATTCCCATCCTGGTGGTCTCGGCCACTTTCGCCGGTGACGAGGCCGACCGCATCGCCGACGACCTTGGAGCCGAAGCATTTCTCCCATCTCCGGTGGATGGCAGGCGCTTTGTTGAGCAAGTGCACGCGATCCTTAGCGGCAAAAGGACGCGAACTCCCTTGCGGGTGCTGATCGTTGAGGACAGCCTGTCCCTGGCCGCCCTCATCAAGGATGCCTTCGTCGCTAACGGCTACCAGGCGGATACGTCGCTTACGGTCCAAGCGGCGGCGGCCGCCTTCGGTAAAACCGCCTACGATGTGGCGGTACTGGATTATCATCTGCCCGACGGTACGGGCGACGACCTGCTTGACGCGTTCCGTGCGCAGCGGCCTGATTGCGTCTGTCTGATGATGACCACCGACACCGGACCAGAACTGGCCTTGGACTGGATGAAACGGGGCGCGGCGGCCTATCTGAAAAAACCATTTCAGACCGAGTACCTCATCGAGCTGTGTGTCCGCGCCCGCCGCGAACGCGCCCTATTGCGCGTGCAGGACCTGATCGAGGTGCGCACCAGCGAACTACGAAAGAGCGAAGAGAAACATAAGAGAATGATCGCCAACATTTCGGACGTTATTGCAATAATGGACATAGATGGAAAATTACGATATGAGAGCCCCAATATCGAAAAATGGTTCGGCTGGCGGCCGGAAGACATTGTTGGCGCCGATGGATGGAAAACAGTACATCCCGAAGACACAGCACGCATAAAGAAAGAATTCTTTACTCTTCTTGATAGAGACAACTCGGTAGCAACAGTGGAATACCGATATCAATGTAAAGATGGAAGCTACAAATTGATAGAACTTACCGCTGTTAATCTTACGAATGATCCAATTATCCATGGCGTATTAATGAATTACCATGACATCACTGAGCGCAAGCTGGTGGAAAAAGCCTATAAAGATAGCGAATTCAAGTATCGCTCACTCATAGAGCATTCGAGCGATGTCGTGTTTTGCGTCGATCGAAACGGAGAGTATAAATTTGTGAACCAGGTATTCGCCTCGACATTCGGCAAGACACCCGATTATTTTCTTGGAAAAACATTTTGGGACATATACCCGAAGGAGCACGCTGACTACCGTCAGGCGGCAAGCAGCAGGGTCTTCAAGACAGGCGAAAGCCAATCCGTGGAAGTTGTTGTGCCTCTGCCCGACAGAACCCTGTATTTCGTCGCGAAAACAAATCCTGTAAGGGATGAAACAGGGAATGTGGTATTGAACCTCACCCACGCCACCGATATCACCGCTCTCAAGCGCATTGAGGCGGAAAAGGCGGAACTCGAAGCACAGAACCGACAGCTTCAAAAAGCCGAAAGTCTGGGACGCATGGCTGGCGCCATTGCCCACCATTTCAACAATCAGCTTTATGCGGTGATGGGGAACCTGGAAATGGCCATGGATGACCAGTCTCTGGGTGTAAATTCGAACGAAAGCCTGGTTTCAGCCATGCAGGCGGCTCGCAAAGCAGCGGATGTGAGCAGACTGATGCTGACCTATCTTGGACAAGCTCCAGGCAATCAAGAACCCATTGACCTGTCCGAAATCTGCCGTCAAAGCCAATCCCTGCTTCAGGCGGCAACTCCGAGAGGAATAATCATTAATGCCGAGTTCCCCTCTTCTGGTCCAGTCATTCGAGCTGACGCAAACCAGATGCACCAGGTTCTTACCAACCTGATCACCAATGCCTGGGAGTCCATTTCTGACAATCTGGGCGCCATTGGCCTGACCATCAAGACGGTTTCTCAGATGGATATCTCCACCTTAAAACGCTTCCCCATTGACTGGCAGCCGCAGGAAATTGCATATACCTGTCTGGAAGTATCTGATACTGGCTGCGGCATTTCAAATAAGGATATCGAGAAGATATTCGATCCGTTTTTCACCACAAAGTTCACCGGCCGGGGCCTGGGGTTGTCCGTGGTGATAGGAATTGTTCAGGCTCACGGCGGGGGAATCACGGTGGAGAGCGAACCGGGCCAGGGTAGTGTCTTTCGGGTCTTTTTGCCGGTGTCGAATGAAGAAGTCTCTTGCCGGTCCGACCTGCCATCCATGCCTAAAGCACTACAGACTGGCGGAGCAGAAAAATTCTCCAGGATTGAAAGCGGTGGCGCGGTGCTGCTGGTCGAAGACGAGGAGCCAGTGCGCAACGTAGCCAGAATCATGCTCACTCGCCTCGGATATGCGGTGCTTGAAGCAAAAGATGGTGCTGAGGCAGTGGAGATATTCAAGCATTATCAGGATGGTATCCGCTGCGTCCTCTCCGATTTGACGATGCCGATTATGGACGGTTGGGAGACACTAACAGCTCTGCGCAAGCTTTCTCCGAATATCCCGGTGATCCTGTCCAGCGGCTATGATGAGGCTCAGGTCATAGCGGGTGATCATCCCGAACGTCCCAATGCCTTCCTGGGTAAGCCTTATCAACTGAAGGGACTTAGCGAGGCGATCCGCCGCGCATCCTATGGTTCGGACTGGCATGGCTGATGGGTTTCAGGGTGCCGGCATGAACTTCGTTTTCAATCAAGGGAACCGCAAATGACAACCACAACATGCACATATAAACCGACATCAAGCGCAATCTTTCAGTGGCGCTCACTCAAGACAAGGGTGACTATCTTCACGTTGACTATTTTTATAGTTGGCTTCTGGTCGCTGGCGTTCTACTCAAGCTACTCCCTGCAGCACGACATGGAACATGCGTTAGGCGAACAACAATTTTCAACAGTTTCCATTATAGCATCGGGTATCAATACCGATCTGAATGACCGGATGATAGCGCTGGAAAAAGTTGCAGCAAGAATTACTCCGGCCATATTGGGCAATGCAGCGTCCATGCAGACATTCCTCGAAGATCGTCCAGCTCTTTCAACGATGTTTAATGCTGGCAATTTGATCTACGATATTGATGGCACGGCTATTGCCGATGTTCCGATCTCCATGGGACGAATTGGCATCAATTACGCTGATAGAGATTTCATGATCGAAGCATTAAAGGGGAAATCGACAATCGGAAAACCGGTTATGGGCAAGAAAATGCAGATTCCGGTTTTCGTCATGGCTACGCCCATTCTGGATACTGAAGGTAAAGTGATTGGTGTCATGGCCGGAGTTACCAACCTGGGCGTACCCAATTTTATTGGCAGGATTACAGATAATAGTTATGGCAGGACAGGCGGCTATCTACTGGTTTCGCAGCAACTCAGAACGATTGTTTATGCAACGGACAAACAGCGCATCATGGAAGTTCTGCCCGATCCTGGAGTCAACTCTCTGATTGACCGATTTATTCAGGGCTACGAGGGTTCCGGTGTTGTGGTCAACCCGCACGGAGTAGAGGTACTGGCCTCCGCCAAAGGTATTTCTGTGTCGGGTTGGTACATTGCAGCCCTGATCCCTACTGAAGAAGCCTTTGCTCCGGTTCGCGCCATGCAGAAACGCATGCTGCTGACAACGATCTTCCTGACCATGCTGGCGGGTGGTATGACTTGGTGGATGTTGAAACGCCAGCTTGCGCCTGTATTCGCCACCATTAAAGAACTGGCCATTCTGTCGGATACAGACCAGCATCCGCCGCCCTTGCCCATCACCAGTCAAGACGAAATCGGCGAACTGATCGGCGGCTTCAAT
>JBAXVB010000389.1:0-3971 GCA_037129415.1 Deltaproteobacteria bacterium
ATAATTTAGCATGTCATTCAGCTCTTTTTTAGACGACCACAGAATGCCGTTTTCCTTGATAAACTCCTCGGCTTCTTCTGTAAATCCACTGTAGGAAAAAAACCAGATGCGTAACGTTTTCAGCCCAGGTCCTTCTTTCCGACGAAACAAATCGCCCTTGTTCATCAGAATTTCAACGTCATGGATACCCGCTTTCCGGTCTTTCCACCATTTACTTTCGCCAATCCATATTTCAGATCCGGCCGCAGCCTCAATATCCAGCTCCATATCCTTGCCGGCGCCCAGCCTGGTTCTGTGCCAGATATAATTGAAATGCCATGGAATGATGATATCGGTATCACTGTGAAACCATTTTCCGGCTAATGTTCTGTTCTGACAGTTCCATAATATCTGAGCCATATAAATTTCCGCCAGATACCCCAATTGATCCTTGATCTTCTTTTCCAGCAATTGATATTTCTGCTGAATTTCTTTTTGAACACGGTATGCACTGATGCCTTCAACTTCAATTCGCCCCCAAACTTTCAGGAATTCCAGCAAAATCGGGTCCTGAACTTTCCTGAACCAGCCGCCCAGCTCCATATAATCCAGCAGATCGCCACGGGACAGCTTGATCAGCACATCCCGAATTATGTCAACCGATACATCCTTTCCCTCTTTTTCAAGCAGTTGCCGGTGAATTCTGTCCAGATCGATTCTATCGCCCTCTTCCATGGCAGACAGATACAACACCCATTTTGTGATGTTGTATTCGTTGATTCTGGCTATCCACCCGCTAACCTGATCATTCAATTCACCCCAGATAAAGCCGGATGACAAATCAACCGCAAGTATTTCATTTAACACGGTTTCATCGGTCATGGGCTTGTTCAGCTCTACCGATTGCTGAATGACAGCCGTGATATAAAACGGGTTTCCTCCACATCGTTCCGTCACTACCGGAGCCATGGTTTCGGCAATATCTGCTTTATAGTGACGGGCGGCTTTAAGCGCCAGTTCCGCTCCCCAATATTCGGTCATGGATTCTATAGGCCGGCTTCGAAATCGGCCAAACAGCGATCCTCTTCCCAGAATTTCCTTAGCCAGAATGCTCATGGCCGAACCGGTTACAAAATGCGGACATGTTGGGGATTCCACCGCTTCCTGCATCAAACCCACCACATCAAAATTGTATTGGGGAAGACGGGTATTCTGAAATTCATCCAGGAACATCACGATTGTGGCTTCATGCCAGTCGGACACATATCGGGGAAGACTCAACACCTTGTCTTCAGGCAGATTGATATCCTTATCCATCAACCCCTTGTATAGACTCAATGCGGCTTCCAGTTCTCCAAACTGATCAATATGGTCCGCCAAATAGGTGATAACGGCATCTTTGGCCATTGTTTTTCTGGAAAGCATTTTTAAGTCTCTCAACCGGAATGCCAGATACCATCGGATGAAATTATCGACATATTCGATGCAGAATTCCCACCGGTCCAATATCGTATCTTTAAAACTGTAATACACCGGCACGACGGATCGGTGAATATCAGCATGATGTTCCTGTTCAAGAAACAACCGGTTAACCACCCGCTTGAAAATCTCGGTCTTTCCCATGCGCCGCTGTCCCAGCAGCACCACGGACATACTGCGGCGTTCGATGGCATTCAGCGCTGCCTGATACAGATAATTCAGATGCTCATTCCGGTTGGTATAGACAGTCTCCGGCACGATGGGTCGAATGGCGTATTTGGGCTGGGAATGTTGATTCATGGAACAGGACTCCTTAACAGTTCTCTAATTTTATTTTGCCTCCTCGCCCGGCGGAATATAAATATTCTTTGCGCCTTCGCGTGAGAAACGCTCTTGTGGCCGACACAAGAGCGTCGGCCAATTTTCATTTATGTGCGCGGCATTGACCATGCCATAACCGTTTATCGTACATATCGTTTCAGGTTTCAACATAAAAACAATACGTCGTAAGAGAATTGTTGCTGAAAGCCGGGCAAATGGTTTAAGATATCAAAGAGGAGATTGATATTCTCCGATCCTTGAAAGAGATAGCCGCTTGTGAAATGGCTCATCAAGAATCGTCAAGACAAATTTCAAGCCGCCATTGGCAGGCGTTGTGTAACCAGTCCGGAGTTTCCTACCGGAAACGGCAAGGTGGACATTCATATCCGGTGCAATGGAAAGAAGGGCATCATTGAGGTCAAAAGCTTTGTAGATATGTCTGAAACCAGAAAAGGCACGGAACAGGCTGCTGCCTACGCCCGCAGTCTCAATCTGAATTCGGTTACGCTGGCTCTGTTTGTGCCGGTGGATGATGAAACTATTTTGGCCAAACTATCCGGAGAAAATCAATTTGATCTTGTAACCGTAACGGTAGTGGCCATCGGATGGACATAAGGTGCAAAAAGAATTTGATGAATAAGGAAATAACCCAATCCATGACAAACAGAACAGCCACCTTAGGCTGATGGCTAAACTATTGCCGATCTAATCACCGGCCGCATCATCACGCACCGCGAAGTACTCGCGTCACTGCATCATTTCATAAAGGATATTACCATGCGCAAATTCCATTCCTACGGTCCTGTAAATGCGCGCAGCCATTTTTTTGCGCCTCGCACGTTTTTGGTTGACCAGTGCCTGAATTCGCTGATTGGCAGTGACAATGAAGACGGCCATTATTTTACCTTATGGTCGCCACGGCAAACCGGCAAAACCTGGCTGATGCATGAGATTCAGGAGCGGATTCAATTGATGTATCCGGAACAGTTTATTGTCGGCATGATGTCGATGCAGGGACTGTCCTTCATTACAGATGAACCGATTATCGAATTTCTAAAAAAAGTTCCAAAACTGTTTCTGGATACTTTTTCGATGGATATCAAGCCTCCGGAAACTTATGAGGAATGGACATATCTTTTTCACCGAACAAAAGGATTATTTCAAAAGCCCCTGATTCTGTTTATCGACGAATTCGACAGCCTGCCTGCTGTGGTTATTGATCAGTTGGTGTCGCTGTTTCGGGACATGTATTTGAACCGAAGCCAATATTGTGTTCACGGCCTTGCCCTGATCGGTGTCCGTGCAGTATTGGGTCTGGACAGCCAGAGGGGATCACCATTCAACATCCAGAGAAGTCTTCATGTTCCCAATTTTACGCTGGATGAAGTCAATAACCTGTTTGATCAGTATCAACAGGAAAGCGGTCAAGTCGTTGAAACGGAAGTTTCGCAAAGTGTGTATGAATCTACAAACGGTCAGCCAGGTCTGGTGGGATGGTTCGGGGAGCTTTTGACCGAAAAATACAATCCGGGAAAGAATGCGCCCATTGACGCCTCAACGTGGAACACGGTTTTACGCAAGGCATTGTTTGTGGAATGGAACAATACTGTATTGAATCTGGTTAAAAAGGTTCGATCCGGATATGTACCAGATGTGCTGAAACTGTTTTCCAGCTCGGATGTGCTTTTTTCTCTGGATGCTGACTGGTGTGGGTATCTGTATCTTAATGGCATCATCATGCCGGAAACATCTGTTGATAAATATAGTAATCTGGTTGAAGTCTGCCGCTTTTCCTGCCCTTTTATCCAGAAGCGCCTGTATAATGCGCTGACCGATGATCTGATTGGAGATCGCCTGCCGATGCTGGCGGTTGAGCCGTTGGATGATCTGGCGGATGTGTTTGAGGGAGAAACCCTGAATCTGCCATCACTTCTTGACCGGTACAAGGCATATCTGGTTCGAATGAAGGCAAAAGGACTGAATCCCTTCAAGGATCAGCCCCGAAGAACCGATCTGCATTACACCGAAGCAGTCGGGCATTTTCATCTCTATGCCTGGCTTCAAGCCGCCATTGGCAGGCGTTGTGTAACCAGCCCGGAGTTTCCTACCGGAAACGGCAAGGTCGATATTCACATCAGGTGCAATGGAAAGAAAGGCATCATTGAGGTCAAAAGCTTTGTGGATATGTCTGA
>JBAXVB010000039.1:0-21192 GCA_037129415.1 Deltaproteobacteria bacterium
CATCGACTACAACAACAACAGCACCGACCACGACAACCACGTCATCGACTACAACCACCACAGCACCGACCACAACAACCACGACAACCACGACATCGACAACAACAACAACAACAACAACAACAGCACCGACCACTACTTCAACTACACTGCTGCCGTCGCCGCCGCCGTTGCCGCCACCTGTGCTAACAATTCCAATTCTTCAACCTCGAAAATGAAAGTGATAATGGACTATAAACCTGTCTGGATGTTCAGTGTTGGTTTTTTCTGTGTATGGTTATGTACATCTGTGTACCCATGCGTATCATCTGCTGGAGTGTTAACCATAGAAACCCAAACCAGCGTCCAAACAACCGAAAATCAACTGGAAGTAACGGTTAAAATAACCAACAAAGGAGATGAACCCGCCTATAACACACAGATAAATTTGATTGTTCTGGATGAAAAAACACAAGGTGATGTTAAAGCAAAACTTGATCCGGACAAATCTGATGTCAATACTTTTACCAAAACACTCTCCGGCATTGCCAGGGGACGTTATCCATTGATAATAAGGGTAGATTTTCATGATGCCAATTTATATCCTTTTTCAGCCCTTTCAGGTTCAACTTTTTTTCTTGGTAAAGATGTCAACGGCGATATAGCAATAGTCGGCGACAACATATCCATGGACAAGGATGGTGTATTAAACTTTCACATCAAAAACATGGAATCTGATCCCATAAATCTCTCTGCGAGCCTTTTTTTACCCAAAGAATTTTCAACGGCTACCTCCAAAAAAACTTTTCAAATTGATGCCAGATCAGAAAAAAAACTGTCGTTTGATGTCGGTAATTTTTCAGCGCGCAATGGCGCGTCATATCCTCTGTATTGCTCTTTTGAATACGACAAAAACAACATTCATTACACTACGATGGCCAATATCTTTGTAACGGTAACGGTTGCAGATGGATGGTTTCGCAGTCTAAAATGGGTTTGGGTCGGCACGATAGTTATTCTAATCGTTATGCTATGCGGAATATTTGTTTTTCAGAAAAAAGCAAAGCTAACACCCCAATAAAAGTCCACCCAGATGCAAGTCATATTTCACGGCGATGATTTTGGATTGACATCAGGTGTCAATGAAGGCGTTATTCAAGCATTTCAAAATGGCGTTCTGGCCAGTACCTCCATAATCGCCAGTGGTCAGGCAGTCAATGAGGCCATCGGGTTGGCTCACGCACATCCTGATCTGGATGTCGGAATTCATCTGGTATTATCCGATGAAAAATCTCTTCTGAAAAAAAGTTCTCTTTCTTGCCCTCAATTGTCCGATGGAAGATTTCCTTCCCGTCAAAGGCTTCTGTTAAACCTGTTAAACGGGCAAACAACAGTTCAACAGGCAGAAAGGGAATGGCGATCCCAAATCGAAAAAATTCTCTCTGCCGACATACCTCTAAGTCATCTGGACAGCCATCAGCATGTCCACCTTTATCCGTATCTTTTTTCCCTGACTGTCAGGCTTGGTATTGAATACAACATACCTTTCATTCGCTCCCGCATCCTGGACCCGATTCAATTCACAAATAACTGTAAGCGTTTTATAGACTACATGATACTCAAATGCTGGATAGCCGGTTATAGCTCAAATGTTAGAATCATGCCGTTGAAAAGCATTCCTTCAATCGGATTTCTTCATGCCGGAGGGAAACTAAATCAAAATATCCTGATCAGTATATTGAAAACTCTTGATGAAAAATCCTATCCTGCTGTTGAAGTCATGCTTCATCCAGGAACTGGAGATTCCCATACGCATTCGTGTTACCGCCATTGGCGCTATAACTGGAAAAATGATCTGGATTTATCTGTCAACCCTTTGACGGTTCAGCGACTGAAAGATATAGGCGTTACACCCGTCTCCCATGCGCAACTTCATAAAGTGACGCAATGTCGGCAGAAAGGTTTGTAATCGGATGAACCAAACCTGGCAGATACGTCCCTATCGTGAAGGTGATGAGCATCAGATTGTTCAGCTCAGAAAAGCTGTTTTTGGCGATATTGATGCGGTACGGCTGAACATTGCCACATGGAACTGGCAATTCAAAAACAATCCAGCCGGAAATGCCTGGATATATGTAGCTGAAGATCAAGGGAAAATCGTGGGACAATACACCGCCATTCCAACCCGAATTCTATGGAAAGGCCGGGAACAACTTTGTGCTTTCTCATGCGATACCATGACACATCCGGATTTTCGTAATCAGGGCATGTTTTCGATGCTTGCCAGTGAATTGTACCGTTTCATATCCCGACAACACAGCGTTGAAACCGTATGGGGATTTCCCAATAACCAGTCATTACCGGGATTTATCAAACGCTTAAACTGGAAAGTGATTGCACTGTATTCACTGAGAATAATCCCGCTCAGACCGCTTAGGATGCTGCGCCCTTATTCCAGATTTATTCAACGACTGATGCCGTCATCGCCCAAACCGTCCAACCCGCCGGTATTCCGATCACATATTATCAGTCCTGGTGTCGAAGTATTCTCCATTCGAAAATTCCGCCATGAATTCGATGAAATATGGAACCAGCACAAACCTCTTTCCCATATTGTACAGATCAGAGACAGCCGTTACCTGAACTGGCGGTATTGCGAAATCCCTGAATTTGGTTATGTCTCATTTGCCGTTCGACACCACGGCCAGTTGGCGGGATATCTGGTCATTCGGCTTTTGGAACTGAAAGGTCATTATTTCGGAGCGCTGATGGATTTATTTCCAATTCCTATGGTGGATTTCGATGTTACATTGGGTTTGCTTGGATTCATACGTCAGTTTTGTAGGATAAATGGCGCAGAATTTGTAACTTTTCTTCTGCCAGATAGTGTTCAGAAACATCTCAACGGGATGGGCGCCATTACAATCCCCAATAAATTAAATCCCAGGCCCTGTTATCTGGGCTGCCGGTGTACAATGAACCATAAAGCCAATCAGCCAGGTGGCTGGCATATTACTTATGGAGATGCAGATATTCTGTAAGATAAAGTTTGAAAAGGTTTCCGAATTTGTAAATTCCTTCATGAGGCGGATTAAAACGGCTTTCCCTTAGATCCACGCATTATACAGTTTCTATGGGTTTATTGGCATTCTTCATATTACCCCAAAAGTAGTTGACACTTTTTTGATGATGCTCCACAAAAATAAAGTGATGGATTCAGAAAGTGTCAACCAGGAAATGAAGGATGTCCTTTTTTCAATGAAGTTCAGATCTATATATTTTTCAGGAATTCCATAACAAAGAAGGTTGTTGAACAACAAAGGAGGAATCAATGCAGGTGTCAAAATTATCAACTCAGGTGTGGATTGGTTTTTTATTGTTTTTGGTGAGCCCCTTGAACTGTTTTGCTGGTGTGGTTCCGGTACCAGGTGTTGTTATGCTCATAGATGTCACCCTGGCGGATTCCACACCGAATATTCAGAAAATTGTTCTGCAATCGGGCGCTTTCAATGACATGAGAATTAAGGCGCCATCCGGGAATGTTCCAGGACATCGTTTGGTGGTTCTCGGTCGTGACGGTAGTTCTTTGTATGAAATGGAATTTTACTTTCCCGTAGCCATAACAATACCTCCTGCTCAGCCTGAAGGGCCAGTGGATCAACTTCCCTCCGTCATTCCTCTTCGTAAACCGGAGGTCACCCTGATTATTCCGTACTTTGAAGATGCTGAGACAATACTCATCATGAATTCAGGCAATTCAAACCCCGCGGCAATAAAATCCATGAGCGGCATCGAACGCGTGACAGGCGAAGATACCGCCTCCGCACCCCAGCCTGCACCTGCAGAATTAGACAAGATGAACCTTTTGATTATGGCAAGTGGGTATGATTCTGGCAGTTTTGGCGCATTCCAGAGTCAAGCGGATAAGATAAAAGGAACCATATTGGGAGTTGCTCCATTCGTGAGTCAGACATCAAAGATAAGCGTCCACATTTATGCCAACACAAAAAATCTTGGGTGCTATTCCGGATGCTATGGAATTGACAGGCTCTTATGCTGTGATTCGTCAAAAGTCATCTCAGCCGCTTCCACATCCGGCTTTCTCTTTGATGAGATTATCGTTGTCCATAACACCGCAACCTATGCAGGAGGCGGATATCGCGAAGAGATGGATGCCTACAAGACCAACAGCTATAATACCCCTTGTGCGGTGTACGATGGAGATTATACGGCGCTTATGGTGCTCCATGAATTCGGGCATAGTTTTGGAAACCTTTGTGACGAGTACTCATACGGGAGTGAAGGATACACCTATACGTCATGTGTAAACTGCATGGCAAGCTGTAGTCAATATCCGGCCGCCAGCGCCTGCCAGTTAGGCTGCGATGCAAAGCCGAGCTACTACAGGCCGAACACCAGCATTATGCTCGACTATACCAATCCTGTTTACAATGATGCCAGCGTTCTGGCAGATTACTCACCTGATGGTCTGAAGAAGAGATTGAATTTCTTCACTTCTTCCCAGACTCAAACCGTACTTTCCGTGAACCCGGCCAGCCGGGACGTGGCTAAAGACGCAGGCACAACTACATTCAGCGTTTCCAATACCGGAACAGGAACCATGACATGGAGCGCATTGGTTACAGGCGGCAGTTGGCTAACGATTATATCTGGTGCCAGCGGAACCAATTCCGGAACAATCAACTGCAGTTATCCAGCCAACACCACGACAGCACCGCGTACGGGTACAATCCGGGTGACAGCAACCGGTGCAACCGGCAGTCCTGTGGATCTGACAGTGACTCAGGCAGGAACAGGGTCATTAGCTGCGAGTTTTGTTGGTTCAGGGCTCTGTATCTACAATTCAGGTGCTGCAACATGGTCGCAAGTAAGCTCAACAAATCCTGAGAACATGATTTATTCTGGTTCAACTCTCTACGCTGATTTTGTAGCATCTGGTCTCTATAAATGGGATGGCGCAGCATGGACTCAACTCACATCAGCCAAACCGGAGAACATGGTGGCCACTGGTTCATCGCTCTACGCTGATTTTGGAACATCAGGTCTCTACAAATGGGATGGCGCTGCGTGGACTCAACTTACATCGACCAATCCTGAAAACATGGTGACCGCTGGTTCATTGCTCTATGCGGATTTTGGAGCATTAGGTCTCTACAAATGGGATGGCACAGCATGGACTCAACTCACATCGACCAATCCTGAAAACATGGTGACCGATGGTTCATTGCTTTACGCGGATTTTGGAGTATTAGGTCTCTACAAATGGGATGGCACAGCATGGACTCAACTCACATCGACCGATCCTGAAAATATGGTAACATCCAGTGCAACACTCTATGTAAACTTCGGAGCACCTTATGGCCTCTATAAGTGGGATGGCGCTGCGTGGACTCAACTCACAACAGCCAACCCTGAAAACATGGTGACCTCCGGTTCAACGCTCTACGTTGACTTTGGGGCATTAGGCCTCTATAAATGGGATGGTGCTGCATGGGCTCAACTCACATCGGTCAACCGTGAAAACATGGTGGCCTCAGATTCGGTACTCTATGTGGACTTTGGAGCATTAGGCCTCTATAAGTGGGAAAGTAGCAGTTGGTCTCAACTCACTGGGTCCAGTCCCGTGATAATGGCGGTATCAAATTAGCAGACTTATTACCCTGACTTGCCCCCGTGTTTTTCCCTCTTTGCGGGGGCGGTTTTTTTTCATCAGATGGCTGGCATATTACTTATGGAGATGCAGATATTCTGTAAGGTAAAGTTTGAAAAGGTTTCCGAATTTGTAAATTCCTTCATGAGGCAGATTAAAACGGCTTTCTCTTAAATCCACGCATGATACAGGAATCTCTATGAGTTTATTGCCATCGCGACTGGCTTTGAAAATTATGTTCACTACATAAAATGTATGCTTGTCCACGCAATCAAGATATTTCAGGACAAGCTCTTTTCGATACGCTTTTGCTGCAATGGAATAATCATGGAAATCTATATGTAGAAGTCGTTTGGCAATCTGAATAAACAGATTACTGGCGGCGCGGCGAATCCAGGATCGAAGCTGATTTCCGGTTATTTTAGAACCTATGACCATGTCATGGTCGTCAAGCAGATGGTAACTTTCTTCAATGAAGTTCAGATCGATGGACAGATCCATATCCACAGTGACAATGCGATCATACCTGGCGCGTTTTACCGCTTCCACAAAGGCTACGCCCACACCTTTTTCAGGCAGGTGAAACCAGCTCAATTCGGGGTGCTTTATGGAGAGCTTGGAAACAATTGCTACTGTTCGGTCAAAGGAGCCATTGCTGCCAATAAGTATTTCATAGGGAATATCCAGCCTGCTCAAAAACCGGATAAGTCGCATTGTGTTTGACTGCAGAAGCGATTCTTCATTGTAAACAGGGATAAAAACCGTCAGACCATTCATTGTTTTCATTGCAGATGAAAATCCTTTATCCGATCCATTGCATATTGCGCCCAGATTTCTGTTGGAAAATCCCGAATGGTTTTTTCAAAATACATGCGCGCTTTATCCATCTGTCCGATTTTGATATGGCAGATTCCGATATGATAACAGGATTCCGCCGCCTTGCGGGTTTCCGGATAGGTTTTCAGAAGCCAGCTCAATGCACCAAGGGTATTCTCCCAGTCATCTTCCCTGTAAAAACACATAGCGTACATAAAGCTGGCATCGTCAGCCACAATAGATTGCGGATAGGTGTCCATCACTTCCTTGAACATCTTTTTTGCGCTTGAATAATCCTGCCCGGTAAAAAAATTCACGCCTTTGTTATAAGGCAGCGAGGGATATCCGGGCGCATGAAAGATCAAAAAATATCCCAGCGAAGCCAGCACGACTATCATCATGGCAATGGTCAACCTGGTTCCATGGATATACCATAGCACAATCGATGACATCCGGGGACGAAAACTGGCAAACCGGGAGATGATCAACCAAATCAGTCCCAAACAGGTCAATGCTGCTCCGGTATAATCCGGCCAGGTCCTGCCATAGTACAAACGTACATGAGAAGAATTGGGATATATCAGCATAAAGGCAGGTGAAGCCAGATAGATTTGATCTGCGCCTTCCACTTTCCAGTTGGGGTGATAGGAGATTTTTATCAAGAGAGGTTTGCCAATAACCGCACCATCAATCAAGATTTCTTCTTCCTTGATGGTTTCCTTGAACGGAGGTGCATTTGTAACAGGTTCAACTGGCAGGTACTCAGGGTCAAACCGATCCGGAATACAAAATCTGATTCGATCAGCGCTTTCAACCGTATCCTTGAATACGAGTGGTATGGACAAATCGCTCAGACGGAACCACAGGTAAGACTGCACCTTCCAGTCTTTTGCCGGAACAAGAATGGGTTTATACAACACTGGCTCCACATATCGATTGGGAGCGACTGTGGATTCATACACATCATAAGGTCCAAAACTTTCCCGGAAATTCAGCAAAGGATTTTCTCTGGCGGCTTCATGTGTCTTTATTTCCGCGACAATAAAATCACGAACATTGAAAACGTTCAAATGTTCAATTCCGCGTTTCAGATTGAATCGGGAATAATTATAGTCCGGTATCGGGGTTGATGGAAATTGGGATATCTCGGATTGAATATAAAATATGAACGGACTGTTCAGGCTGGCCTGAATATAAACGCCTTCAATCGTGGAACGACCAGAAAACAGAGGCAATGATTCAAAAGCGCGCACCGATCCCGAATTATCGTGGATCTGACTGTGTTCATACACCACACGGGGATACTGCATCGTTCCCTTTAAAAAAGTATTGGTCGCCGAAAAAACGTTCCAATTGGGCTTATTTTCAAATCCTTCATAGTTGAAGCGGCCCCAGCTCCGGATTGATTTTTCCTGACTGTCCACCCAAAGCAGCGATGTCAGTAGTGCAATACAGGCGATCATTACCGTCACTTTTTGGGGGTACACGCGCAGCCGTGTAAACACCAGCGCGCTTCCTGTTATCAAAAAGAACTGGAAAAAAGGAAGAAAACGAACATCTACAACCCCCAGTCGATAACCAATGCCATACAGTCCAGCGCCACAAACAATCAGGTACCAGATAAACGCCGAAGGCATCAGCGGTGTTTGCCCCGGCTTTCGGAACGTGATTAACGCCCATACCACATGGATTGAACACAAAAGAATAAACGGCAGGAAAATCAGCGGAAAAATCTCTCTGAGCGCCTGTTTCAGATCGTAAAATATCCACAGAATGCTGAAACGGGTTGTGTATGGAAGAAACGCCAATAGAGGTAAAAGCCAAAACCCCATCAACAGTATCGCCAACGTATGAATCTGAACCAATTTGATCAGATTTTGTCTGAACCGGCCAGGAACAAGCAGAAAAAACAGGGATGCAAACCCATCAAAAAGAAGGGCGTAACCGTGACAAAGTCCAATCAAGGCCAGAAGGATGCCGCACTTCAGACAACTTTTTTTCTGCATCATGGCGTCAAATACCAGACCAAGCCATAGCACTGAAAGAGAAAAACCAATGCCAAAACAGAATTCGCCAGCCAGGTTGCTGGGAATATTGCCGCCCCACATGGAATTGCCTTCATTCAGTAAAAAAGCCAAGCTGATGGTTGCGCCGATGATGGGAATGGGAAACGGTTGCCTGAGAAGTCGAAAAAACAGATATGTACAAACTGGAAGAAGAAAAATACCTGCTACGGAAACCAGTTTGAATGCGATTTGAAGCGGCATGATCCATGACAGGACAACCATTACCAGAAAAGGAAGCGGAAAATAGTATTGAAGAATGGGAAAACCGCCCAGATTGCCTTGACACCAGCCGGTCAGTTTGCCCTGCGGTATCAGATAATCTCGGAGATATTGGGCTGTAAAATAATGGGAAGCTGTATCCCCGCCCGCGGTTATTGTCAATGAAAACAAATTGCTGTAATCAAAATATGAAAACAGGAAACAAACGATAAACGCCAACACTACTCCATCAAAGACAAACTCTACATTTTCATTATGTTTCAGTTTCATGAACCTCTATATCTGTTTTGATGTCATTACTGGAATCTAAAAAATACTGTCCTTGAAATCATTTAACCCATATATCAATAAAAAACCAGGAGCAATAACCATTTGTATCCCCGATAAATTCAAAAAAACTATTGACTTTTATATTGAATCATGCTTGAAAATACAGACACAATCACAGTGAGGACGTATCCACACAGCACACCGGATTCCAATTGCCTGAACCGTTTAATGAACTGTCAACCTGGCATCATAACTTCATACAATTCTTTGAATTTATATTTATTGAAAAGGAGTTGAAAAATGAAATATCTGTTTCATCAAAAAAAATATGGCGCAATTTTTGTTTGTTGTTTTTGTATCCTGTTATCGGCGAGTGTATTTGCAGCAGAAACAGCCCCCTGGCCCATGTTTCTGCATGACTCCTCCCATACCGGCAGAAGCACACTACCCGGTCCATCAAGAGGAGATATTCTTTGGGCTTTTCCCATCACTGCTGGAGACCCATCGTCACCGATTGTCGGACCGGATGGTACGGTTTACGTCGGTTCCGAAACGGGATTATATGCCGTCAATCCGGACGGAACACAGAAATGGAAATTCGCTACAGGGCGACAGATAATTTCCTCTCCTGCAATAGATATTAATGGCATCGTTTATTTTGGCTGCCTGGATTCCAAAATCTATGCGATCTACCCAGATGGTTCACAAAAATGGAGTGAACTCACAGGAGGCGAAATACATTCTTCTCCGCTGATCATTTCTGACGGCTTAATCGTGACTGGAGCGTCCGATGGCTCCGTATATGCGTATTTATCTACTGGAACATTAAAATGGAAATACACTCCTGTCGGTGAATCCGACTGGGTTTATGCATCTCCAGCCATAGGACCTGATGGAACTTTATACGTCGCCACCAACAAAGGTGTTCTCGCTCTGGATATCAGTGGTGCAACTCCAACAAGAAAATGGTTTCATCCGGTTATAACTTCAGATCTAAAATCATCTCCTGCCGTCGGATCGGATGGAAGCATCTATATTGGCACCAGGGACAATACCCTGCTATCCCTCAAATCTGATGGATCTGTGAGATGGACTTATTCCATATTGGGAGACATTCGGTCTTCCCCTGTCATTGGACCTGATGGAACCATACACATTGCTAACATCTCTATCACTGATAGCTCCGCTCGTTTTTTGTACGCTATAAACCCGAATGGTACTAATAAATGGTCTTCTCCGACAGACGGCAATGTCTTTGATCAATCTCCTGCAGTCGACTGCAACGGCGTTGTTTATATTGGCTGCGCCGATAACTTTGTTCACGCCATAGACGCTGGTGGTTCTGAAATCTGGCGTTTTCCAGGCCAGGGAGGTCCTTTTTCATCCATCGCTATCGGAAAAAATCAGACGTTGTATTTTGTCGCCACAGGAGGCAGCGGTTATAAGGGGTATCTGTATGCTGTCGGCCCTCCTTCACCTTCCTCGCCCATCTGGCCCATGTTCCGACATGACTCGTTTCATACCGGCAAAAGCCCAAGCATGGGGCCAACAACCGATAATCTCAAATGGAGCGTTGACACTGGAACTTTCGCTGTAAATCCTGCGAACAATGAACTCTTTTCTTCACCGGTCATCGACACATTCGGAACGGTTTATATCGGCGGCAGCTCTTTGAAGGCGTATTATCCCGATGGAACATTGAAATGGGATTTCAATTCTGGATTCTTGTTCATGTCCTCCCCGGCTATTGGCAATGACAGAATCATTTACGCTGCGGATTTGGCAGGAACATTATACGCTCTTGATCCGGCAACTGGCAATGAAATCAGGCGATGTGAGATGGGAAGCACCATTTACTCATCACCCGTTATCGGTCCAGACGGCATTATTTATATTGGGTCAACCGACGGCAAAGTGCGCGCCATCAACCCTGCCAACATGCTCGAAATCTGGACATCGACAACCGGTGGGCCAGTACCATCGTCTCCTGCCATCGGTTTGGATGGCAGTATTTATGTTGGTTCAACCGACGGCGTTTTCTACGCATTTAATTCTCCTGACGGCTCTCTGAAATGGAAATATACGTCATCCGGAGTCAGCACACTTGGCGCTATTAAGTCATCCCCTGCCGTGGACATATCCGGTAATATTTATTTTGGAACAGCAGATCGTGTGGTGGCGCTCAAACCGGATGGTTCGTTCTATTGGGAGTATGTACATGGCACAGCGTTTGACTCATCACCTGCAATCAGCCAGGACGGCTTAGTAGTCATTGGCACCATTGGAGGCTATATCAAGGCTTTCGAAAGCGACGGCAGTATGAGGTGGGCTTATGAATGCGGTGGCGTACTGTCTTCGCCAGTAATCGGGGCTGATGGCTTGATTTATTTCGGAGACACATCCGGAAAAATTTTTGCGCTCAAGCCGGATGGTACCGAGCAATGGGTTTATGTTGCAGGCCCTACCAACTCATCGTCATCACCGGCTATCGGTCTGTACAAAACTCTATATATTGGTTCATACGATACTACTTCAAAAAAGTACAAACTTTATGCTTTTGGGACGCCATCGGCTTTTATCAAATTGCCTGCGGCTTCCCGTCAAACTAATTCGGTAAACGCCTATCGCATGATCGGTATTCCCGTCATGCCAACAGATTCCGATACATTCAATTCTCTTAAAACGTACTGGGAAGGTGTTTATGATCCATTGTCGTGGCGACTGTTTACTTATTCGGGCGGAGCATACACGGAAATTTCAGCATCCAGACAGGATTACATCAGTCCCGGCAAGGGCTGGTTGATTATTTCAGCCAATGAAAAACAAATAGAAATTCCGGGCGCTATACTGGCAACAGATTTTTTGACATCTGTTGGAACAGGGTATATCCTGCTGGCATGTCCTTTTCAGGATGAAAGTGTAGTATGGACAACCGTCGTTAATGGTAATACCCACCTGCTACTCGGAGCAAACCTGTATTGCTGGGATGGTTCAGGTAATTATGCAGTTTCGCCCAACATGGAACCGGGGAAGTCTTATTTAGCCTGGATTGGAAATGCAGGGATACTGCTGATTAAACGCCACTCTGCAACCGCCGCATTCGCCAGCATTAGCAACCATTCATCAATGCAACGCACGGACACAAGCATTGCCGAATCAATGAGTTGTCAACCTCCACCGCCATTAGCACCCGGCGCTTTTATTCACGTCATCTCTCCAAATGGGAAAGAAAACTGGATAGGGGGTGAACAGCATCAAATCACATGGAATTCTTTGGGAATATCTCCTGAAGGCTTTGTCAGCACCGTTGATATTGCTCTTTCATGGGATGGCGGCGATACTTACGATGTTATAGAAATAAGGTATCCCAATTCCGGTTTTTATAACTGGCGGATACCCAATGGAATAACTTCAGACAGATGCCTGATAAAGATAACATCATCGCCGTATTCCGGAACTTCTAACGTTTCAGACACGTTTTTCAGTATTCGATAATGAAACGAAATTACCATTGGGAAATATTTTTGGTCACCCTCTCCACAATGGTAATGATCAGCCTGTATTTTCTGGTTGTCCCTTTTCTGGAATTTGTTGAATTAAAAGCATGGGATCTTCATTTTAAACAACGCGGGGTCATTCAACCTTCCGGAAAGGTAGCATTTGTAACTATTGATGAAGAAAGCGTCAATCGGGAAGGAAGATGGCCCTGGCCCAGACGAAACATCGCTCTGTTGTTCAAAACGGTGCAGGAGTACGGCGCCAGGGTTATTGGACTGGATATGGGCTTTTTTGAAGAAGATCTCAAACTGCGCCAATATGCCATTTTGGATATAAAAACAAAACTCCAGAGTGATCCGTCTTTTGCAGCCGGATTGATCAGCGAGCGACTTGATGCTCTTGCAAAAAACGAAGATGACGATGTCATTATGTCCACAACCTTAAAACAGTCATCCATTCCCATAGTTCTTGGAAATTTTTTTTATTTCGATAAAGATGCTTTTTATCCTCCTTCCCCGCCGCCGGAAGTTCTTGACAAGGCCAAATTTTCCGCTGTTCGCATCATTCAGAATCCACCTGTTGGATATTTGAATGATGCTGTGGGAATGGAAGCTAATATCCCGATAATCGAACAGGTAGCGCCATATATGGGTAGCTTCAATGTGTTTGCCGACCCGGATGGAACCGTTCGTTGGATGCCTCTTGTAATTCGATATGAAAACCGACTCTTTCCATCTCTGGCGCTGGAAACGTTAAAAGCGGGTTTTCCGGAAAATCCGGTTATCGTATCCATGGATAATCAGGGAATTCAGCGTATTAATTTTGGAGCGGTTTCTATTCCCACCAATAACCGGGGAGATATTCTTGTCAACCATTATGGATTGGGGTATTTGTTTCCGCATTTTTCCGCTGTTCAAATCATGAGGCGTGAGGCGCCTGCAGATTGCCTCAAAGATCGCATCATCATTATCGGAATTACCACCGAAGGTCTTCATGATATGCGGCCAACTCCGTTTTTCCCTTCATTCCCAGGCGTTGAACTCCATTGCGCCGTAATCGAAAATATTTTGAATCAACAATTTCTAAATCGTTCGGACCGTATTGCGCCATTATTCGATATGGTTGCAATCATCAGCGTCAGCGTTATATTTTTACTTTTTTCTTTTGTTTGGCAGGGAATTCTACCGATGACCGTCGTAATGACAATTCTGACGGGAAGCTACATCTGCATAACGCATTTTGCTTTTCTAAGCTTTGGAACCTGGTTGAATCATGTCTATCCTGTATGCAATCTATTGCTGTGTTATACCGGAATTTCCGCCCGCCGGTTTTTGAGGGAAGAACGGGAAAAACACATGATTCGTCAAACATTTGGTTTATATGTACATCGCTCTGTTGTCGAAGAAATGCTGGAACATCCTGAACGACTTCGTCTGGGCGGTGAAAAGAAAGAACTTTCCGTTCTTTTTTCAGACATCAGGGGATTTACAAGCCTTTCGGAAAAAATCCCTCCGGAGGAACTTGTTTCCCAGTTGAATGAATACCTGACGCGCATGACATACATGGTGTTTGAACAGCACGGAACTCTCGATAAATATATTGGCGATGCCATCATGGCCATTTTTGGCGCTCCCCTGGTGCAGGAAGATCACGCTTTAAGAGCCTGCTGCACAGCTCTTGATATGATAAAAACCCTTGATGATCTTCAAAACTCCTGGCGTAAACAGGGAAAGCCAATCCTTAATATCGGCATAGGCATTAATTCCGGCTGGATGATTGTTGGAAACATGGGATCGGAGCGTAGATTCGATTACACTGTTCTTGGCGATAATGTCAATCTGGCGTCAAGACTTGAGGGGTTGACCAAGATGTACGGCGTATCCATTATTGTCAGTGGGACAACCTGGGAGTCGGTAAAACATCAGCTTGTTGGAAGAGAATTGGATGTTGTCCGCGTCAAAGGCAAGCTAAATCCTGTACCCATATATCAGATTATGGGAAGAAACAGTGATCTGGCTATTTTTGATGAACCTCTCGAGACATACCGGAAGGGAATGAAAGATTTTAGAAATCGAAACTGGTCTTACGCTCAGACTTTGTTCAAACATGTTGAAGACTGGTGGCCGGGCGATCCGCCTTCATGTCTGTATCAGCAGCGATGCAGGGATCTATTGGCAAACCCTCCCGGAGAAGAATGGAGTTTCATCACCATTCTGGATCATAAATGACATACCTGACGCGATATCCAATACATCTTCTGGGGATAGTTGCAGCGCTGCTTTTTGCGGGATTCGCACTGATTGGCGTTGATTCCGTCGATATGCTGGATCTCAGGGTATATGACAGGCTCATGCGCCTCAGAAGTGATCAGGGCAGCCCGAGCGATATTGTTCTGGTGGAAATAGATGATGATTCCATTGAGAAATTGGGCAAATGGCCTTGGTCCCGGTCGGTTCTGGCTAAAGGTATCCGCGCTATTCAATCCGGCCGACCTCGCCTGATCGGTCTGAATATCATTTTCAGTGATCCTGAAATAACTTCGGGACTGGATATTTTGAAGGAAGTTGAAACACAATTCCGTCAAACCCTGCTTGATTCGTCCAGCGAAAAAAGCAGGGCGTTTCTTCAAACCCTTTCCACTGCTCAGACAAGCCTTGATCATGATAGGGATCTGGCGGAATCAATTCAGGCGTCAAACCGGGTTATGCTGCCGATGTATTTCAAGGACTCCATTCAAAAGGAATCCTCTCAGATTGCGGGGAGTTTGCAGGTGGAACAGAATCCGTTTTTAACGGCAAACGCCATTCAAAATATTCAGAATCCGGATTCGCTGGATTATCCCCGTGCAACCGAAATCATATTGCCGATTCCGGCGCTGTTGAATGTTGCAAAAGGGATCGGTCACATCAATATGACCTTTGACAAGGATGGCAAAGTCCGGCGTGAACGGCTGCTGTATGAGTATGGCGGACTGTTTTACCCGTCCTATACCATCAGGCTGGCGGCGGTTTATCTGAATGTTAACGTCAATTTCTGGACCACACGCGCGGTTATCGGCTCAACCCTCAGGCTTGGCCAACTGGAGATTCCGATGACCCCTTATTCAGAAATGTTAGTCAGCTTTAAAGGCGAACGCGGATCATTCAAGTCCTGTTCGTTTTATGATGCATTGAATAGCAAGAACTCCATGTCCCTGTTTCAAAACAAAGTGGTTTTGATTCATGTAACGGCGACAGGCATCATGAAACATCTCAGCACACCCGTCGATGCCATGATGCCTGCCGGCGAATTTACGGCGCATTCCCTGTGGTCTGTTTTGAACCGCCAAAGAATTCGGGAGCCTGTATGGGGCGCAGTCGCTGTGCTGAGCCTGATTTTTGTCAATGGATTAATTGTGTCACTGATTTTTCCCCGCACCCGGTTGCTCCTATCCGGAATCATGTTCGGGTTGATTATTATCCTGATCATCGGATTTCAGACCTGGTTTTTTGTCTCCAGTGGAATCTGGCTGAGAACCGCATATCCCCTTCTTCAGTTGATCGTCTGCTGTGCCGGGGTGCTGACCATCAAATATTTTGTCACGGAAACCGGCAAGGAAAAGGTTGAAGGTGAATCCGTTGAAACCAGCCGTATGTTGGGTCTGTCTTTTCAGAGCCAGGGGATGCTCGACATGGCCTTTGACAAGTTCAGGTGTATCCCGGTCGATATCGGGATGAAGGATGTGTTGTATAATCTGTCTCTGGATTATGAACGAAAGCGTCAGTTCAACAAGGCGGCTTCTGTTTTGGAATATATCGAAACAAGCGATAAAAATTTCAAGGATGTAAGCGAACGAAAAAAGAAGCTGTTGCAGGTCAGCGAAACCATGGTATTCGGAGATTCACTTCTGGGGACAGGCTCAACCAACAGTGGATTTGTGATGACCGGAAGCAGCGTTCATCCGACGCTGGGACGGTATGAAATCATCCGACAACTGGGAAAGGGCGCTATGGGGGTGGTCTATCTCGGACAGGATCCACGCATCAACCGGACGACCGCGATCAAAACATTCCGTTTGACCGAAGGTCTGAATGCGGAGCAGGCCAGTCGAATGAAAGAGCAGTTTTTCCGTGAGGCGGAAAGCGCCGGAACACTCTCTCATCCCCATATTGTAACCATATATGATGCAGGAGAAGAACAGGAGTTGGCGTATATCGCCATGGAATATCTGGAAGGAACCAGTTTTGAAACATTCGTGTCAAAAAACAGCATGCTTTCCATTCGCAAGGTGATTCTTTATGCCGCAGATATCGCAGCAGCTCTGGATTATGCCCATCAAAAAGGCGTGATTCACCGGGATATCAAACCCGCCAATGTCATGCTGTTAAAAAATGATACGGTAAAGATAACGGATTTTGGAATCGCCAGAATCAACGCAGCATCGCAAACCCAGACCGGTGTGGTGAAGGGAACGCCTTCCTATATGTCTCCGGAGCAGTTTTCCGGGAAAAAAGCGGATGGTCGCTCCGACATTTTTTCTCTGGGCGCCATGATATTTCAATTACTGACCGGTGAACTCCCGTTTGTCGGAGACAGCCTGCCTGCGCTGATGCACCATATCATGAATGAACCTCATGCCAATCCCAAAACCATCAACCCCAAAATTCCCGAAGCTCTGGTTTTGATTGTGAACAAAGCATTGGAGAAAGATGTAGAAAAAAGATATCAGCGGGCAGGTCAGATGAGTGATCATTTGCGAAAGCTAAATGAAATGATTGATACTGCCATTGAGCGGAAAAAGTCTCACAATAGCTCAGGACAAGGCAGGATTGAGTGAAAATCAGGCATTTAATGAGCGGATAGCAACCACGTTGTTCTTTATTGGTTGACGGGATCTGTAGCACAGGATACAAATATTCACATGAGCGGAAAAAGATTTTTAAAACCACAAAATATGACGGAATTGCATGAGGATCGATTCAGATGACACATATAGCGTCCATTCATGCTGCTGGCGCATCAGATATCGGCAGAATGCGAACAAACAATGAAGATTCCTTTCTGGTTGATGATGCTCTCAGACTCTATATTGTGGCGGATGGAATCGGCGGGCGACAATCCGGCGAAATGGCCAGCAAGCTGATTGTTGATATCATGCGTGATTATTTTCGTCAAAGTCCGGGATCAGATTGCGACGAAATGCGGATCATTAATGATGACACCCTGACGCCGGAAGCCAATCAACTTCTTTCCGGCATTGTGTTGGCCAATCGCGGCATCTATGATCTGTCCGAACAGCAGGATCAATATCGTCAGATGGGGTCAACTGTTGCCGCCGTGGTTCTGACGGAGGCCACCCTGATTGCCGCCAATGTCGGTGACAGCCCGATTTATCTTATTCATGGCGATCGCATTGAATCGCTTTCCGTAACCCATAATGTGGAAACGGAACTGGCTGCAATAAACCCTGAAAAACTGAATCGGATTGGAAAAACTTATCGAACCATGCTGACACGGGCGGTTGGGATTGCTGATTCGGTTGATCCACACATTTGCGAAACGCCGTTTTTTAAGGATGATCGGATCATCTTATGCTCAGATGGTCTGAGCAATAAGGTTTCATTGCAGGAAATCGTTCTTGCTGTCACAACCCAAAGACCGGGGTCAGCTTGCAACAACCTGATAAAACTTGCTAATGATCGTGGAGGAGAAGACAATATCACGATTGTTATCATTCATCTGATGCAGGATGCAGGAATCGTGAATAGATTCATCGACTTCTTTTCCAAAATCCGTTATGGTGTCAAAAAGTTGTTTTCGTTTGCATTGTCAAGATAACCATAGGATATTATGTATTTATATTCTGTAATCAAGGGATGATGAGGTCAGATTATGCCGGTGCTTACGCTGAAATTCAAAGACATTTCTCAGGGAGAGTTTCAAGTTGAAAAAGGAAAAACCCTGTCAATCGGACGACTTGCAGATAATGATATCTGTATTGAAAACTTGGCTGTATCTGGTCATCATGCCAAAGTCGATGCAGTGGGTGAGGGATATTTATTGACCGATCTCCAAAGCAAAAATGGCACATTTGTAAACGGATATCCCGTTGTGTCCCATTGGCTGGCGCATGGAGAGACGATTCAGATATGTAAACACACGATTTCTTTTGAGCTGACGGGGAATGAACTCAAAATACAGCCTTCTCCCTCCTGTCAAATGGATCAAACCATGATTCTGGATACCAAGGCGTATAGGAATCTGATGTCTGAACATGTTAAAGAAACCCCGGACATCCAGCCCCAAAAAACTCAGGAGACTGCGGGCTTTCTGTCCTTTCTTACTGGAGGATCGGGCGAGTTCGAGTTGAGCAAAAAAATAATTCGAATCGGAAAAAGCGAAACATCCGATATTGTTGTTACCGGTCTCACGGTTGGTCAGGCTGCAGCGACCATCAGCAAACGGCCCCAAGGATATTATTTAAGCTATGTAGGCGGAATATCAAAGCCCAAAGTCAACGGCGAGTCGATCAAGGAATCCGTGCTGCTGAAAGATCTGGATGTAATTGTTGTTGGGTCTATCAAAATGCAGTTTTTTAGCAGCAGATAGTTAATGACAAGGGCAAGAACATCTTCAGCTTTATTGAGATGGTCAGTTCAATATTTTATTCTTCTTTGACTGCCCCTGTATGGCTAAGAACTGAAACAAGAAGAAAACTGCTTTTCTATCAGTTCCACCGCCTTTTTTACACCATTTTCTTTCAGCATTAATTCACGGAGGTTTTCAGCTCTTTTTTTCATATCAGGATCATCCAGAACGGTCCTTATTGATTTAGCCAGCTTTTTTGCGGTTACGTTTCTTCTGTGCAGCACCTTGGGGGCCACGCCTTGCCGCTGCAATTCGCCTGCAAAAAAAACCTGATCAAGGCAATGCTCCACGATGATTGACGGACAGCCATGAAGCGTAGCCGAATGAGTTGTACCGGCGCCGCCGTGATGAACAACTGCTGAACAATAGGGGAAAATAAATTGGTGTGGCGCTTTCTCGATTTTATATATTTGCGGATGGTCAGGGATTTCCTGAAGGTCGGACCATCGGGACTGGACAATGGCCCGGCATCCGGCAAGCAAAGCGCCTTGAATCAGAGTTTCCGTAATTATGCCTGGCGATGGATCAAGAGACAGCATGCTTCCCAATGTTAAAAAAACCGGCGGCGGACCATGTTCTATAAACCGCCTCAATTTGTCCGGCATGTCCCACTGTTCCGATGTGTTCGGTACAGTGAAAACGCCGCAGACATGGTGATTGTCAGGCCAATCCGGTTGTTTACGACAAATTGCGGAAGTTTCGGCAATGAGGTTCAAGTGTTTTGATATACACACGGTGTCTATGATTTTACTGACTGGTGGCAACCCAACCCTTTTTCTTAACGTGTTCACTTCGGAACCTATTGTACGGTCCATTAAGAAATGAAACAATTTCCACCAATAGGGGTTCATCCATTTGCCGACATTTGGGGCGCCGAAAATTCGGGAATGTTTTGAATAGATTATGCCGTGATTCAGCATCACGGTTGTGCAAGGCTTACCTGCTTTTTCAGCAGCGATATGTGCTGGATAGTGGATGAAATGTCCGATGATGGCATCATTTTCACGACAGAGCCGCTCTGCCGCTTCGAACATTTCCGATATTAGAGGATTAAAAAAATAGTCCAGAACAATTTCAGTTTGTTTTATTGGATTTTTTGTACCAAAAATCTTATCTCCAAAAAGACGAAGTGTTTTATCATCGTAGATCAGCTTGCCAATGTGTGACAAAGCAAAATCCATTTCCTCGCAGTGGGAACTGTAATCCTTGTTATCTACACTGGTTACAACCAGCGAAACTTCATGACCTCTGGCGCGTAAGCCGCTCGCCAAGGCAAGAAACGGACGAATGTCGCCATCACTGCCCCACGTTTGCAATCCAATCTTCATCCGCTATCTCCCCTAATAAGAGATTCTCTCGTCTCAGTATGTCATCTGGTTTTTGCAGGCTTAAGGAAAAAAGCCCACTGCACCACAACAGGATTTGACCACAACTGGTCGGCTCTTTTTGATTTCCGAGCCAATTGTTGGATCGAGATTGACTTTCCAAATATCGCCTCGATTAATATTCATCAATAAAATCTCCAGCTTGCCATGTTTGACGTTCTCTTGCCACCTGTTCGTAGTGAGAAATCAGCTCTTTGGCTTGCTGCATCATTATTCGTCGTCGTTCATTCAGGGGAAGAAACATGAAATTTAATTGAGGCGACGAATCATCTGATTCTTTTTTACTTAAATCCACCAACAGGTTATATACAAGAGGTAATTTTGTAGCAGGAAGCCTCATGACCAGCTCATGAATTTGAGAGTAAGTAATAGTGTTCATATATTATCACCATCCCATTGTTATTGGCGTAGCAATAGCCACGTCAGCATGATATTTTGTTTTTTCCAGATATGTCAAAGCTATTGTGGGTAACAAATTCATAGAGAATCCAGTCGCTGTTTCCGTTTATGTTTCATGGAGGGCGAATTCCTACCGCATCATGACCGGACTTGGCCACAAGTCACCCGGCTGGGCAGGCAGCGCATCCCTGCCCCGGACGACCAGGCTGGGGTGATGAAAATAATGCTCACACAGCCTCCCCTACTTGATCCCACTTTTGTT
>JBAXVB010000390.1:0-3955 GCA_037129415.1 Deltaproteobacteria bacterium
GCAATCACAGCAGATCACTTATTTCACAAGGCTATCTTCAGGGCCGACTTCCTTTCCATTCTTTCAGCTCCGACGACTATCCAACAAGGTCTGCAATATGTCGTCAAGATACAATATTCCGCTACAAAGAATAGAGACATCATGGTGAATCTGCTGGATTCCACAAGCTATGGATGGCATGGTGGCGGCCAAGCCACGGTCGCGGCAGGGCGGGGCGTGGTCTCAATTAACATTGCGGTATTGCCCAACACGCCGGTAGGTACGGAGTATTTTTGGGATGTACTTATCGTCCCTGAAGGAGGAGATTGGAAGACTGCGCTGGACAGGGAACAAATGAGCGTTTCACTTTTTTCGGCTGCGATCAAAAAAGTCAAAACAAAGTCAAAACAAAGTTTCAACAATTCAAAAAGTAAGGAAATCAGATGCGGAAACAGATAGTGTTTGCATGTCTTATGGCTATGGTTTGCGTTGCTCCCTCTATGGTAAGAGCCAACGACATCGGGGTGTTTTGCTGGCAAATGCAGGCTGCTCCAAAGGATATCGTCTGTTTTGATATCGAGTCCAGGGATTCCATGTTAAGTTTGACGGGTTTTACTTTGGCGCCAGGTACGTCTAAAAATGGGGCTTACGGCAGTGCCGCATACGATAACATCGCCAATGATATAGCTATGGCCTGGACCAGTGGGTGTGTTAATTATACCGCCAGGATCAATTTGACAACTCTCTCTGGTAACTGGCAAAATGGCTTGGGCGAGACAAGGGCGCGCTTGCTCCTGTTCCTTTCCCAGGGTCATAGAGACCTGGATCGTCGCCAGCGCGAAACTTTTGGCAACAATAAATCGCCATAAGGTTTTGGGACAGATGTTTCAATCACATAATCGAATGGCTAACAAGGGATAAAATGAAAAAGAAGCTGGCTGCAGCAATCCTCACCATGGCGCTGTTTTGTGCAGTCCCACGCATAATCCAGGCAGATAGCATCGGGGTCTTTTGCTGGACGTTGACGCCTTATGACAATATCTTGTGTTTTAATGTAGATACCAGGGGTTTTGCTATAAAACTGACTGGAACTGACAAGACACCTGATGTATCCATAGACGGAGCATACGGCGCTGCGGTCTTTGATAACGCAGGGGGGTATAGTGATGGATTGGACCAGTTGTGGAATCAATTATACCGGACATATAGACCCGAATACGCTCAGTGATGGTTACTGGTTGGATAGTAATGGATACGAAGGCGGTATCTTTTTTCTCGGATCGGGATATCAGGCTCCATATAGTTCGACCAAAGCGGATACATGGTGCAACTGATTTCCCCCTTTAGAAAAGGGGGATTAAGGGGGATTTGAAAACGGGGATAAGCTACCAACAACCACTAAATCCCCCCCTGGCCCCCCTTTTCAAAGGGGGGAATCGTTATCAGTATGGGCGGGTTCGGAACCCGCCCATACTGAAATGATGATCAAAGCCATTTGGGCTCATCAAAGTTTCCCTACTCTCTTATATTGGTCAGATATCTTCCAAGAGCTTTAACGCATTCGGCATCCCATTTTGTTCCGGCATGACGTTGAAGTATTTCCAGAGCGGCATTGGGTGTCATGGCTTTCTGATAGGGACGTTCAGTGGTCATAGCGTCAAATGAATCCGCCACGGCGATGATTTTGGCGCCCAGGGGGATGTTGGCGTCTTTCAATCGACTCGGATAACCTTTTCCGTCCGGACGTTCATGATGGGATTGGACATATTCCAGGGCTGGTCCCAGGAAGTCCAGCTCCCGTAATATCTCCGCGCCGACAGTCGGATGTTTGATAATCCTATTCACCATTTCCGGTGGGTTCTTCGCTTCATGTGGCTGAAATAAATGATCCGGGAAACCTATTTTGCCGATATCATGCAACAAACCGCCAATACGGATATATTCGATATCGCTGTCTTCAAGCCCCATTTCCATTGCGATCTGTTCGGACAGATTGGCAACCCGTTCCGTGTGACCTTTTGTATAGGGATCTCTGGCAGCCAGGGCGTTGGCCATGGTGGATACGGTGTTGATCGTATTACTACGAACTTTTTCGTTCAGCGATTTCAGCTCTGAAATGAGCATCTCCAGATGGTATTCCCTGGCTTCCACCTTGACCATCATCAGTCCCATGGCTTCTGCAATCATTCGAACCGGCTCCGATGTATCAGGGCCAGTCAGGGACATGATGTCGTTGGAATATTTTCCGGCAGACACATCCTGAATAATTTCCAGAAGCGTTTTCAGTTCTTCCATTTCATACCTCTCTGTTGATGCCTTCGGCAAGCCGAATTGCAGGGTACTATCAGGTCCTCAACTAACACTTTCTGACTGCTTGTGTCAAACCACGTTTAGTGAATTCACCCCAATCTTATAAATTTTTTTTGATATTACGACGAATGTGTAATACAACACTGCAAGTTATCCTGGGTTCTGTCCCGACGGATCCTGGAAGCTTGGCGTAAATCTCAAAAGCCGTTGACCGTCAACCGTCAACGGTCAACGGCTGTGTTATGCCTTGCGAATCTCAAAGATTCACAAGAGCCATTCTTTTTTTGCTGTTTTATCGCCATTTCTGTATAATGATCTCACCAGCATGTTGACTCCAAGACGAGGTAAAAAACATGATATCCTATATTGGCGCAGTGGATCAGGGAACGACCAGTACGCGTTTCAGTATTTTCGACAAGACAGGCAGGATTGTAGCCTGGGACCAGAAAGAACACCGACAGATATTTCCCAAGCCAGGCTGGGTCGAACATGATCCTGAAGAAATATGGCGTAACACGCAGGATGTTATTAAAGGCGCACTGGCAAAGGGCGGGATCGGTGGAGAGAATATCACCGCCATCGGTATTACCAATCAGCGAGAAACCACAGTGGTCTGGGATAAACGAACGGGAAAGCCATATTGCAATGCTATCGTCTGGCAGTGTACCCGTACCCATGAGATATGCCAGAAACTGATTGCAGATGGGGGAACGGACCGATTCCGGGAGATAACCGGCCTTCCCGTCGCCACTTATTTTTCCGGGCCTAAAATATCATGGCTTCTGGATCATATTCCAGAAGCCCGAAAAGCGGCCCTTGAAGGACACGCGCTTTTTGGAACCATGGATTCATGGATCATCTGGCAACTGACAGGCGGCCCGGATGGGGGGGCTCATGTGACCGATGTCACCAATGCCAGCCGCACCCTTCTGATGGATCTGAAAAATCTGAGCTGGGACCACCGAATGCTGGCTGTGCTGAATATTCCGTATCAGATGCTGCCGAAAATCGTCCCCTCCAGCGATCAAAATTACTGGGGACTTACCGATCCTGCAGGGCCGTTGTCTGCGGCTATTCCAGTCTGTGCGGCCCTCGGAGATCAACAAGCAGCCCTGGTAGGCCAAACCTGCTTTTCACCCGGAGAAGCCAAAAGCACATTCGGTACCGGCGCGTTTCTGCTGATGAATACCGGAGAATTTCCCATCGTATCCAGGCACGGACTCATTACCACTGTAGCCTATCAGTTGGGTTCTGAAAAGCCCTGCTACTGTCTGGAAGGCTCAATTTCCATTTCCGGAGCCTTGGTGCAGTGGATGCGTGATAATCTGGGACTGATTTCCACATCGGCGGAAATCGAATATCTGGCAAGAACAGTTGAGGATTGCGGAGGTGTCTATTTCGTGCCGGCGTTTTCCGGACTCTTTGCGCCGTACTGGCGCTCTGATGCCCGCGGTGTCATTGCCGGCCTTACCCATAATGCGAATAAGGGACATCTGGCCAGAGCCGTGTTGGAGGCGACCGCCTATCAGATCAGGGATATCGTTGAGGCTATGGAAAAGGATTCCGGGGTGAAGCTTACGCAGCTTAAAGTGGATGGCGGAATGACTGCCAATGCGCTTTTGATGCAGATTCAGGCGGATATCCTGAATGTTCCTGTGATTCGGCC
>JBAXVB010000391.1:0-3938 GCA_037129415.1 Deltaproteobacteria bacterium
ATACAAATGACCTTGAACAAGCAGCCAAAAGACAGCATGACTGGCTTGAATCTTCCGTGACCGTTACAAAATCATTACAATCGGTCGATTTTTCAAAACTTAAAAAAGTTGTAATTGGTCGGTAACTATCTGTTTTTATTGAGTGCCGGAGGTCGGAATCGAACCGACATGCCCTTGCGAGCGGAGGATTTTGAGTCCTCTGCGTCTACCAGTTTCACCACTCCGGCTTGTGTGTGGGTATATATGCAACTTTCAGGGTATTGTCAATTAAATTACAGCAGACACCACCATTATCGCCAAGATATATACTGTGAATGGGCATAATCTGTAATTTCCATAAACTCCCTCTCCCAGCGGGGGGATGGTGGGGAGGGCAAAAGCACATATTATGCCCATTCACCTTACATATCTTGACTTGATCAACATATATGATATTCATCAAGAAGATCACTTCTGTGTCAGGAATTCTGTCTTAAATATATCAGTGGAGGCATCATGAAAAAAACGATACGGAAGTACTTCTTGTGTTGTTTTATCCAGTGGGCATTTTCAGCTTATGCTTTTGCAGTTCCATTACCGGAAACCAGCCAAAGTTGGTACAATGACATTTTCCCCAAAATCACCAGCACACCCCCGGATATTCTTTTCCTTGGCCGAAACACCGACCATACCCCACCCTCCTACACCAAGCTGAGCAGTGCCGGTAATCCTCTGCCGGATTCAGCCACATCATGGATCATGGTAAAAGACAACGCCACCGGCCTGATCTGGGAAGTAAAGAGAAACCTGGATGGTATCAGCAATTATGATGATCCCAACGATGCAGACAACACTTACACATGGTATGACAGCAATTCGAACACCAACGGTGGTTACGCCGGCATCCCTGGCAATGGCGTAAATACCGAATCTTTCATCAAAGCACTAAATATGGCTCATTTTGGCGGTTTTTCGGATTGGCGCCTTCCCACCATCAAGGAGCTGACTTATCTGGCGGATATGCGCAGCACGAATCCATCCATCAAAACGAATTACTTCCCCAACACCGTATCATCATGGTACTGGTCGTCTTCCACCAGCGCCAACTACCCAAATCAGGCATGGGGCGTAGGTTTTCGACATGGCTACGACAGTTACAACCATAAATACTTCCATGGATATGTTCGCGCTGTGAGAGGGGGAGCGAACGTGTTATCCGGCTTCCTGCATTTCAACAGTAGTTATTAAAGGATTAAAAGGCATCATGACATATATATCCTGCACTGGATGCTTTCCATGAATGCCTGAATAAAAGGCTCTGATCTGCTGTATGTCCATATTAATATCGCCGGTAGGAAGAAATACGGGACCGATACCGCCGACCTTCGTCCGATAGTTCAAAAATCCAAGCACGACCGGAACATTTGCGCCCAAAGCGATATAATAAAAACCCGTTTTCCATCTCATGACATTGCTGCGCGTTCCTGCAGGTGGAATGGTCAAAACCAGATTCTCATTGGCTGAAAATTGTTGAACCATCTGAGCAACCATATTATTGGATTTGGATCGATCAACAGGGATTCCGCCCAGCCATTTCAATATCCCTTTAAAAGGCCAGCGGAAAAGGGTGTCTTTTCCCATCCAGTAAATTTTACTTTTAAGCGCAAAGGTCAGACACAATGTAATTGGAAAATCCCAATTGGACGTGTGAGGGGCTGCAATCAGCACGTACTTTGCGATGGCCGGAAACTGACCTTCAATGCGCCACCCTCCAACTTTGAAGACAAACAGGGAAATCCAGCGCATCAGAGTTCGGATGACCGGCGTATCGAATATGGTATAATGCATGGCTAAAGAGTACTCCTGAAGTAATGATTTTTATATCGGCAGCACGACAGGTTGATTTTCAGGATCATGTTGCAGTCGGATGCTCAGTAAATTGGTCATTCTGAAACAAAGCGCTGAAAAAGCAAAGCAGTTTATCCGGCATTACATTTATTTTACAAATGAGAGGGATAAGTCATTGACATCATCTCCTATTATAATCGCCGATTGTTTTAGGCTTAACCTGGCATTATCAGAAGCCGGCATATCTATCAGACTCAATCTGGCTGAGATGACAGGGTTTATATTCGGGTCTTCCATCTTTTGAAGTTACGGTTGAATGCTTTCCAAAATTTTGGTAGTATCCTCCAGTTTCATTTTGAATCAGTTTATTCAACCATTGATGTCATATTTGCAATCAATAATTTTCACTCACCACAAAATTTAAGTGTGATACAAACGTTGGATATGGGAATAGTTATCAAACCAAAAAGACAGACAAACAAGGAGAAGAACCAATGGCAAACCCTGAAGACTTATGGCAGTGTCAGACCGTAAACTGCGGCTATATCTACAATCCGGACAAGGGCGACAAAAAAGGAAAGATCCCAAAGGGCACCCATTTTGAAGACCTGCATGATGACTGGAAATGTCCGATCTGCGGGGCCGGCAAAAAATGCTTTAAACCACTGGTAGGGCCGGGATCCACCAAAGAAGATCATAATGTTTAGCACTGAACCAACCGCATCCAACATCCATTCAGATGGAGATACTGGCAGTGATAAAACAATTCTTTATTGTGGGAATGGCAATCCTGTTGTTTGCGGGTCTTAATTTCGGTATTACCCAAACATCAGCCGCGGAATCCCCCATCGGCTGTATCAAAACCTTCCAGAATAACGCCAGTATTCTACGCGACGGAAACCCCATCCCCGCTCAAACCGGAGTCATGGTTTACACCGGGGATGTATTGCAGACCGATCAAACCGGGTCTCTTGGGGTGATTTTCCGGGATGATGCCCTCGTATCGCTCGGCCCCAATAGTCAGGTGAAAATTGATGCCTTCCTGTTTCAGCCGGACCAAGGCGGATTTTCGTTTCTCTGCCAGTTGATTCAAGGAACTGCTGCTTTTGTTTCCGGACAGATTGCCAAACTGGCCCCGGAAGCCATGCAGGTTCAAACCCCGATCGCAACGATAGGTGTCAGGGGAACCCGTTTTGCCGTGCAGGCGGAAGGGGGCGAATAATAACATGCCCACAATTCATCCCTGGCAAAAAGCAATGGTTGTCTTTTTATTGCTGATACAAACCTCGGGCTGTGGCCTTTCCCAGCGAAAGGAAACGTCACTGTCAAAAGCCAAGGACACGCCGGAAGTGATCATTCGCCTGATACGAGACCCGATTCGCAGCCGTCCCCAACACAAGATGGTGCTTTTACCGAACGCTGAAGGCCAGACAGGCCTTATGACCGTCCGAACTTCAGGCGGGTCTCAAACGATAGACCGCGCCTATCTGGCGACAGAGATCACCTCGCCGGATGCAGCTCCCAGCCCTCCGGCTGAAATGTCGCTTGAAACGGTACAACGGGTGTTTGGAGCCGCTCTTTCCGCTCTGCCCGACTCTGCAGCGCATATTATTCTATATTTCAATGAAGCATCTTCTGTTTTAATTCCGGAATCAACTGCGATAATCCCCAAAATAGTCTCGGTTATCAAGCAGCGTCAATCTTCGGACATCAGTGTTGTGGGCCATGCTGACCGCGTTGGCTCAGAATCCTTTAACCTTAATCTGTCACGGGAGCGTGCCGAGTCTGTCCGCAGGTTGTTGACAGATGCAGGCATTCCGGACGAGCATCTGAATGTCCATTTCTACGGTGAAAAAGTTCCACTGATTCCAACTTCTGACGGCGTTGCGGAGCCACGCAACCGTCGCGTGGAAGTCGTTATACGATAGTTACCCAAGAGGTTCATATCGCTTTTATTCTGTCAAAACAATTTAAGTCCTGGTGGCCCCTACCGGGTCGCGGTCTTTCCCTGATACCGACGGCGGGACTGATTTTGACATTGTTATTCGCCCTGCTTCAGATTTTCAAGCCATCTTTTTCAAACCTTATCGACCTCAAATTGTATGACAGTT
>JBAXVB010000392.1:0-3936 GCA_037129415.1 Deltaproteobacteria bacterium
GGTGCGGCTGAAGGCACGATTTTTTATCATTTCAAAACCAAACAGGGCATTTTTCTGGAAATATTAAAAACTGCAAAAGAAGACATTCTGTTCGAATTTAACAGTTATACCGCGAACAGAAAGTTTGAAACCGGCATTGAAATGATGGAAGGTGCAATATCTTTTTATCTCTATCTGGCCGGGCTAAAAGAAGATCTTTTTTTGCTGCTTCACCGCAGATATCCCTATGAACTGGCGGAAGTCAATCCGGTTTGCCGGGAACATTTGGAGTCCATTTACAACTGCTTTGTGGATATTTTTGAGCATGCCATAGTGTCCGGCCAGGCCGATGGATCCATCGGTCCAATGCCTGCCAGAAAAACCGCTTTGATTGTTTTTACGATGGTGGATGGGTTGGTGCGTTTTAAACTCTATAACCTTTATGATGCTGGCGCGCTGTTTAATGAACTGATTGCATCCTGCAGGAGGATGCTTGAAAATAACCCCGTTAAAGGATAGGTGGAAGGCATGTATAAACGATTTTTCCCGTTTTTGATCTGGTTTAAAAACTACACTGTATCAGACCTCAGAATTGATGCGCTTTCCGGGTTGACAGTGGCGCTCGTCTTGATCCCTCAATCCATGGCTTATGCGCAGCTTGCCGGTCTGCCGCCTTACTATGGCCTGTATGCTTCATTTCTCCCGCCCATGATCGCCTCACTTTTTGGTTCAAGCCGCCAGCTTGCAACCGGACCGGTTGCGGTGGTCTCCCTTATGACATCGGCATCTCTCGCGCCACTGGCCACTGCCGGAAGTGAAGGCTACATCGTCTATGCGATTTTGCTGGCGCTGATGGTGGGTGTTTTTCAGCTCAGCCTCGGAATTCTCAGGCTGGGCCTGGTGGTCAATTTTCTTTCCCATCCAGTGGTTAACGGTTTTACCAATGCCGCTGCAATTATCATTGCAACTTCACAGCTTTCAAAAATGTTCGGCGTGAACGTTGACAATGCCGCCCATCATTACGAAACCATCATTAACGTCGTACAAGCAGCCATTCATTACACCCATTGGCCTACATTGGCCATGGGTGTTCTGGCGTTCGCTATCATGTATGGACTGAAACGGATGGCGCCAAAAATTCCCAATGTTCTGGTGGCCGTCGTCATTACCACAATACTTTCATGGGCCTTGAATTTCGAACATGATATTACCGCAAATATCACGGCCATCAACTCCAAAAGAGCCCTTGAAATGGTGGACAAATTCAATTCCGCTGTCAATTCCCTGCCCCCCATCGCTGAAAAGCGGACTGAATTCAATAAGCAAATCGAAGATGCCAAACACAGACATGATCTGCTGGGCGCCCTTGAAGCTGAACATCAGGATAAAATGCTTTCCACCAAAAGCGATCTGATCAATTATGACGCGCAGATTTATCGGGAAGAAATCCGTAATTTTTTATTTGTCGGCGTTGAACAGACAGATGGCGCCCTGAAATTTTTACCCAAAGACAACTTGCCACAGGGTGTAAAAACCGATGGGCGGATATGGCGTATCCGTTTGGGAAATTCGCCGCTGAAATTAGATAAAATTCGAATGATTGGTGGCGGTGAAGTTGTAGGGATGGTTCCCAGTGGGCTTCCTGCGTTTACCATTCCAACCATCCGCCTGAATATTATCGTCCAACTATTTCCATACGCGGCCATTATTTCCCTTCTGGGATTTATGGAAGCCATTTCCATCGCGAAAGCCATGGCCGGAAAAACCGGTCAGAGACTGGATCCCAATCAGGAACTCATCGGTCAGGGGCTGGCCAATATCCTGGGGGCGATCGGAAAAAGCTACCCGACATCGGGTTCATTTTCCAGGTCCGCCGTAAACCTTCAGGCAGGCGCAGTATCTGGACTTTCCAGTGTCTTTTCCAGCATTGCTGTGGTAATCGCCCTGCTGTTCTTTACACCTTTGCTCTATCATCTTCCTCAGTCCGTTCTGGCTGCTGTCATCATGTTGGCGGTGATTGGCCTGATAAATATATCCGGTTTTGTTCATGCCTGGAAAGCGCAAAAATATGACGGGGCCATTTCCATCATTTCCTTTATCTGCACCCTGTGGTTTGCGCCGCATCTGGATAAAGGTATTATGGTGGGTGTCACCCTCTCCCTGATGGTTTTTCTCTACAAAAGCATGAGACCAAACGTAGCCTCTCTTGCCAGGGACGAAGATGATGCGCTCCGGTGCGTTACGACTCACGGCTTGAATGAATGTAAATATATTTCCCTGATCCGGTTTGACGGACCCTTGTTTTTCGCCAATTCCAGCTATCTGGATGATCAGATTACCGAACTGATGCTTAGCCGGGAAACACTCAAACACATTTTAATTGTCTCCAATGGCATTAATGATATTGACGCATCAGGAGAAGAAACGCTATCCTTACTGATAGACAGAATCCGCAGTGCAGGATTGGACATTTCCCTGAGCGGAGTGAATGAAGTGGTCATGAAAGTGCTTAGCCGTACCCACCTGACCGCAAAAATCGGCGCAGATCACTTATTCCCGACAATGGAAAGAGCCATTCATGCCATTTATGAACCCACACACAGGGATGGCGATGAACCGACATGCCCATTAACGGTCTGCAACCTGAATTGATTGCCGGCGGGGAAAAGTATAATTCACATTAATTCACATTAATTCATAATTCGTAATTCATAATTTAAACGATAAGGGGTATTAAATGCCAATAATTACGATTTTCCCAGGTACGTTCTGCAATGAAGATGTTGTTCTTCAGGAACTTATCACTCATACCGGATATAAACCGGTTACAGACAGTGACCTTACAAACGATGCTGCAAAACTTTCGGGAATAGATGCATCCAAAATCAGCCGCGCCTTTGTATCTCGAACATCGATATTCAATAAGTTTACGCATGAAAAAGAACGTTCGATTGCCTATCTAAAGCTGGCGCTGGCCGAAAAACTGACAGACGATAATCTGTTGCTATCTGGTTTTTCCGGTCATTTAATACCCAAAGAGATCAGTCATATCCTGCGGATATGCCTTATCGCAGACATGGGTTTCAGGATTGATCTGGCTGCAAAATCCAAGGGATTATCAGAAAAAGAAGCAGCAAAATGGATACACCGACAGGATGAAGACTGCGCAAGCTGGATCAATACCTTATTCAATCTGGCTGATCCGTGGGATCCTGTTCTTTATGACATGATCCTGCCCATGAACAAAACCAATACAAACGAGGCCATTCAACTGATTCTGAATAATCTGAACAAGGATGTGCTTAAAAAGACTGAAAATTCTCGTAAAACCGTCGACGATTTCCTCCTTTCCGCTCAGGTGGAAGTCGCCCTGGCCAACGAAGGCCATCAGGTGGGTGTCAGCGCTGCAAGCGGCGCAGTTACCCTGACAATCAACAAGAATGTGCTGATGCTAAGCCGACTGGAACAGGAGCTAAAATCCATTGCCGGAATTGTTCCGGGTGTAAAAACTATAGATACCTGCGTGGGGAAGGGCTTTCATCAGTCTGATATTTATCGAAAATTTGATTTTGAAGTCCCTTCCAAAGTATTGCTCGTAGATGACGAACGGGAATTTGTTCAAACCCTGTCCGAACGCCTGATCCTTAGGGACATGGGATCTGTCGTGGCTTTTGATGGGGAATCCGCACTTAAACTGGTTCATGAGGAAGAACCCGAAGTGATGATTCTGGATCTCAAAATGCCGGGCATAGACGGCATCGAAGTCCTTCGAAGGGTTAAGGAAACTCAGCCCGGAATTGAAGTTATTATCCTTACCGGGCATGGTTCGGAAACGGACCGGGAAACCTGCATGAACCTGGGAGCCTTTGCTTACCTGCAAAAACCTGTTGACATTGACGTCCTGAGCGCCACCTTGAAAAAAGCCAATGAAAAAATTCAAACCCAGAAGAAAAAAAC
>JBAXVB010000393.1:0-3936 GCA_037129415.1 Deltaproteobacteria bacterium
TGGCTGTCGATTACATCTGGCGCCAGTGGAACAGATGCCGGAACCATCGCGTGTGTGTACGCTGCCAATACCGGCGCATCATCCCGAACAGCCGGTATCCGGATAACGGCATCCGGAGCTACCGGTAGCCCGATAGATGTCACTGTCACTCAGGCGGCGAATACGACGGCATGCACGGCGACGATTGACAGCAATTTATCACTTCATATTCCAGTGATTTCTCATCTGATCCTCCAGTCGAGCACTCCGTCATACCGGGCGGATTTTGTTTATGAGTACAATCCGACGTATCCGTCCCTGATAATTTTTAAAATGACCAACGCCGCCGTGCTAACATCTTATGGACCAGAGTGCGAAAAGGAAAAATCAACATATTCCGACGATTTAAAAATCCATATTCCCGGTCTTCTGCTTGCCGATGGAATCACTCGTTTAACGGTGGATATGGAATACAGTCCAGCTTTTTCCACTAATGGAAATACCTGCTTTATCGTTACAAAATATGTAGTTGTTCCTAATTGAATGCATTGATCATCGTTTCGACCATAGGGGTTTATCACCGGCCTGATCTGGGAAAAGACTCAAGGTGAAGTAGAAATCAGGACAGCGCCATTCCGCTACGGATTAATCGGCTACCATCTTAAACACGACTCTTTTTTGTCTTGACACATGGGTCAACTTCATATATACGCCCCGTTTAAGTGTGGTACACTGACAAAGCCAAACCACGAGCGATCGTGGGACGGAAAGCCACGGGTCCCCAGAGGACAGCCGAGTCGCCAGAGAACCTGATGATTTATAGCCCGTGGCCATGTGCTGCGGGCTTTTTTTTTGAGAATTTTACATGCAAAATCTCCACGCTATCCAATGATTTCACGATCCACATTCCCGACGTTCTGATGCCGGATGGCATCACCCGGTGCGGCTGGATCTGGCGTACAGTGCATCGCTTTCCACAAATGTAAGATAGTAAAGGCATAAGCACAGAATTAAACTTTTAGGTCTGCAACCATAATAAAATAATGAAAGGTCACTGAAATGAAAAAAATCGTTGTTGCTCTGTTTGTCATTTGTGTTTTCTTTCCCCTGTCTGCTCATGCCACCTATCGTCTGAAGCTGTTTTCTGTCCAGTCGCGAGTGTTTGAAAATGGCACACGCACAAATACCATCGGATTCGACTGCAGGGATGCCAACAGACGCTATCCGACGACCGATGTAGCAGGAACCGCGATCATGACCGATCCCAACGGGAAAATGATCAAGCTGGATCCGGTTTACACCGGCTATATGGAAACAGACGTCACTTATGATGCCGTCAACGGGCAGTGGAAATGGGATGCTCCGTATCACTATGCCAATTATACGGCAGATATAACGGATCAATTGATAACGGGGACGTATCACCTGAAAATTACCGACAAAGATGGTGAAGCCTCGGAAGAAAAATTTGAATTCAAACAGGTTGTCGATTTGCCGGTTATTCCGGCAAGGTACTATCGTTTGCATACCAATCAGGCGGGAGACCTGATTTCAAATTATACGTCCAAAATAGTACATGATTTAAGCCATATGGCAACTTTCAATTAGTTTGAAATTTTTGAAAAGGAGAACGAATATGTATGGAAGAACCAAGAATATCGTAGATGTAGTGAGCATTAGATTATATCATATCTGCCTGTTATTGTCGTTAATCATCCTTATCAGTCATTCCATGTCGATGGCCGCTGAGTATTCCCTGATCGTTGGGAGTGATGCATCCCCGGTTCGTATGCACAGTCAAAACGTAGTGGGAAGTGACATATTCAAGTCTGCCAAGAGATCTCGCCAAGTTGATTTGTTGAAGCAGATTACCTTGGCTGGTAGTATCGCGGACGGTGATGAGCTTGTTCTCGATTTGTTCCCCGGCACATCGTATCATGCAACGGTCGATCGTGTTTCCGTTGATGTGCAGGGTTCCATAACCATACGCGGTCGGCTGCAGAATTATCCGTTAGGATATGCACTGATCACAAGCGCCGGCAATATCAGTTTTGTTTCGATTCATGTGCCGGAACTGAATATGGAATACAAGATTGTTTACGATCCTGAATCACAAGCGCATTATGTATTGGAGATAGACCCGTTAAAGAAAGTTAAAGTGAAAGATGGTCCTGCTGTGATTCCCCCTCCGCCTACTCCTGAAGAACAACGAGAAATTGAGGCGTTACAAGAACGTATTGGAAGCGATCAAGGCGCGGCCACTACTACGATCGATGTCATGGTAGTTTACACACCGGCAGCAAAACTATATGCCGATTCGCATGGCACAATCAGCCTTTTAGTTGCACAATCAATGGCACAAGCGCAGCTCGTTGCGGACAACAGTCTAACTGATATGAACTTTAAATTGGTTCATTCTTCGGAGGTTGACTACAAAGAAAGCGGCAAGACCGGTACGGATCTGGACCGCTTGCAGAAAATAGGAGATGGTTATCTCGATTCTGTTCATACTTTGCGCAATACATATGGAGCTGATTTGGTAGTCCTTTTCGAAAAAATAGAAAATGAAGATATCGCTGGGCTTGGTTTTCAACTCAAATCACCATCCGGCGAACCTGCGTATGGTTTCTCGCTGACTGGTATTCAGTATGCGGGTGATTATACGAATATACATGAAATCGGTCATAACATGGGAGCGGATCATCACAAACAGCAGAATGACTCTCCTGGACCTGGCCTGTTCCCATATTCAGCAGGATGGCGTTGGATAAGTACAGACAATAAAGCTTACTGTTCCGTGATGACTTATGGAGAGGGAAAGTATTTTGCTGACGGCGTTACCCATACGGAAGTGGGGTATTTTTCCAATCCAAGTGTAACATATATCGGAACTGCTACGGGTGATGCGGTGAATGGCGACAATGCTCGCACCATTCGAGAAACAAAAAATGTCGTCGCAGCTTACCGTTCCTCAGTTTCACAGACAGTACTTTCAGTAACTCCAACCACCCAAAGTGTCGGTAGCGTTACCGGAACGGCAACCTTCAGCGTTTCCAACACCGGAACCGGTACCATGCTATGGACTGCCGCCGTCACTGCGGGCGGCGATTGGCTGTCGATTACATCTGGCGCCAGTGGAACAGATGCCGGAACCATCGCGTGTGTGTACGCTGCCAATACCGGCGGATCATCCCGAACAGCCGGTATCCGGATAACGGCATCCACCGGCAGCCCGATAGATGTCACTGTCACTCAGGCGGCCAACACGACGGCATGTACGGCAACGATTGACAGCAATTATTCACTTCATATTCCACTGATTTCCTACCTGACCCCCCAGTCGAGTACGCTATCGTACTCGGCTGATTTCGCTTACAAAAATGATCCGGCATTTCCGGCGCTGATTCTTTTCAAGCTGACCAATGTCGCCATCCAGAGCGAGATATTTACATGCAACGCCTCCACGCTATCCAGTGATTTCACGATCCACATTCCCGACGTTCTGATGCCGGACGGCATCACCCGGATGTGGGTGTATCTGGCGTACAGTGCATCGCTTTCCACAAATGGAAATGTATATTTCTATGTGTGGAACTATGGGGTCATTTCGAAATAGGCTGTCTGCGCAAGGATGCCCAATCAAGGAGAACGGCAATAAATCATCCAATACTGGCCAGGTTCTATTTTCATAACATGCTCGACAAGGAAGGAGGTAGCGCAGCACAGCATCGGAACTTATTGTAAAATCATCAATGGAACGTCAGGAAAAGACTTGAAGCAGGAGCTTTGGAACCAGCGGAGCAAATAAATCAATTTTGCAGAAAAAATGAGCGAAATATAAGTTATCAGAACATTCAAACCTTACAGACATCAAAAAAGGAGAAACAGTATGTACAAAAAATGCGCATAGGTCCACAAGTGTTGGTATTTTATCGTAACCTATTGAATTTGAGACTT
>JBAXVB010000394.1:0-3924 GCA_037129415.1 Deltaproteobacteria bacterium
GTGTCTCCACCATTTCGGTGAACATATTTATCAGTTCTTCGGACATATTTTTTCCAGCCGGCTGATTAGTTTTAAAGGAAAGCAGTTGCCTCAGATCATCGGGGAAAAACGAGTTTCCGTAACCGGATACTTTTCTCCAGGCTTTATGCGCCAGCAGGCGGGCCGCATCCAGCTTCCCCTGGCGTAATCTCAGGCGGACCATTTCCAACTGGGTCTTGGCCAGTTGCACTGGGTCGCCGGATTGTCTTAAATACGTCTCACTTTGCTGAAGATCGGTTTCAACCAAACGATCGTCACTGCCTTTCTCTGTGTTTTCAATGGCTCTCAATCGCAATGCAACGCCTCGAAGATGAATATTGGGCTCCAGCAGAATCCGGGAAATTTCATCATGATAATTCAGATCCGGAATGGACGCCAATTTATGACGTTGAAATTCATACAGTAATTCAAGAACCCAGGGTGAGGCATATTGCCGGATAAGGCCTGATTTTGCCCCTTCCAGCACCGCCTCTGTCATCCATTTCCTTGAATCGTCGATGCGCCCTTCCTTGAAATGATGATAGGCCAGCCCCCCTTTGGCGAAGTAGCCAGCCAACGAGTTTTGGTACTGAACAGCTTCCTGCAATGCGCCGGAGAGGTGAAACGCAGCTTCCTGGGTTTTATTGAAATCAAGCAGGATAATCCCCAGGACCGATCGAAGGGTGGTTGCCAGAGACTGATCTCCTCTTTCCAGGGCGACCCGCCGATAATAATCCAGGTTCCCGATCGCGCGATGGGTATAACCCAGAAAAGCCGCGCTGTAGCTCAGCCACATGGGACCGGATGGGTTAATGACGCCATTTTTTCCAGCAGACTCAAAACTTTCGGTGGCCCGTTCAAAATAGCCCAATGCTTCTTTAAACATGCCCTGAATGAAATAATACAAACCGATAAATTCCGAGGCCTGGGTCATAATATCTTCATCCCCCAGAGATTCGACTTCGGATTTGCCCAGAGCGAACACCTCTATCGCCTTGTGCCGTTGTTCCGCGAAATAATACAGACGTCCCAGATGCGGGTGAATCATAGCCTGAGATCGGCGGTCCCCATTTCGGGGGGAGGAATATGTAAGCGATTGGTCGCCCTGGTCCCCGCAGGATATCCGGCGGAAAAAAGGCGTTCTGGAGGCGGCCCGGTTGATGCTGAATTCCGCCCTGACTGCTCCTGCCGCCGGCGGTGTTGCTTCTGTTGAAGGGCATCTGGTTTACGGCCAGGAAGAGCTGGAAGCCATCGCCAGAAAAATTGAAGAACTGGCCTATAAAAATAAAGCCTGGACAGAAGCTTTTTTATATGAGGCCGTCATGGTGCGCGATTCGGATGTCATCATTCTGATCGGCAACACCCGCTGCCACGAAACGCCACTGGACGGCGCATGCGGTCTTTGCGGCGGCGGCCTGGACTGCAGCTATTTTTATGACAAAAAAAAGCACAAGTACGGGTTGGTGGATATTACGGATCGGTCCTCAACCCGCATGATTGACGGCCCTTTGTGTACGGCGCGTGTCAACGATTTTGGTTATGCGGTGGGTAGTGCGATCTGGACTGTCCGAACGCTGATGGTGGATGCCAGGCCCTTTGCCAGTATTGGAATGGCCGGTCAGAAAATGGGGTATTGCCCCAAATCCGGCATGGTGGTTGGCGTGCCGGTAGCAGCGAAATCCAAAAATCCCTATGTCGATGTGAATGTAGATTACCATCTGATCAACATGGATAAAAAGGCGAATATAGGGATGCCCGTGCGACCTTGATCGAGGATGGTTCCAATGATGTTCTGGCCATCACCGGCGGACACAAAATGATTCGCCATTACCCGCGCCGGGATTGATGACGACCAGAGCGTTCGGTCGTGCATTCTTTCGATCAACAACCAATGGAAACATGCGGTCTTTGGACTGCGGGAAACAAGAGGAAACAAAATGACACACACATATATCGTTGGGCTTGGCATGATTCGTTTCAATAAATACCCGGACAGAGGCGTCCGGGATATGGCCCATGAAGTCACCCGGTTGGCTCTGAATGATGCTGGTCTGGAAAAAACGGATCTGCAGGCGGCCTTTTTTTCGAACACTTTCTGGGGAATGTTTTCCAACCAACATTCCATCAGGGGGCAGGTGATTCTTCGTTCGATGGGTATCGGGGCAATTCCTGTGACTAACATAGAAAACGCCTGCGCCGGGGCATCCACGGCCCTTCACCTGGCCATAACCGGGATCAGGGCGGACATGTTCGATGTCGCCCTGGTTCTGGGATCTGAAAAAATCACTCATCCAAACAAGGCCCTGTCCCTGGGCGCCTACGCTTCCTGCATGGATGTGGATAATTTTGAAAGCCATCTGAAAATGATGACGGAGCAGAACCGGGCCTTCAATATCGATATCCCGCCTGGTCAAACCCCTCCGGGTGAGGGCCGCAGTATTTTCATGGATGCGTATGCCATGGGAGCAAAGTGGCATATGAGCAGATTCGGCTCCACCCAGCGGCAACTGGCGGTCATCTGTTCGAAAAATCATTTTCACGGCTCGTTGAATCCGATGGCCCAGTATCAGGAAACCATGACGATCAAGGCGGTTCTGGCAGATAAGCCCATCGCCTATCCGCTGACTCGGGCCATGTGCGCGCCGGTTGGCGACGGGGCCGCCGCAGCTATCATCTGCTCTGAACGCTATCTGAAAAAACTGGTGAATCCAAGGCCGGTAAAAATCCTGGCTTCAGTTCTGGGTTCCGGAACGGACCGTACCATGGACGGTGAAGACATTGGCGAACGTCTGTCAAAACAGGCTTATGAACAGGCATCGTTAGGCCCGAAAGACATCAGCCTGGCTGAACTGCATGACGCCACATCCTATGGTGAGCTTCGCCAGACTGAAGCCATGGGGTTTTGCTCCATAGGTGAAGGCGGCATATTTGCTGAGTCCGGCACCACCATCCTGGGTGGGAAACTGCCGGTGAATACCAGCGGCGGATTGGAGACCCGCGGTCATCCGATAGGTGCGTCCGGCTTGGCCCAGATTTACGAATTGGGTCTGCAGCTTCGCGGAGAGGCCGGCAAGCACCAGGTGGAAGGCGCCAGGATTGGTCTGGCCGAGAACGGAGGCGGCAGTATTGGGGTGGAAGAAGCAGCCATGTGTATTCACATCCTGGAAAGGGCAAGCTGAATGCGAGGCGCCCGTGATTCTGGTGAGGGCCGGAATAGTTGGCTTGCAGCAAGAACGCAGCAGTTGGGTCGGGAAGGCGTTTTTTTAATTTGACCAATGAATGAAGATACCATAGAATTATTCACTTAAAATCAAAATCAAGCTGATATCGAAAGGCTATAAAATGAAAACTTTGAAATAATATTGAGACAGCTCAGTCAGCTTTATGATTTAAAAAAGACTTAAAGTACAACAACTTAAAAAGAAACAAAGATTTTACATACGCTGCCGAAAGGCGGCGACAGGACATCCGCCATGATACGTTTCATCCATGCTGCTGACTCTCACATTGACAGCCCGCTTAAAGGCCTCGAGGCGCATGACGGGGCACCCATTGATGTTCTGCGCGGTGCAACAAGACGGGCCTTCGAGAACCTGATCCAATTGGCGATAGATGAGAAAATCAATTTTCTGGTCATTGCGGGTGACATCTACGATGGAGATTGGAAGGATTATAGCACTGGCCTCTTTTTCCGGGGGCAGATGGTTCGATTGCGCGACAGGGGCATTCCGGTTTATCTGATTGCAGGCAACCACGACGCCGCCTCGGTAATTTCAAGGAAACTGAGCCTGCCGGAGAATGTACATGTCTTTTCCACCCGGACGACGGAGTTAATGGAAGTAGCAGGACATCCAGTGGTCATTCACGGTCGCGGATTTCCGAACCGGGCTGTACCAGAGAATCTGG
>JBAXVB010000395.1:0-3918 GCA_037129415.1 Deltaproteobacteria bacterium
CTATGACAAATTCACTGCTGTCGTTGCACGCAACAGAAATATGTCACAAGAAGCAGTTGTGGCGACACAGGCAGGGTTCTTCATGGGCAAGGAAGCGGTTAATATTGGTTTCGCTGATGGCATTTCATCCATAGACAATATCATCAAAAATATGGTTTCAAAAAAAGGAGACATTGGCATGAATCTCAACGATGTGAAAGAAGTTATCACCCAAGCAATAGCCGCCGCTCTTGTGCCGGCTACAATAGCGTCTGAAAATATGGTTGAAGTCAAAAAGATACTTACCGAACAAGGTCTTTTGCTTTCCCATATTGAATCGCTTTTACCCAAAACTGTAACCGTTCAAGAGCAATCAACCGAACAATCGGCAGAAATCTCCTTAGAAAAGATACTTGCTGCACAAAAAGCTGAACAAGTAACGGCGATAACCGACATTGTTGATTTGTGCGAGTCTATGGGAATGCCAGCGCTTGCAGGTAGCATGATCCGCGATGGTTTGTCTCTCAACGAAGCCAAGCAGGTTATCCTCGATGCAAAGGCCAAAGTATCAGAACAGGTATCAATTGTATCAACAGTCGGCGCAATTGTCACCTCAAACGCCAATCCACTTATGGAAGATGCAAAGAAACGAGCAGAGTCCATTTTAAAGAATAAATGATAGGAGGACAAAACATGTCAGCCGTATTAACAGAATCAACTTATCTCAACGATCTGCTTAAATGGGAAATGGAGAACCATCATTCCCGCGAGCAGGTCACTGTACTGGCCGGACAGGACCTTATTATGGGGTCTGTTATCGGGAAGATTAAAGTCGGGGCTGTGCCCACGACTGGGACAGCCGGGACAAATACCGGCGCTGTTACTTGCACCGGAGTTACTGGCGGTAATAAAACCAAAGTTGGCGTTTACACATTGCGATGCGTGACGGTAGTTGCTTCTGGTGGTGTTTTCTCGGTCAAAGACCCGGATGGTGAAGCGCTTCCCGAAGCAAACGTGACGGTTGCCTATACCAATCCCGCTATCAATTTCTTACTGAACGATGTTGGTGCAGACGCAGCGTTAGGTGACACTTTCACCATTACGGTTCCGGTTGGTTCCGGGAAAGTCAAGGAACTCAACCTTGCCGGGATTGATGGGTCTGAGGATGCATTTGGCATACTGATTGCCGGTGCGGGTACTACGGTGACCCAGAAACAGGTTGCTTACACATCTGGTGGAGTTGCTGAGCTGCTGGCCGGTGAAACTCTGACAGGCGCAACCAGCGCCGCCACCGCCCAGGTAGTATCGTTCACCCTTACATCAGGAACCTTTGCAGCCGGAACCGCAGCCGGTGTTCTCGTAGTCGATAATCAGGTCGGCACATTCCAATCAGAAAATCTCAACAGCGCAAACCAGGCGGACATTTGCACTATCGGAGCAGACACCGCCGTTTATTACCCAGACAGGGAAGCTGTAGCGATTGTTCGTGACGCACAGATTGTGGCTGATTATCTCACATGGCCGACAGGCGCTTCTGTTGCACAAAAAGCCGCCGCACTTGTTCAGCTTCGCAATAACGGCATCGTCGAAAGAACCGACGCATAACCAAAGGAGTGTGATAAAATGATACTTAACCCTTTCGAAACAGATGCGTTTAATCTTGTTTCGCTTTCGAACGCAATCAACATCCTACCAAATACCTACGGCCGGCTGAGAGAACTTGATATTTTCACAGACAAAGGCATAACAACCCGCGTCGCACTTGTCGAGGAACAAAACGGCGTTCTCAATTTGCTTTCAACCCAGCCTGTCGGGTCCCCCGAACAACAGAACCGAATGGGCAAACGCAAGGTCAGAGCGTTTGCGGTACCCCACATTCCCCTCGGTGACGTTATTCTTGCATCTGAATTTGAATCTGTCCGTCAATTCGGTACAGATAATCAGGTCCAGACGCTCGCAAGTGTCATGAATAACCACATGCAGGCTGCGAAAGACAAATACGCGATCACTCTTGAATATCTCAGAATGGGCGCATTGAAGGGGATCATCCTGGATGCAGACGGGTCCCTTCTGTACAATCTTTACACTGAATTTGGAATCGATCAGAAATACATCGATTTCGATCTTTCCACCCCCACCACTGATGTCCGCGCCAAATGTATGCAGGTGCTTCGCCTCATGGAAGATAACCTCCATGGTGAAGTAATGACCATGCCCAGAGCGCTCGTTTCCGCCAGCTTCTTTGATGCGCTTACCAGCCATGCAACCGTCAAAGCCACTTTTGATAACACCATCCTTGCAGCTCAGGCCATGGGTGGCGACATCAGAAAAGGTTTTGCTTATGGCGGTATCATGTTTGAAGAATACCGTGGTACGGCGACCGACGCTACCGGAACTGCAAGAAAATTCATCGCAGACGGAGAAGGCCATTGCTATCCGCAGGGCACCATGAATACCTTCAAAACCATTTACGCACCGGCTGACTTCCTCGAAACCGTAAACACCATCGGTATTCCACTTTACGCAAAACAGGAAGTTCGTGACTTCAACCGTGGCATTAATCTCCACATGCAGTCAAATCCTCTACCCTTATGCTTTAGACCGGGCGTATTGATTAAGTTGGTGGAGTAAAATGGCTGTTGATTTTAACGAGTCACAGGCAGCGTTATGGCGAGATATTTCAGTCAATCTCGGTGGGGTAGATGCTGTATTTACCCCAATGGTTGGTGACGTATCGTGTTTCAAAGTGATGCTTTCTGAATTCTCACAATCACAACCAGAAGGCCGCGCACAAACATGGCTACAAGGAAAGACGATTGATTATTCATTGTCTGACTTGTCCTGCGAGGCCGAGGTAGGAGATGTGTTTGTCATAGCAGGAATATCTTATACAGTTTTATCTGTTCTCACGAACGATGGGTACGTTGTAAGGGTTTCAGTAAATGGCGGATAGCATCACAGTAACGCTCGACAAAACATCTTTTGGCAGCGTCCAAACCATGTTTGAAATCTTACGTCACAGTCTTCCCATGGCGGCTGGTGGCTCAATGCTCGAAGGTTCAGTTCTCGTCAATAACAAAATGGTAGAAGGCGTTACAGAAGTATTGCTTATAGACGAGTCCCGCACCAGATCTGAAATTGAAATAAATGATCCAGGTTTTTCGACCTTATCAAATTACAAGCCAAAAGTTATATCAAAAGGAAAGCCAATTAGAATGATTGATTTCCCGAATGATTCTGTACATTGGAAGAAACGAGGTAGTCCTCCGATACATGTTCAGATTTTCAAAGACCGTGAAAATCATGAATTTCGGCATGTTTACAGAACCCGTGGGCAGTTACGAGAGAAACCGCCAGGTACAAAAAAGGCTCATATCCTTACATCCGTTCGCGTACAAGACATCCAGGCGCAGGATTATTTCATAGACCCGATCATGGAAGAAGGCGCAGACGAAGCGACTAAAGTCTTTATAGAAAAAGCAGACGAGATACTAAATGCCTAACACCAAACGAGATTTAATTATCAGGTCATTGCTCGAACGTGCAGGGGAGATAACCATTGGCAATGGGTACAACACGAATATCGGAGAAAACGCATACCGCGCCGTTTCAAAAATAGATCCCAACCGATTGCCGTCATGTGTCATTTTCCCTCTCGTTGAAACAGCAGAACGCATAGGCGGTTCAGAGTACCTTTGCACTATGCCCGTGCGAGTCGAAGCTGTGTCCATGACTGGCATAATAAACCCATCCGTGCTCTCGGAGATCATCCTGGGTGATATGAGACAAGCTTTTTTCGGATCACCTATTTCGTCACTTATCGAGGAAATATCATACATAAATGGAGGAACAAACGACTATTCGAAAAATGATACAGTTTTAGTTCCAATACCCGTGAATGAATGATGATTCATGATTAAAATATGGCAATAATGGGTA
>JBAXVB010000396.1:0-3906 GCA_037129415.1 Deltaproteobacteria bacterium
CAAGGATGATGGATAATGAACACAGAAAAAGATTGCTATCAGGAGATTATTGCTGGTTCTAACGGATTTTGTGGTCAGACTCTCCACCCTCGCAGGGACCCAGCAACGAGCATGTTCTGGAGCCAGTTGGAATGGTATTGGAATCCATTCAACGCTTCAAAAGGTGAAGCACATGCGCCTTCATAGCAAGCTCTTGTAGAGTATGGGTGGAAGTTCCAGATCATAGCCATTGACCGCAGGTAGAGCAAAGCGCTTGTTGCATGCCCGTGGAAGTACTGGATGGAGTAGAGAATCCGATCCTGGTAGTTCATCAGCCGATCCAGTGCATTGCTGGTGCGGTAGGCTTGGGGATGAGAGAAAGCTTTCTTGAACTGGGGGGCTTTGTCGCACAACTTGAGTACCTTATCTTGTACAGAATCAATCGTGATAGCGCTGGCCCACTGCCGTAGTCGACGGATACGCTGAGAGAATTGAGCTACAGTCTCGGCATGGTAGATGTCCCAAACCTTTTCGGAAATGGAGCGAAGCAGTTCTTTGTGGCGCTTGCACCGATCTTTGATGTTCAGGAAGGCATGCAGAAAACACAGAATCACAGCGATGCTCGGGAACAAATCCTTCCATGTCCTTTGGGTATGCTCCCATCCATCCGTGTTCACGCTCTTTGGCTGGTAGTCGGGCTTGAGGTTCAATGCTTCCTCTTTGAGATGTAGGCCCGATACCAGAACATGTCATTGTGTCCAAATACATACGTCAGAGCCCCAAAAGATACTCCCATTTGCACAGGTACAAGGCTTTTTCCACCTCATCGGATCGAGCAATCAAGTAGGGCATCATGAAGGAGGGACGAATCTGGTAGACATTTCCGTCAGATAACTCAATGCGTCGCATCCGAAAGCCTTCCTGTTTGCGGGAAAAGGGCGTGAAGCTGTGAAACTTGAAACCTTGAGACATCTGCCGGGGAAAGAGTTCGGGGTATTGGCTGTACATGGTGGTCAGAAACTGACGAAAAGCGCCAGCATCCTTCATGCACTGCTCGTAGTGTTCTTCACTGGGAAAGGCCAGACAGATACATTTGCTGACAGCCAAGAGCTCTTCCATTTTGCTCCTCCTCTCAAAATCAAGTTGTTCTCATTGGTTGTCGCAATATACATGAATTTAGCACTGAATTCAAAAATATTTACATCTTGTTCGGAGGCGTTTATTGAACCACAAAATCCGGTAGAACCAGGTATATTCTTTATTGGAAATCACCTAACAGGATATCATAGTCCTTAACGGCAGTTCGAACCAGAACGTGCTTCCCGTGCCCATCTCGCTTTCCAATCCGATCTTGCCACCATGTGCTTCAACGGCCAGCTTGCAAAATGCCAGGCCGAGACCGGTCGAATAGCCCTTACTCTGTTTGTGCGCCGCCACCTGGTAGAATTTGTCAAATACCTTCTCTCGATATTCAAGGAGAATTCCATTTCCGTTATCCACAACCGACACGCGCATCTTGTCCTTGGCCGTAATCTCAATGCAGACGGTAATGATACCCTTATCCTTGTCGGTGAACTTTAGCGCATTGCCGATGAGATTCTGAAGGACACGCCGAATCAGATGTGTGTCTCCAGCGATTGCCTCCATTTCATCAGGCGATGTGATGGCGAGCTTGCGTTGGCCTCGGAGAGGCTCGACCATCCGAATTGTCTCCATCACCAGATTTCTCATGTCAACCGCTGAAAAATCCAGCGTCATCTTTCCCGCCTCCATCTTGCCAACATCCAGGAGAGTGGAGATCATCTCCATGAGAATGCCGGTAGCGCTCAAGGCGCTATTAATGCAAACAGTAGCATGCTTCGGAATAGGCTCCATTTCCGCCACTTCCAGGTTGCCAAGGATGGCGAATATCGGCGAGCGCATGTCGTAGACTATCATTTGTACCAGGCCGTCGCGCTGCTTTTCCGTTTCACTGAGTTTGTCGTAGGACTGCTGCAGTTCGCATTTATGGCGGCTGAGTTCCAGTTTCTGGCGGCAAAGTTCGCCTTTCTGCCGGTGGAGTTCCAGGTGCGCATCCACGCGCGCACGGACCTCCTCGAACTGGAACGGCTTGGTGACATAATCCACGCCGCCTACGGAAAATCCCTTGATCTTGTGCATTGTCTCGTTAAGGGCGGTGACAAAGATGACCGGGATGTCCTGTGTGGTCGGATCATCCTTCAAACGGCGACAGGCCTCGAAGCCGTCCATACCCGGCATCATCACATCCAGGAGGATCAGATCGGGCCTGACTCTTTTCACGCTGTCCAGGGCGTTGACGCCGTTGGTGGCGACGCGTACAGCGTAGTCTTCGCCCAAGGCGTTGAGGAGTATGTCAATATTGGACTCCACATCATCCACCACCAGAAGAATCGGCTTTCTATCAATCCCGATTTCAATTTTAGTCTCAGTTATCGCTTCAGTCATTGTCTCTTTCCTCAGTTTGTTTCATGACATCATTAAATTCTTTATTGAGGAAGGCGAGTGCTTCCGCAATGCGGTATCGCTTAACCAGGCGGCTCACTTCCGCCAAAGCCATTTCATGGCCTTCAGACCATCTGCTTTGCAATAACATTCCCAGAATTTTCTTGCAGGGCAGGGGTTCTTCACTCGCCAGGGCCAATTTCAATTGCTCCAGCAAAGGACGCAGTTCCGCCGCAGACCCTGGCTGACCTTCCGGTTTGTCCGGTAAGACGGCCGGCTGTCGGGCAGGAACCATGTCGATCGGGTTCATTTCCCGGACGGAGTGTTGTGTGGCGATAAGCGGCGCTGATGCATCCTGTTCAGTCAGCGCCAGGGACAGCATTGCATTCAGTTCCTGGCTCCGTGCTGATTGCTTGACAAAGCGCGCGGTGAACCAGAACTCGGAACCCTTGCCTTCCTCGCTGCTAAAACCTGCCTCACCGCCCATCATCTCCGCCAATTGTCTGGAGATGGCCAAGCCCAGTCCGGTACCGCCGTATTGCCGTGTGGTCGAGGAGTCCACCTGGCTGAACTTGTTGAAGAGCAGGCCGATCTTGTCCGCCGGGATGCCGATACCCGTGTCGCGCACGGAGAATCGTAGCAGGACGGTTTCCAGCCCTTCCGCATCTTCCCTGCTTTGCGCCATCTCATCAATCATTGATATGCGGATCACTACCTCGCCGGTATTGGTGAACTTGACGGCGTTGCCCGCCAAATTGGTGAGTATCTGGCGCAGACGGACCGGGTCACCGCGCAGCAGCGTTGGCACATTCAGATCGGCGGTGCAGAGCAGTTTTAACCCTTTCTCACGAGCCAGTGCGGCCATCATGGCGGCGAAGTCGTTCAGCAGGCTCGACAGATCGAAATCCAGCACCTCCAAGTCGAGTTTCTTCGCCTCAATCCTGGAGTAGTCGAGAATGTCGTTGAGCAGGCCGAGCAGCGATTCTCCGTTGGCGCGCACGATTTCGCTGTAGCTACGCTGTTCATCGTCAAGTTCGGTATTCAGCAGCAGCCTGGCCATATTGATGACAGCACTCATCGGGGTCCTGATCTCATGACTCATGTTGGCCAGGAACTCGCTCTTGATACGGCTGGCCTCCTCGGCGGCAAGAACAGCGTTATTGCGCATGACTATTTCTACGGTAAGTTGGGAGTTCGCCGCCGAGAGTTGAGCCGTTCGCTCACTCACTTTCTCTTCGAGTGTTCTGGCCATGTCTTGGATCTCTTCGTTCTTGCGCAGGATCGCGGCGGTTCGGCCGGTCATGCCGAGCAACAGGATCTGTAGCAATGTGACGAACATAAGCCCCGCCACTCCTACGATCCAGGCCATCCATGGACGGTGCTGCTGCCGGTAACTTGCGGTGGTGTGAACTGATAACGTCCAGTCGCGGTCGCCCATGCGCAGCCCGATTTTCCAGAAATCGG
>JBAXVB010000397.1:0-3905 GCA_037129415.1 Deltaproteobacteria bacterium
AGCATACAAAAAAAATATCAAAAGTCAAGAAATATTTTTCGAAAACTCAAGTATTATTCAAGTACAATCAGAATAAGAACCATACTTCACTTTAAATACACGACCGATAATACTATCACACCACCCCGACGAACATCAAAACATTCAAACCTGAGGAGATACCATGTTAATCATCCATCCCGCCCCCACCCCCTTTTCCACCCTAACACCCTCCCTCATGCACCCTTCAATCGACCCTCCACCCCAATTACTTTCACTTATTACTTTCGTTAACCGAATATGGACCACCCCCCGCATTCGGTCGCTCGACAGGCGCACAACCACTCACGGAAGCGGAGCTTCTATGGACGGCGGCACCGGCGCTGAATTTGCTTCATAACATTAAACCATACACCACCAACCGACCCCAAATTTATATCGACGGTCGATCAACTCCCATTTATTCAACATCATCAATCCTGGCCGGCTATAAGGAGGTCGCCAATAACCTTAGTGTTGTTTAAAACAGTCAAGATTAGAAGCAACCCAAGCCAACCATCGTCGAATGTATCGCCGGATGCGATATGGAGATGCACCCTGCTCATAAAGCTGGTCAATACGTTCGATGTGATGGTCTATGGTACCGGCGGCAACGGACAAGCCCCCGGGTGTAAGGTGGTGCCTAAAAAATCAAACACTTTTGACGCCCTGCCGATAAATGTTTTATCCGGATGTTTTTCCACCTTCAGGGTATTCAGTACCTGGTTAACCAAGCAAACCGCTTTTTTTAGCTTCCATCGGTTCGGGGCGATTATCAGCCAATCGTCCATGAACCGCGCGTAAAACAGGCCGGTTTCCACCACAGCGTCATTAAGCGGTTTCAAATAAAGCGCGCCCATCAGCGGTATTACCGGGTTCAAAGCGGTTTTGTCAATTAATTTCATTTATCAGGGGATCAACCGAATATCTCATGTATAGCACTTACCATGTCTTTGGTTTAAAAATCAAGTCGGTGATCCATCTGCCAGCGCTGCTTATTTCTGATTCGCTGCCGGGGCTTGAACCGGATGTCTTCATCGAATACGGCAAAACGCCAGATGCCCTGACGAATCCCCAGTTCAAAGGGGTGCGCTTTCAGGCTGGTCCGGGAGAGTTTCTGATGCGAGTTGACGGTGTGGCCACCTATTATGTGCAATACGGCCGGTGCATCACCATCATGCCGGAAGCCGGGGCCGGTGACGACGATATCCTCGCCTTCCTAATGGGGTCGGCCATGGGTGCGCTGCTCCGCCAGCGAAACATCTTGGTACTCCACGCCAGCGCCATTGAGGTGAACGGTGAAATCGTTGTTTTTTCCGGACCATCCGGCATCGGTAAATCCACTCTGGCTGCCGGGTTTCATCAGCGCGGTTACCAATTTCTGGCCGACGACTTGTGCGCGATATCGACGATCAATGGGCATCCGGCTGTGATTCCGGGGTTTCCGCGTTTGAAATTGTGGGCCGATGTCCTGAAAAAATTGAACACCGAAAAAGATAAACTTAAAAGCATCCGCTCTCGCATGGATATAGAAAAATATTTTCTGCCCATCGACCGCATCCAGGACACTCCCATTCCTTTAAAATCCGTATCAGTCCTTGAAACCACCAATACGGACAGGATGGAAATCACCGCTTTGAAGAGCGGGGAAAAGATCGACCCCATCATCGACAACACTTACCGCCTGCGTTTTCTGGAAGGTCTGGGCGGGAAAAAAGACCATTTTAAGCAATGCGCAGCCGTTGCGGCCAAAGCCGCCGTTTACCGGACCGTCCGTCCGAACAGGGGTTTTTTGCTGGATGAACTGATGGATATGTTGGAAGCGAAGTTTTGATCATGAACGGTATTATCTGGCTTGCCTCATACCCGAAGTCGGGCAACACCTGGTTTCGCGTCTTTCTGACCAATCTTCTCCGCGATGCGGATACTCCGGCAAGCATCAACGAATTGGAACGCACACCCATCGCCAGCACCCGAGGTGTCTTTGATAACAACATGGGCTTTGAGGCATCAGACCTGACGGCGGATGAGATTGACCGGCTACGTCCTGAACTCTATATCCATCTTGCCGAAAACGCCACGGAACAGCTCTTTATGAAAATCCACGATGCCTATACCGATGTGGCGGACAATATGCCGTTGATTCCGGTGGCGGCTACGGGCGGCGCGCTTTATTTCATCCGCAATCCACTGGATGTAGCCGTTTCTTTTGCCCATCACATCGGGCGGGATTATGATAGCACCATATCCCGAATGGCCGATGACGCCTTTGCCTTTTGCCGAAAATCCGACCGACTGTACGATCAGTTGCGGCAAAAGCTCCTGTCCTGGAGCCATCATGTCCTGAGCTGGGTTGATTCCGCACCCTTTCCGGTCTGTCTGCTGCGCTATGAAGATATGAAGTTGCAGCCCATGGAAACCTTTGAAAAAGCGGTACGCTTTACCAAGCTCACCCACAATCGGGAGCAGATTCAAAAATCGCTGGATTTCAGTTCGTTTGATACATTAGCGCATCAGGAAAGTGTAAACGGTTTCAAGGAACAAGGCGCGTCCGGCAGCCGTTTTTTTCGCAAAGGCCAAATCGGGTCATGGCGCGACGAACTCACTGAAACACAGGCGCAACAGATTGTGCATGACCATAGGGAAGTCATGCGCCGTTTTGGCTATCTGGATGAAAGCGGGAAGATTGTTTACTGATGATGAATAATACCGGTATGACGGCATGGTTCAAATATTTTCAGGACGCCTCCGCCAAATGGCGCCGCCGCTCCCGCGCCGAGCGTTTGCTTCTGATGGAAGCCTTTTTGCTGTTGGGTATAGCACGCCTGACGGTGCTTGTCCTGCCGTTCAAGTGGCTGGCTGTCTCATTAGGCAGACATAAGCACGAGGCGGATGCACAGATCAGCTTCTCCGACTTGAATTTGGCCCGGAAAGTGGGCCAGGCCGTCTGCTCAGCCGCAAACTACACCCCATGGGAGAGCGTCTGCCTGCCTCAGGCTGTGGCGGCAAAATGGATGCTCAAACGTCGCCATGTCGCAGGCACACTGTATCTGGGTGTTGCGAAAGATGAAACAAAGCCGGAAAAACTCTCGGCCCATGCCTGGCTTCGTAGCGGCAATATTATCCTCACCGGCGCGGCGGGCCATCGGCAATTTACGGTGGTCGCCACGTTTTCCTGACGAAACGTCTCCTTTGCGCATATATACTGCGAACTGGCATAATTTTACGTTTTTGATCCCCCACCCCAACCCTCCCCCGCTGGGAGAGGGAGTTTATTAAAAGCGCAGATTATGCCAGTTCGCAGTATAACTCAACCATATTTGTATATTTGGATACCCTTATCAGGGGAAGTGAATACCTGATGATATCCCAACGAAACTTGTCTCTACTATCGAATCGCCTTGCTCGGAAAGGCGGTCGCCGCATTCCCGAGGCTGTCCTGGAACTTGATTATTGCTTGTCATGGTTTCTGGTGGGGTTTTCGAAAACATCCCTTACGGACATCCTTGCTTTCAAGGGCGGCACCGCCATCAAGAAATGTTATGTTCCAGACTATCGTTTCTCTGAAGACCTTGATTTTACATGAGGGAAATGAAAAAGCTCTGGAATATCCGTCTCTCGACACAAATGGCGCTCCTTCCGGAATTTGACGATGTATCTCGGTCGATATTGCGTAAACTGTGGCAGGCATGATTCCTGGAGTAGGACGCTCTTTCACTCTCCCTCCAAGCGGGGAGGGGGCTGAACGCTTACACAGGGTTTTCTGGCAACTTGAATTTTTAACCGGCCTATGGTAGTGGTATTATATGAACATGAACAAAACAGATACCAGACGTAACCTATGGCATAAACTGCTGGGAAAGATTCTTGAAGAGCTGCTTACGCCG
>JBAXVB010000398.1:0-3891 GCA_037129415.1 Deltaproteobacteria bacterium
GGATCGAAAGACTGGCGGAGTTTCCGAAGAGCTCTGGAATGGCTAAGGCGCAACTTTTCAGCATCGGGTTTTATTTCCAGAAACTCTGATACCATCACATATCATCATTGACAAACGGGTATGAAGTGGCGTAATGTTTGATCTCGGCATTCTTCTTTGTATGTATCTATGGCGGGGATAATAGGCCAAAATAAAACACCGAAAGGGAATATGGTCAGCCGTTTAGCTCTGTATCACCGGTCATTGAATCCCCGCTTCCTTCTTTCTCAGATATTGATTTTCACCCATATTGACATAAGCAACAGCCTATTATTTACTGTTCTCATGAGTAAAACATAACGTTAAAAAATGCAACCAAAAATCCAATATCGGGAAAAACAGCATTAACTATATGATAATACTTAATTGATTTTGTCGAATGTTAACTTCTATACTAAAGTTAACATTCAGATTTATTGATTTTAGGTGGTAGCGACCTCAAAATAAAACACCAGCCGATAAGGGATAAAAACCTTAAGGGCTGGTGTCTGCTTATCTGTTCTGATGTTTGTAAAACTCAAACGTACTCAAGAAAAAACCCACCCACCCCAGCAAAAAGGGCGAAACACATGGGCAAGTCCGGGTTGTGAGTCAGCTAATTTGATACCGCCATTATCACAGGATCGGACCCAGGGAGTTGGCTCCATGCAGTGCCATCCCATTTCTGGAGACCAGACGCAGACCCGAAATCAACATAAAGAGTTGAACCAGAAAAAATCATATTTTCAGGATTTACCGAACTAATTTGTGACCACGGTGACCACGTTGCATTACCTGAATTGTATATCCAGAGCCCTGAACCGACAAAACTCATTGCTAATGATTCTGTCGATGTTGGTGCTTGTATCACGGTCACATCCACGGGGCTGTCGGTCGCCCCAGCTGCTGTCACCTGGATTGTACACCCACGTCCAAATGAACCAGCATCAAATGAGCAGGTAATAGTTCCTGTATCCGTCCCACTACCACCGGATTGAATATGGAGCCAACTGCTGTCTGGTGCCACTGTTGCTGTCCATGGCATGGTTCCGGCTCCAGTGTTGGTAACGCTGAATTCGGTAGTACCGGCATCGCTTGTCACAATCCGCCTATATGGACTTACCGAAAGAACAGACTGATCACGAACAGCATGGACATGGAGGTAGTCGTCGCTCTTAGCATTATAGTAGCCGTAGCGCATATACGGCTTGCTCCATGCGTACCCTACCGAGCTATCAGCGTAGGAAGGTACATCAACGTAGGAAGTTGAGGTCCAGGTGGTGTACCCAATATGGTTATTTATAATGTACAACAGAGTTGGTAATTCCTTAATAGTGGGTAGCCGCCAGTCAGTATAGCCACCAAGATTCAGTCCTTCACAATAGGCCAGCGCCTGCTCCCATGTCATTCGGTCGGGAGAAGGGTCTCGCTGCCACATCATGCCCGAAGTTTTATCCGTAATCGTACCATTGTCGAAAAAACTTATATCCCGAGATTCAGAATGTCTTCCGCGAACGGCGCGGACAAAATTTTGGTAGTAGTCATTGCTGGAGAAGGGGAAGCTGCCATCGTAGAAATTCACGGCCGACTGGGACGACTCGGAGGAGTAATAATATAATGAACGATCTCTCCCCGTATCAGTAGCAATTGAAAAATATCTGGTGTCGATCGCTGGCACTAAACTATAATTGACAATATATCAGTTCCAAGTTTGAAGGAAGTCTCCAGTCGCTGTAGCCGCCAAAATGCGCATCATTAAGCGCCTTGATGAAGTCCTCGGTATTTGTGATATTTTCCGGTATGCCTGCATTGCCACCGTTAGAATCCGGGTTACTTTTGAACCAAGTGTATTTGTTATTCTTATCATGGATTGTACCATCATCCGTCTTATTTTCCCAGATCAACCCTGTCACATTGTCCCGCACCATCACCCATGACGTGTCGTCATCCAGCAGCGCATTGCCGCTGCCGTCCAACTTGGTGTAAGACATGGGGTTGATGCAGTAGTTGGCATCCTGTCCATAAAAGGCTTGGCCGAGCGAGGGGCAGATTATCACTTTGCCGTCAACGCCATAGCATCTCGTCTGCCCGGTGTCTGGCACCGGTGATAAAACGCTGTTGACGGTTCCACTCTGGATCACCAACACTTCATTAGGACTGCCAACAGCGCCTTCTTCTGTGGCTGTAACCAGAATTGTCCCTGTGCGGCTTGATATGCTGGTGTTCGAAGTGAAATTGCAATTAATCGATCCGGAATTGGTTCCTCTATCACCTGATATGATTGAAAGCCAATTGCTCTATCCTCCTGGAAATGGAGCGAGTATGGATACCCAAGATAGACTATCTGATATTGACAATGGGAGGACGCCGATGGTAATGACACCGTTGGATATTGCCCTGTTCCTGAGAAAGAGTGCAAGTTGGGTTTACAAGCACTGGCGGGAACTGGGTGGTGTGAAGCTCGGGGGCTCCATTATATTCCCAGATAAGGAGACCCTTTATGAGCCACTTATTTCGTCGAAAAGAAGGGGTGGAGGTACGACTTCACCCTCCAGGGAGCCAGATACACGGAAACCTGGTTCAAAACGAAAACCGAGGCCAAACGATCAGAGGCCGAAAAAAGAAAGGAGATAAAGAATCCGAAACCAGTGCAGGAGATGCCAACCGATACGGACTTTTTAACATTGGCTAATAGACGGCTTGACCATGTTAAAGCATACAATTCGGAAGGCCATTTCAAGGATGTCCTTTACCATTCTCGAAGATGGGTTAAAGAATGGAAAGATCTGAATTGTAATGACATTACAAGCTCAATGATCGAGGATTACATAATCAGACATTCCAAAGTGTCGCCGATTGTAGCCAATAAAGAATTACAGTATCTGCGAGCTGCCTTCAATTATGGCAATAAAAGGAAGATAATATCTCATAATCCAACTGACCAAATTGGCTTTCTGCCGATCGAAAAACGAAAGAAATACATTCCACAGATGGAAGATGTCACAAGAGTAATTTCATTTGCAGATTCTGACACCCAGCATTACTTGTGGACTATTGTATTAACGGCGGGAAGAGTCAACGAAATCAATAATCTTACATGGGACGACGTGTCATTTTCGGATCGTTATGTAACGTTGTGGACTATAAAAAGGAAAAATGGCAATCGGGAGCCAAGGGAAATCCCAATGGTTCCGAAACTGCAAGACATTCTTTTATCACAGATATCAGCAACGTGATCACACTCTCCCTTGGGTGTTCTGGCATGAATACTGGTGCCGAGATAGTCAGTGATGGATTAAAGCACCGTACAAGGACAGAAAAAAGATTATGGGGACGCTTTGCCGAAATGCTGGTGCAAAATATTTCAGGTACCACGCAATACGTCACCTGACTGCATCTGTTCTTGATGACATGGGAATACCCATAGGCACCATTCAGCGTATATTGGGTCATCAAAACCGCAAGACGACTGAAATTTACCTTCATTCAATTGGTGATGCAGAACGCAAGGCGATGGACAAACTCCAGGAGATAGACGCATTTTCGAAGGTCGAATCAGCACTCCTTGAGGCACCGGTTAATGTGGGAAGTTCCTTTCTTAACCGCAAGGTTGACCGCCCTCCACTTGACGTATTGAAAGCTGAAATCAATGAACTGGGATATTCGGCAGTTGGCCGTAAATATGGGGTAAGTGACAATGCCGTCAGGAAGTGGTTGAAGACCTACGAGAAACAATAATCGTTGAATAAAATTCGTCCGCGATGAGAAAAGTCACACAAAAAGTCACACAAAAAGAAAAAGGGGTTAACCCTTTCGAGCTAACCCCTTGAATTTTTTGGCTCCCCAGCACGGACTCGAACCGCGGACAAAGTG
>JBAXVB010000399.1:0-3888 GCA_037129415.1 Deltaproteobacteria bacterium
AGAGCGCGGAGCTGTTCGAGTTTTTCGATGTTCTCCAGCCTGCCGTCCGGAAGACTCCTGAAGACATCCAAAAATCGCCGGGTATAAGCGTAAATACCCAAGTGCTTATAGGTATCAAAAACCGTAGAAGAATCCCGGTCAAAAGGAATGGCGGAGCGTGAAAAATAAAGAGCGTTTCCCAAGACATCAAAAATTACCTTCACATCCTTGGGATTGGTGATTTCTTCGGGATTGATGATCTTGAAGGCGAGCGTACTCATCTGAATATCAGGATTTTCGATCAGCGGGGCTGCAACCTCCTGAATGCATGATGGATGGATGCAGGGCTGGTCTCCCTGAATATTGACGATGATATCATTGGCTGACAGGTTCAGCTTCTCAGCGGCTTCAGCAACCCTGTCCGTACCTGATCGGTTTTCAGCACCCGTCATGATCGCTTTACCGCCAAAGCCGATAACGGCCCCATAAATCCGTTCGTCATCGGTCGCCACCACCACCTGATCCACAATCTCAGAGATAGATGCGCGTTCATAAACACATTGAATCATGGGCTTTCCGAAAATCCGGGCCAAGGGTTTACCCTCGAAGCGGGTCGATCCATATCGGGAAGGAATGATTACAACAATTTTCATTTCGTATCCTCTATCTATAGCCTCTATCGAATCCATCCGCCCATCAAATGCAGATGAAGGTGAAAGACCATCTGGCCGCCGCCACGCTCGACATTGAAAAGAAGCTTATAACCCGATTCCTCGACCCCAACCTCAGTTGCCATGTTCCTGGCAGCCATAATCAGCTCCGATACCAGTGGCAGATCAGTTGCAGTCAGGTCATTAATGCTGCGGATATGCTGTTTGGGGACAATCAACAGATGAACCGGTGCATGGGGTTTGATATCCTTGAAGACCACCAGGTACTGGTTCTTGTAAATCAGTTCTGTTGGCGTTTTTTCCTGGGCAATGCTGCAGAAGATACAACCGTTTTCCATAAAAGCCCCCCTTTTTTTTGTATGAAATACGTTAAAAATAGATGATAAGTCAAAAAGCTAAAAAACGATATCCCCCTTTGACATCCCCCATTTGCCTTTTTGAGTGGGCGATTTCAATGATAGCTTTAATTCAGCCATAAACTGCTTTCTGGGAATTTCTATTGCACCCAACTGAACAAGATGGTGAGTGGTCACCTGGCAGTCAATGAGGTTGAAAGACCATTTTCGAAGAAGATGCACCAGAGTCGCCAACCCGACTTTTGAAGCATTATTTTTACGGGCGAACATGGATTCCCCGAAAAAACATTTCCCCAACGAGACGCCATACAGGCCGCCTGCCAGCTCTCCCTGGCTCCAGACTTCTACTGAATGGGCGAATCCTGCTTCATGAAGGCGGCAATAAGCATCCATCATATCGGCTGTGATCCAGGTTCCAGGCTGATTATCTCTGGGCGCACAGGCGCATGCCGCGATCACCTGGGCGAAATCCTGATCCAGGGTGACGATAAAACGGCCCTGTTTAAGGGTTTTCATCAGGCTTCGGGAAACGTGAAGCGCGCTCGGATACAACACGAGCCTGGGATCAGGAGACCACCAGAGAATAGGATCTCCGTTGGAATACCATGGGAAAATACCCATGCGGTAGGCCCGAATGAGGCGCTCCAGGCTGAGATCGCCTCCCACTGCAAGGAGGCCATCTTCACGCGACAATTCCGGTTTCGGGAAAATGATTTGATCTGACAAACGGAATACCGGCATATATTTTGTCAGTGAATATCAAATGTGAGATTATCGCCATCCAGACCGACCTGCACGACTCCGCCTTTTTCAAGATTGCCAAAAAGAATACGGTCAGCGAGTACATCCTTGATTTGATTTTGAATCAGTCGGGATAAGGGTCTTGCGCCATACTGGGGGTCATATCCTTTTTTGGCCAGCCAGATTCTGGCTTCTGGTAAAAGCTGAATGTTTATTTTCCTCGGTAAAAGCTGTGCATTGATTTCGGCCATGAACTTGTCAACAACCTTCTCCATGGTTTCAATGCTTAGTGATTTAAAGGAGATGATGGTATCCAACCGATTTCGGAATTCCGGACTGAAACATTTTTCAACCGCTTTCATTCCCTTGCTCAGGGAATCGGATCTCACATCCCCGAATCCGATGGTCTGCGTGTTCATCTCCCGGCTTCCGGCATTGGATGTCATGATGACGATCGTGTTCCTGAAATCCGCTTTTTTCCCGTTGTTGTCGGTCAGAGTGGCGTAATCCAGAACCTGAAGCAAGATATTGAAGATATCCGGATGCGCTTTTTCAATTTCATCCAGAAGCAGTACGCAATGTGGGTGTTTTCGTATGTCATCGGTTAAAAGCCCACCCTGGTCGAACCCAATATAGCCGGGAGGCGCTCCGATGAGCCGGGCAACTGTATGCTTTTCCATGTATTCGCTCATATCATAGCGTGAAAAAGATATGCCCAAAGCCGCTGCTACCTGTCTGGCCACCTCGGTTTTACCCACACCGGTAGGACCAGTAAACAAGAAAGATCCCACAGGCCGGTCCGGTGCGCCCAGTCCGGCGCGGGACCGTTTGATGGCGGTCACCATCGCACGAATGGCATCTTCCTGGCCGAACACGACCTGCTTCAGCCGATCTTCGAGGGTTTCAAGCCGTGTGCGGTCGGATGTGGTCACCCTTATCTCCGGAATTCTGGCGATTTTGGCGACAATTTTTTCAATGTCCGCCGGCTGGATTTTTTTTCGATGGGGTTGTCCGGCAAGCCTGACCCATGCCCCTGTCTCGTCCATTACATCAATCGCCTTGTCCGGAAGGAACCGGTCATTGATATGTTTGGCTGACAGTACGGCCGCCGCTTTCAACGCTGCATCGGTATAAACAATTTGATGGTGCGCCTCATAACGGGACCTCAGTCCTTTTAAAATGTCGATGGTTTCAGATACCGTTGGCTCGATAATATCGATTTTTTCAAACCGCCTGGACAGCGCGCGGTCTTTCTGAAAATGATTTTTATATTCTTCATAAGTGGTCGAGCCGATACAACGGAATTCCCCGCTGGCAAGAGCTGGTTTAAGAATATTGGAGGCATCCATGGAACCACCGCTAGTGGCTCCCGCACCCACAATGGTATGAATCTCGTCAATAAAGAGAACGGCGTCTTTTTGATTGCAAAGGGCGTCGATCACCCCTTTCAGTCGCTGTTCAAAATCCCCCCGGAACCGTGTTCCCGCCAAAAGCGCTCCCATATCCAGAGAAAAAAGCTTCAGGCCTTTGGTGGGTTCAGGAACTTTTCCCTCGAAAATTTTCAGAGCCAGACCCTCGGCCATAGCTGTTTTCCCAACACCCGGATCTCCCACGTAGATGGGATTGTTTTTTCGCCTGCGGCAGAGAATATGAACGGTTCTTTCGATTTCGAGTTCCCTGCCGATCAATGGATCTATCTTGCCATCAGCAGCAGCGCGCATAAGGTTGAGGGTATAGAGTTCAATGGGATTCGATTTTTTTGGCTTGTCCGGTTTTTCGGTCTTTGTTTCTGGTCCAGGGTCCTGGATCAACGGGGAAGGGCTGGCGTCATGCGAAATATAACGTAAAATATCCAACCGGCTGATTCCCTGTTCAGTGAGAAAAAATGCTGCGAAAGAATCATTTTCCAGAAAGATGGAGGCCAAAATATCGCTGATAGCCACTTCCTGCTTTTCAGCGGATCGCACATGGTTGACGGCGCGTTGGATGACTCGCTGAAAGGCAAGGGTCTGTTGAAGCACATAATCCCGATCCTCAGCAATTCTTTCCATCCGTTCTTCGAAAAACTTCTCCAGGGAAACCATAAGGTCCTGTACGTTTCCCCCACAGTTTTCGATGATTTCAACGCCGCTGCTGTCATG
>JBAXVB010000004.1:0-49406 GCA_037129415.1 Deltaproteobacteria bacterium
CCAAGGCTTTGATTGAGGCATCCGGAGGAAAAGTCGGCAACGCTGTCAGCCGAAATACCAGTTATCTAATTGCCGGAGAAGCTGCCGGTTCCAAGCTGGAAGCGGCCCGAAAGATCGGTGTCGAGATTATTGATGAATCCGCCCTGATGCAACTTGTTGCGGAGAAAACGATCTAAACTTCTTTTCGAGCAGGCCATTTCGATGAATTTCATCAAGCATTCGTCGCTACGAGGACTGCTTCCATCTTAGTGCGGGGAGTGATATTTGGTTCAATAGGCTTAGGCTTTTTTGTTTATGGCAAAAAACAAAAAGCTGTTATTCCACTTTTTTGCGGCATAGGGTTAATGGTATTTCCCTATTTTATCTCAAACATGTATATCCTTGTTATTTTGGGTATTTTATTGGTAGCATTACTGGCCTTTAACATCGGATGATAAGCCGCTTGCCTTTGTCATCAATGTTTGTAGGTTTCCGCAGCATGACCAGTTCGTCATCTAACCCGTGACGGAGAATGTCAAGTCTGAATGATGCAGCCGCAAGATTTTCGGCGTGAATCGGTTTGATCCGGAACGGGAATAAGTTGGGGCTATCAATCAGGTCTTTCAGCGGCGCCATGCCGTTGGTGCGAGCGTGGAGGGACGCTTCGGTTAGCCAGGCGATCAGTCGGTAATCATCAATGGCCGGCATTGTACCGGCGGTGTAAATTCCCTTTGTACCGGTCTCCTGAAGAATGCCCCAGTCCAGATAGGAGCGCATTACATAGCGCGCTCGCCGTGAAACTGTCTCCCGCTCACCATACTGTTCACGCACGCGACGCTGGACGTGAGATGCAGCCGCTGAGCCCTGAAGCCTCAAAAGGCGTCCTACCTGCGTGGCCACACCCGCCCAGAATGGGTAAACAGCCATGACCATCCCCCAATGAACGGCCAGATGATCGCACAGTGGAAAATGTTTGAGTAGTTCGAGGCCGTCAACTTGGAGCGACTGAAGTTCGATGGGAACTGTGAGCCATACTTTCATCAGAATGGTGATCGTCTTGTCTAAAGATCCGCGCACATCCGTCCTGCTCGAACGAAAAGATGTCTGCAAGTCATCCTGAAGAATTGTCTTTATGTCCTGAGCCTTGTTCCCGGCCAGCACGAGAGATGATGTTTTTTCCAGCCATACAAAGCGCACGAGACGGTCAATTCCAATTTGAGAAAATCTACGTTCGTTACTCATTCGCCTATCCTCTTGATCTCGACCAGAGGGACGATGAGTTCCTCGACCGAAATACCGCCGTGAGTGACGATTCGCTTATTCTCCTGGACAAACGCCTGCCGGGCGGGGGCCAGAAGAGCGAGGCAGTCCTCCGGAAGGCCAACGGGGTCCCATTCCAGCGCGGCCGGAAATCGTTTTTTCACCTTGGCGCGAAGGGCCACATCTGGATAAATGCGGACGCGTTCACCGCGAAGGTTCGCCAGAGCGCCCTCCGCCGGACGGCCGCAACCTTCCGCCTCAATGTTGCCATGGTCAGAAGTCAGATAGACTCTAAAACCCCGATCAAGAAGCAGATCAAGGAGTGTGTTCAGATAAGACTGCTTAGCCCACTGGCACACCTGGTTGTGCATCCCGGCAGTGCCCATTTCCATTCCGTGCATGATCTTATCGACCTTGTCCACAACCAGCCCTGCGACGCTTGCCTTGGGATGAGAAAGCGCTTCAGACAAGGATTCCAGACTGCCGTCACCCAGTCCCTTAAAGTAAACGACCTCGTTTGGCGTGAATCCTTGATTGGCCCAGAACTGCGCCCATAGTGCAGGTTCCTTGTCCGTGGACTGGATGCTGTTCGGGAAAAAGATGGGAGCCTTTCCGGCAAAGGCAGCCTGGCGCGAAACGGATGTGAGAGAAGGAATCCATGCGAAGACAAACTGCTCCCTGAATCGGAAAGCGGGCTGCCTTGATGCGAGCTCTCTGCGGATCACCAGCCACTGGTCCATGGCAAGGCCATCCATCACGATCAGTGCGATTTTCGCGTTACGGTCTTTTCCCACCTGACGGGCAAGAAACCTCGGAAGGTGATGCAGCATGACCGGAGGCACTGGCGGCAGGTTGACAAGCCCTGCGTACCGCTTGAAAAGCCAGGCTGCAAATCTAACGTCAACCTGAGACTGCAAGCTCTTGATGCGTTCGCCCGTCTGTTCGGTAATAGCCTCGGCTTGATCATTCGCCAGCAAGATCAGCTCCGCCCATCCACGTGCAAAGTGAAACCAGTCCGTGTGCTTTGCGTCATCAAGCGGAATGGATGTCTGCAAGCTGCCAATGAGCTTGTCCAGGCGACAATACCTGTCCTTGATTGTGGCGGTGCGAACGCCAATACCTACCCAGGTCTTGGACAGGGAGTCTGCATGGTCGTGTGACACGGAATGCAGCAAACCCTCGACAAATAGGTTGTCGATATAGACCCTGATGTCATGGTGTTCAAATGGAAGATCAATAGGCCCTTCAATGGCCAGGCTGTAGGGCTTCTTGTTCTCACGAACGCCGGATGCTCCTTTGGCTGCTATACTGTCGAGGAAGATCGGCCATCGCTCCTGGAGGAAGGCGAAGAATATCTCCCGGTCCGTAATTAGCGCCTCAAGCGGCCAGTCGTCAAAAATGGTGCTCTGACGAAGGATTTGGATGAACCGCTCGTCCAGCACAATCGGAATGCGCTGGCTGCGGTAGTGACGCCGCAGAAGTACGCGCAAGAGGTCCGATGGCTGCTTGATCAACTCGGGGGCGATTCCAAAGACATGCCGGAGAACGAACTCCTTGGTGGCGTTGTCGCCCAACTGGCCGGGTGCATGATTGTTTTGCGCCTCATACAAGGCATCAAGGTCTCCGCGATCCAGGGAGGTTACGACCGGGGGGCTGAGGTTAGGGAAGATGTCGCCGAGATTGAATGAAAGCTGGCGGCCAGCCTGGAGGAGATCATAGGGCAATCCACTGAGGTCGCTGGCATGGGAATGCAATACGACAACGAGGTCCGTGTACTCACCCCGGTCCCAGCGGGATCGGAATTTCGATTCATAGGCGTAGCGGAATGCAATATGGTCTTCAAACGGAATCAGCTCGAATCCGCGCTCGCGGATGCCTTCGAGAATCCCTTCTTCGAGCAAAAGCCCATCCGGGTCGGCCACCAGGGTGAGTCGAGCGACCTTCGGGGTGAAGTCATTCAGAATTTGATCTCGCCAGCTACTCATGATCACCGCCTTCCACCCGAATCACAAGCAGTGGCGCCATCTCGGGATAGGCATGTGCCTTCTGGTCAAGCTGTTTTTTGAAGCTTTGCTCCTCCTGAGCAAGAAGGTTCAGACGATAGTTGCGGACCTGGGGCAGACCAATCCGATCGATAGTCTTACAGCGGGCGGTAAAGGCGTAGTCGGCCTTCTCTCGCTCTCGTGTAATGCAGGACCGGTGTTCCTGTATGAGCGCTTCGTAGATGGGTTTCCCGTGTTCTTCCGCGGCGTTTTGCAGTTTTGCGAAGGCTGCTTGGGAGACTGCGGCGTCAAGAATGGATCGGACATGTGTGCTTGACGAGAGGAGCTGGTCCCACACATATCTGGCCGTCGGCATGTATATCACGCCGCTGTCGGCCAGAAAGAGAGGCATGATCCTTCGACGGTTCCACTCCATGGATGCGATCGCAATTCGCCACAAGGACCAGATGCCCTGGACTTCCTTGGTGAGACCCGGGATCGACACGATGGGGACCGGTTGGCCTGGAACAAAGCGAGGAAGCCGCATGGCCAGACCGCGAATCTTTGGTTCTTCCAGGGTAAGATGCCGGGCTACCGGAAACCTCTCAGCTTCCTTGCTCGTGAAGACCATGTTCTCGAAAACTTCACCATCAGGCCAGGTGAGGTTCCATCTCTGGTTTTTCTTCTCGGCCTGGCCGCCATGCGCTTTCAGATAGCTTACGGTCATGCGCTCTATCCAATGAGGTAAGGGGTGAGTCAGGAGCCGCTGGGCTTCGCCAGGCTCCAGATCCTCGGTTGCGCCGAGCACGGATGCTGTCGTGCGCGCTTCGCGGGCCTGCTCCTGCAGGCTGGCAACCACGGTCTCCACGGAATCCTCCACCTTTTCGGGGTTGAGGATCGCATCTACATACATTTCGTCGAATATCTGGCCGGCCTGGGCCGAGTCGAGGACATCACCGGTCTTGTCGATGCCGAACTCCTCGAAGATGACGGCGAGTTTCTGCTCCAATACTTCCCGGACACGGTGCTCGACCGAGCCCTCGAAGACGAAATTGACCGCGCGAACCGCATGGGTCTGACCGATACGGTCCACCCGACCGATCCGTTGTTCGAGACGCATCGGATTCCAGGGGATGTCGTAGTTGATCACCACATGGCAGAACTGGAGGTTCAAGCCCTCACCGCCGGCCTCAGTGGAGATAAGGATGCGGGCATCCCCGGCAAATGCCTGCTGAACTCGCTTGCGCTCTTCCATGTCCATGGAGCCGTTCAGGCAGGCAACCGAGAACCCGCGCTCAATCAGAAATCTACGGAGCATATCCTGGGTGGGCACAAACTCGGTGAACACCAGTGCCTTGAGCTCCGGGTCCCCCTCTTCGGACTGGAGGCGGTAGAGCCAGTCGAGCAGCGCCTCTGCCTTGGCATCCGGTCCGATCTGCTCGCAGCGGGCCGCGGCATCCAAGAGCAGCTTGACCTCGGCGCGCTCGTTCTTGAGCGCCTTGAGGCGGGTGCGAAGCAGCAATTCGATCTGCTCCTGGCCATCCAGGTCTGCCCATTCCTCATCGGAGATGATCGGGAACAGAGTCAGTTGCTCCTGGGGTGCGGTAAGTGCTTCGAGCCGCCTTTCAAGCGTGGTGCGGATGGCGCTTGTGCTGGAGACTACCAGCCGCTGCATCAGGATCATCAGAAAACCGATGTAGCTGCGCTTTTCGCGCATGGCCTGGTTGTAGCCCTCGCGGACGTATTCGGTGACCGCCTCATAGAGAAATTGTTGATTGCGGTGACGCTCTCCCCAGGAGACCGGGGCAAGCTGTGTTAGCCGGGGTTTGAACAGCGGCTTGCCATCGGCATCGATGGCGCGGCGTTTCTCGGTGCGGATGACATACGGTTGGACCCGCTCGCGGGTAACGCTGCTGATGTTCGGAAACGCCTTGGCGTCGATCAGGGATACCAGCCGGTGAAAAGCGTCTGTCTTGCCCTGGTGCGGAGTGGCCGAAAGCAGCAGAAGGTAAGGTGCCGCTTCTGAGAGTCCCTGACCCAGCTTGAAACGGGCCACCTGATCAGTACTGCCGCCAAGACGGTGTGCCTCGTCCACAATGACCAGGTCCCAGCCGGCGGAGATCAGGTCTTCGAACCGTTCGCGGTTGTGCTCGCCAACCTGGGCAGCGGTCCATCCACGGCGCTTGTCCAGTGGTTTGACCGAATCCATCGGCACAACCACCTGTGAGAAGAGAGTCCACGAGTTACGGGTTGCGGGCTGCGAGTCTTCAGCATCCGGAACTCGGAATTCAGAACCCGGAACCGCCGATATGCGGCTTAGCGTTTTAATATCTTCGGGTAAAACAAGCTGGAACTGCTCGTTGAAGTGGGTCCGCATTTCGGACACCCACTGGCTTACCAGTCCCTTTGGAGTAATGACCAGCGTCCGCTTGACCAGCCCGCGGAGCTTTAGCTCCCGCATGATGAGACCGGCCTCAATGGTCTTTCCCAAACCGACCTCGTCCGCCAGAAGGTAGCGCACCCGGTCGTTGGCGATGGCGCGGGATAAAGCCCGAATCTGGTGCGGAAGCGGGATGACGGAGGATTCGATGGGTGCGAGCAGGACATCCTGGGTCAGGGCATCGGCCACCCGCGCAGCGGCGGCGACGTAGGCTATATCATCTGGTGAACCGGTGCCCGCGCTCTCTATGGACTTGAGCCTGGAAGCCGGAATGCGAACCACAGAATCGCGGCCGGGCAGCCAAACGCGGCAGATTGTCTCACCCCAAAGCGTCTGGACTTCGATGACCTGACAGAGCTGCCCGTGATCCGGGCTGTAGCACCACGAGTTACCGTCTCCGGATTGTGAAAGATTCATTACAGAGCCTCCAGTCTCAACCTGTTAGGTTTGATGCCCGAACGTGACCAGTGCTGTTCAACCGGTTGAATAAAGGCAGGACGAACCAGTTTGGCTCTTTGAACCAACCAGTCGCCTTGGTCGAACCGAAGATAAAGACCCTCTGCTGGGTTATCACTGAAGTGCGACTGCGATAGGAGTGTGCCAAGTTTTAAAAGCGTAAAGTGCCCGCTCTCAATTTTTGGTGCTTGGGAGATACCAATGGCCTGGAACATCTCATCTCGACGGGTGCAAGAGAAAAAACATGCAGTGATTTTATCGTATAAATCGAATCCCAGAAACCAGTCCGGCAGTCGGTCATAAACGACAGAGTGCTTAGCATAGCACCATTCTCCAAAAAGAACATATCGATCGGTCAGTTGTTCGAAAATCGCGTCGATTCTTGGATTCAACCAATCCGAGAGCTTTTTCCACTGCCCCCTACTTGGAAGATGCAAGTACGCTCCTCGATTTTGGGCGCGAATATTTCCATCGGCATCAAAAGAGAGCCCAAGGTTCGCTCCGTCTATCTTTTCTTCAACGACTAATTCATGCATGAGGAATTCATTTCGCTCATGTTCCGACATGACCTTGTCCCCCCTGACGATAACATCACCAAGTTGAGCCAAGTGTGGAGTGGTGGGGAACTTGAAAAAATCGTCTTTCACTTGCCCATCTTCTCCTCATACTTTTTCTTTGCATAATCAGGGCACAGAAAATGCACCGTAATCCCGACGTCAGCCAAAGCATCTTTCCAACCCCACCACTTGCTATCCGTTGCCTGTAAGACTGGCGGTTTTTCGGGATGTGCATTTGCAACGGCGATAAATTTTCGATCAGAGATATCGAAATGAGTTAAACCATCATGGTCAGGGAATTCGTGGTATGAATCACCACATTTTGTAATTGTGACCCGGTCAGAATCCGGAAAATTCCAGCGATTATCATGAACCCACTTCATGAAACTATCCCCGATGCCAGGCTGACCCTTCATCGATAGTTGTTGGCGATATTCATCAAAGATTTCATCTCCTGCATCCATAACCAAGCCGCCCTTTTTCACAACATACTCGACAGCTTCAATGCAGGCCAGAACACAGCCGATTAGCTCTGATGATATCTTGTCAGGAGCAAAAGCAAGATTTGCTGTTTTTGGCACATTGGTATCGATCAAACACTTTTGTGGCAGTCTGCTCATGCCGTTGCCTCCAAGCCGCTGCTGCTTTGGTTCATGCGCTTTTTCATCGCCGCTTTCGCTTGCTCCATGATGTCTCCCATCTCATCGCCAAAGAAGTTTTCCGGCCAGTTCCGGATATTGCCATAACTGTCAATTTTGAGAGACTCCAAGGTGGAAGGAGTTTTAGTGATGTCTGCAAAATATGCGGACACTTTCTCTTGTGGGATGGTATCTTCGGCAATCCGCCGTTGCAGTCGCCGCAAAAAATGCTCGGAGTGGGTCTCTATAATCAATTGGATGTTTCTGTCAGCTCCGTTTTCCTTGGAATTGATAACATCAATCATCACATCGGCCAACGCCGACTGTGCATTCGGGTGAAGGTGAATTTCAGGCTGCTCCATCAGGATGATCGATCCCGGTGGGGCATAAAAACACTGGACCAGCACCGGAAGCACCTGAGAGATGCCAAAACCGACATCCGGGAGATCCACCCAGTCCTTCGATCCTTTGACTCGGACCTTGACTTCATATTCCTGCCGCTGTTCGGAAATTGAATTGACTTTGAACTCTTCGATCAATCCCATTTCCGTAAGCTTCAGCGCGATAATCGCTTCAAATGGTTTTGCCTGGCGCTTATAGCCGAGACTGATTTTACGGTTTCTGGCGGATAAAATTGCGGCTACAGTATTTTCACCTGAAAATCCGACGCTTTCAGGATTGACACCACCCCACGAATACAGTCTTTCAGCTTTATTACGAAGAGGGCCCAGATAAAAAAGCGATTGGAACAACTTTTCATGCCGTAAGTTTAGCTCCTGGACAAAATCGGCATTCTGATAATAGGCAACCACTTCATCCGGAAAGCCGTAAAATCTGACGGTATCCTTAAGTGACCAAGCTCGCATTTTCTTCCGTACAAGAGCATACTGCTCTGCGTCTACTTTATATGCAGATTTAGCGCCGGTTTTTCGCTCCAACAACACAGCTAAAGTCTGCTTTCCGTTCGCCATCAACTGATATTTTAGATAACTGACAATAAGCGAATACTTTTGTTTATCTCCAAGCCTGACAACCGCCTCAAATGACAACAGGTCTCCTGAGTAAATTAGACTGGTAATTGGATCTTTTATTTGAAAAGCATCCTGAAAATCCCACTGGTACTCGAACGATATCTTATTATCCGGATTACGGTGAAAAACCATTTCCTGATAGGAACCAAGCTGAACCGCCGAGTTTTTTCCGCCGGGATAAAAAACTGCTTTTCGGTCCGAGGATTCAACCGTCTGCTTCAGCATCATCAAGAACTGTCCTATGCTTGACTTGCCTGAACTGTTTGCGCCAAAGAACAAGGTAATCGGAGCCATGCGGATGCTCCCGGTGTCTTTCCAAATTTTAAAATTCTGTATTCGCAATTGCTTTAGCATTTACACACCTCCGGTTCTTGTCATTGCCTGATCATACCACATCTGACCGTGGTCCGGGCTGTAGCACCAGTTATTTGCATCAGTCTGCATTATAGAAATAGCCAATTCTAACTTACACTGACTTTATTCTGGAAATAATTAGTTTATGTAAATTCTGGAAATCATCAGGTTGTTCTGATAATGGCTTTTTCAAGAGTTCCTTGACAATTTCGTTCAATTTTTCCTTTCCCTGTAAGGTTGTTCCCCTTGCATCCTTAACCTGAAAACAGTTGCCAACAATACTTGAAAGAACCTTTTTGCCACGAATCATTTCAATCCACTTGCCGTATCCATGTTCGATAGCATCTTTACCGCCTGTCATATCAGCAAGGACTTTTTCAAACCTTTTTATGATTTCTTTTTTATGAACTGTTTTTGAGACTACTTTCTTATGACTCAAAAACTCACCAGCTTCAGTTAGTCTTGTGAATGCAGATTCTTTGTTTTTGAATTCCAGCGGATTCGTAAATAATTGAATCCAATTTCTCTTCAAGTCTTCGCGTATCGAAATTATGACATGATTTGCAGTATCAAGGTATAGTCGCTCATTGCATAGCCGAATAATAGTTGCAAATATTTGCTCGTGGGAAGCTGATATAAACCTGGATTTGGTGATGTATTCAGGAATCAGGAAATAATTCTCAATCTCACGGCGGCGCCAGATGATAAGGTTTGGTGTCTCTGTATCTGGAAAATTGTTCCAGCACTTGTTTACATATTCATCATCGTAATGATCACGATCAATTAAAAAATAATAATCAGGGTGATATTTATATAGGCCTTCAGCGGCGCTTCTTATGTGGTATGATGCTCCTAATGGTTCAACGCGAATCTGTTCTTCAAGTAAATAACTCAAGGCCATTGGATCAATAGCATCTTGATCGCTACCCTCGACAAATAAGACGTGGCGCACACTTTGTCGAATTTCTGCAGGAGAGGAAGGTTTTTTGACAGTGATCAATTGGCCACCTCCTTGGAAGCGATAAGGAGAACGCGTCTATCTTCGGAAACTGAAGAAAATATGTCTTCCGAGTGAGTGGCGAAAATATATTGGTTTTGAGGAGATAGATCGAATACCTGCTTTATAAAATCGCGGTGCCATTCGACATTCAGATGAAGTTCTGGCTCATCAATCAAGATGATTGCAGGCATACTAAGCGAGTGGTACCAAATTAAAAAAAGAGTTGAAATAATTTCTTTCTGTCCAGAACTCAATCCGTCAAAAGTAAAAGAATTGTCCTTCATATCAGTCGGATAAATACGAAAATCAACTGTATTGTCCTGTGAAGTGCGCAATTTTTCAATTGTTCCGCCAGCAAATCGCTTTACTAGTTGATTAAGCTTTTTTAAAATATCTTCTGCATGTTCATCTTCAACAGCTTCAAAGAGATTAGCTCGTCCCATCATCGAACGTAGAATCTGTAATTTGAATGCGCTGATTGGACGTTCGAAGCTCGGACGAAACCGTGGCCGTCTGAGAATCATTCTCTCACTCTCCACCATCATGCCGAGTTCTGGGTTTCCTTCCTGTACTTTCCTGTAACTGTGGAAGTAAAGAAAAGGCTGATTAATCATAGGTTCTGAGTTAAGCCCGACAAGTGAAAATAAAAAACGTTGAACTAATTCTGAAGAGTGCATGGTAATCCGTTTTCTCAACTCCTTGAACGGTTCAGTATTTCCTTTGATTTTCACTTCTCCGTTAATCAATAATTCAAGACCAACCTTGAATTCCTTATCGTTGATGATGAAAGTTCCATCAATGTTCGCTTCTTTTGTGCCAGCGCGGATTAGCAATTCAGGCAAGTTGATCGGCATATCTGAAGAACGTCCAATATCGAATGCTTTTTCCCCAACCGTTGCCGCCAGAAATAGTAAGGCGCATGATTCAAGCACAGAAGTTTTCCCCAGCCCATTCTTACTTCCCATTACAAAAATATCTGGGTCATCACTCATACGGGGAGGAGGGAATTCTAAGGACAACTCATCAATAGCTTTGAAATTCATAATCTCAAGACGACGAAGTTTTATTGTTAGTGGCTTTTTTTCAGACATAATTATTCTCCTGTTCTCGTTATTGCTTGATCATACCACATGAGCAGTTTCGGATCTTCATGGAGGACGTTTTCAGGAATCTTGCTGGCAACGGTGACGATTGTGGCATAGTCGTGCTCCTGCCATGCTTTCTTGAAGCCGGCGTGGACGGCTTCGAGGCGGAACACCTTCAGTCGCTTCTGGACCGAAGTTCTATATTCTTCGAACTCCTTGACCCCCGGTTCGGTGTAATGCAGGATGTACCGCATAATGGCCTTGTGCGGCACCTTGGTGTGGTAAGAGTGAGCGTTGTAGATTGGATCGTTCTTGCCCTCACTCACATCTGCGGCGAACGGCTCGCGGCTATACGGCTTGTTCGAATCGTATGGTTTGCCGTAATGTTTGAAGAAATCTGTAATGAACGGGTTCGGGCAGGCAGTATAGTACGGTGGGTCCGACAGCGCCAGGATATCATCATCTAAGCCGATGGGAAATCCCTCGATCTTTCGGAACTCCGGGTCCTTCAGCTTGTCGCGCAGCTTCTCCAGGAAGTGCTTCCGCCGCTCATCGTCGCTCGGGAAGGTCAGTCCTAAGCATATCACAGGTCCCGAGTCACTTGGCTCTGATCGATTCGTGTCGAATATTTTTTGCTGAGAATGTGGTTGATCCTGCCTGCTCATGCATCAATTCCTTGCCAAAATACCTTCATCCGCGCCAATGGGGAATTCTTCTTTATAGCCAATTATGATATCATTAACGGGATCATGACCCTGTTTCCCGGATATGTTCCTCAATAAATCGTTTCATGTCCTCCTTCTTCGGAAGTTCAAGTTGGTATTTAGAAACGAAAAGGCCGTTGTCCATTCCGGCCAGCGCATACTCCACCAGTGTTTGGTCGTGCTGTGTGCATAATAGGATGCCGATGGGCGGATTGTCTCCCTCAGACATCATGTTTTTCTTGTACCAACTCACATAAGTGTTAAGCTGGCCGATATTTTCATGGTTGAATTGTTGGAGCTTCAACTCCACCAGAACATGGCACTTGAGCAACCTGTGATAGAAAACAAGGTCCACAAAGTTGTGCGTATCCCCGATCAGAATTCGCTTCTGACGGGCTTCAAAGCAGAACCCATGGCCCATCTCCAGCAGAAAATCCTGAAGTTTATTGAGGAGTTGATCCTCCAGATGAGACTCACTCATGACTTCCCTTGGTTTCAGCCCAAGAAATTCAAACACATAGGGATCGCGAATCACCAGTCTCGACTCATAAGTTTCCGCACCCTCGTGAGCCAGGGCCGCCAGCTTTTTCTTGTCTTTGGACAAACCTGAGCGTTCATAGTAAAGGCTACCAATCTGCCGTTTGAGTTCCCGGACAGACCATCTGCCCCGCGTGCATTCAATCTCATAGAAAACACGTTTGGTTTCATCAGAAATTGCAATCAATTCCGCGAAGTGGCTGAAGGAGAGTTTCTGGATCAACTCTAAAGACATAACGGCAGGTTGCTTCTGGGTGGACGGTGAGGTATTGAATTTGGCAGGCAGTGTCTGCCAAATTGAAAATGGGATCAGACGCTCAAAGGTTTTGGCAGACGGTGTCTGCCAAATCTCCGAGTAAATTAAATAAAACTGCCTGTATTGACGTAATGATCGGGATGCAACACCCTCCATACCGCCTTCAGCCAATCGGGAGGAAAGGTTTTCCAAAAGTCGGGTACCATATTCCGCTCGATCCGCTCCATTTTGTTCGTACACAGCAAGATAAAACCCAATCAACCAGTTACGCATGGTCAGGCTGATGTTCACCGCCTTTCCGGCCTGTGCCGCCATTTCTTCATGCACCTGCCGGATAATACCTACCAGCTTTTCAAAATTCCAGTCGTCTATACTTGTGTTCATTCGCAATCCATTTTTGATTAGTCCTGTCTTTCAGCTCTCGCTCGTTCAACGCCGCTATCCTCAAATCAAAAATATCATTCTAAAACTATCATTACCTTATTCGGCTCCTTGCCCTTGGTCAGTTCATTCAGCTATTCCTCGAACCGCTTCCGCATCTCCGACGGGGTGGCCTGGAAGCAGTCAGCGAGCAGGTCAGTGATCTTTACCGAAACCTTGGTGAGTCCAGAGAGAACCTCCTGCAAGGCGTGGATGAAATCCTGATCGAGGATGTCCGGAAGCCGTCTATTCGATGACCTGACAAAGCTGACCGTGGTCCGGACTGTAGTACCAGCCGGACTTTATTTCTTCCATGGAACATCCTCAACCTGTCCGACCCATCTCTGTTTCAGCCTATTGCCATAAGTCCCGGAGTAACCACAGATGGCCAGAATACCCAACTCCAAGAACCACAACCCCAAATTCCAAGCCTCATAGTAAGCAGAACCAAACTGGCCACGGCGCTTATGCTCTGGATGAACCAAAGAATTTCTTGCATCTGTCAGTGCGTGGGGTGCGTCCAACCAATTCAGTCGGCCATCGGCTGCAAGTCGCTGCAATTCAGGTGTTCCCCAAGGAATATCAAGAGGTATTTCCAAAGAAGAGAACAGTAAACGAAACTTGTCTGATGCCCAGAGATCTTTGAATCCCTTTGCCGTAAGAAGCCTCTTGTCCTTCACAGCATATTCGTAGGACAGCCGCTCAATTGCAGCTTGAGTCAAAATGATTCCTGCATCTATCCCACGGGATGAAAAATTCGCATTCAAATACCAATAAATGGCTTCATGCAATGCTTCACGCCAATCATCGTTAGCCCATTCTTTCATGAAGTATGGGAACAACATCTCCAACTGTGATCCATTATGTGGATCGAACCATGATAAGGATGCATGCCATGGCTCTTTCGGTGATGACCAAGACTCCCAAATCCGGTTCCCGGAGACATCGAATCCCACTGCACAAATCGGATTACACCAACTACCCTTGGCGAAGGAAAGGAAAAAACGAAGTGCAAGCAGACATTCATCCGCATTTTTACCAGAAAATGGAGTTCCATTGGCCTTCTGAATGCCGCCAATATGAGTTAACCGGTATCCTCCTTCTTCTTGGAGGATATTGAAATTCACTTGTGTCGAAAGCAGTGACTTCAGTTCAACCTTCCATTCATCGCAAACTAAATCAACATGTTCGATGGCATGTCTCTCCGTTCCGTTTTGCTCTGTGGATCGCCGGGTCCCAATGAGGTCAACAAAATTAAACAAATGAAATACTAGCCATATCATCTGTGTCGATTCGTCTCCGACCCCGTTAATCGTTTCGGATTTTGAACGCCACTTGATATTATACTCTTGGGAATTTATATCACCACCACCACTTAGCCTGAAGCCTTCAACTTGGTAACCGTTAATGGAAAAAGATGAAATTACCTTCTGGCCCACGCTTGTATCCAAAATATCCTTGGCGGGAACACCCTCTAAATAACCATAGAGACGGATATTCGCTTGCGGCAACAGATCCAAACGCACCTCGCCGTCGCCGATGTAAGTATTTTGGTCGATGCAGACCTCTGCCCGCCCTTGATAAAGCAGGAAACTTGATTCACCGGTAAAAAAATCAAAAGCAGGTTCTAATTTCATCAGTAGTTCATTCCTCCCCCGTTCGTGTGATGGCTTGGTCGTACCACATGAGGAGTTTCGGATCTTCATGGAGGACGTTTTCAGGAATCTTGCTGGCAACGGTGACGATTGTGGCATAGTCGCGCTCCTGCCATGCTTTCTTGAAGCCGGCGCGTACTGCCTCGAGGCGGAACAACTTCAGGCGCTTCTGGACCGAAGTTCTATATTCTTCGAACTCCTTGAGCAGGGACCGCTCGCGCAGTTTCTCCAGATCGCCGGCCTTGTTCGGGTCGGGCACATACCAGCGATCCTTACCCTTGGAGCGCAGGCTCTCGTCGTCCTTGGGTAGGTTGCGCAGCTCCTTGAAGTTCGTGGAGATGTAGCTGTGAATCTGGCTCGGCACCTCTCCCTTGCCGCCGTAGATGAGGAAGCTTTGCTCCAGCAATTCCGACAACTCCAGCGGTTCCTCGTGTTTCTGCCAACCGCCTATCTCCTTCAGGAACTGAGGATGGAGTTCCTGGAAGGTCTGTGGCTTCTTGATAAGCTGCTGTTTGAGCCATTGGATGGCAGAGGACTCATCGGTGACGAAGAGCTGAAGCTGCAGAACATCTCGGACGGTCATTCGCTTCTTGTCGTATTTGGCCACCTGATCGGGGAGGAAGTACATGCCGTCTCGTTCGGAGAATCGCTGAGCCAGTCCGGCGTATAACTCGGCAGCGGACATAGGAACTGCCACGTTGCGCTGAACGTGGAAAGCTATCATGCGGTCGAAGAGCATATAGTTCTGCCGCTCAGCAATTATCTTGGCCTGACCATCTTTGACGAGGAAAACCGGAAGTTGCTTTAGATGAGTCCTGACAAAATCCCATACACCATCTGCAGTACCTGCTTCCAAAGTAAAACGATCTTCAAGTTCGCTGTTAGGCCTGTAGACGGTTATTGCAAGGTCCTTATCTACAGCAGCTGCCTTATGATCTTGATGTAATGTTGAATGTACCTTGTCAAGAATTGCTACTGATGCAACGACGAAACCTGCCGTCTCCAATGCTTGCTGTATAGCAGACCATATAGCGTTTGATGAATTATGGAATTCGACTACCATCCATCTTCCAGGCTTCAATACCCTGTAGTATTCGTTGAAGCACCTTGTCATTATTTGCTGGTATTCATGGAGCCCCTTTTTCTGAACGGTATTAGTAATTGCCTCTGGGGTGTTATTCGTGAATACCCGAAGCCACCATTCAGCAAGAATGTTTTGCTCGGAATAGTTAATGTTACCGCCAAAGGGGGGATCAGTGAAGATGAAGTCGACTGAACTGTTAGGTATGCTTGCCAACTGTGTTGCACTCTGTGTGGAAACAATCGAATATTCCCTTGGCCATGACGAACTGAGCTTTTGTGCCTGCTCTAAAACTGAAAGGACTTTTATGCCTACATTCGTTTCGACTTGGATTGTCGGAACGTAGAGAGTGTGGGAAAGTGGCCCTATGGGAGAACCGTTAGGACGTCTATTGTCGACATAGAATCTATTCCGACGCGTTGCGTTATTTTCTAATACAGTTAAAGCGCAGAACAATCCAACGCGACGCATTTCCGGGTCGCTTAGCGAGGCAATCTCAGAGAGTGCGTAATAATTGCGGTGTGTGTAGAAGTGATGGATGTGAGTTATGCCCCAGTATTTCGGAAGGTTGTTGCGTTCGTGTGTCATGTGCGAGTATGGCAGCTCAATGGGCATCAGTCGAATGGCTTTCCTTCCGACTTCTTCCTCCAGCTTCATGTCCGTTTCTGTCGCATCTATTCTTATGGCCCTATTGCCACTTTTCTTCGAAACCAATACCATTGTGGTCTTAGCAATTCTAATAGGTTTTCCAAGCCATTCATCGAAAGACGTGGAAAACGCCTTTTTCTGAGAATCGGAACGGAGAAGAGCTTTGCACTTTGGACATGGGTATTCTGACAACATTCTTGAATTTTCGTAATCAACAGCGACATCATAGATACGAAATACTTCTCCGCACTCTGAACATTCACCCCAATCACTCCAAACTGCGTAATCGAAAATTTCTGCTCGCCCGCTGCGTTGAGTGCGGTACAGCGGAATTATTTCGTTCCGAATGTATTGGCCTAATCGGCCTTTGGAGCCAATAGCTAACTCCGAGATTAGCGGAGAATTCATCACCGATGCTGTGAAAGTGGCCGCTGGAGAGAGATCCACAAGTATCGCATGACGAACCGCTTCTGTTTTTGAGTGTCTCTCCCCTCTAGTCGAAGTATCACCCTCGCACAAAAGGCAGGCAAGACCTGTCATTCCAGTTCCACAGAAAGCGTCAAGGACAACATCACCGGGATCTGTATATTGTTTGAGGTATAATTGAATAGCCTTGTGTGGAACTTTCGTGTGGTAGGCAGGAAGGCGGTACAAAGGGTCGTTCTTGCCTTCGCTCACATCTGTGGCGAACGGCTCGCGGCTATACGGTTCGCTTGGGTCGTAGGGCTTGCCGTGATACTTGATGAAATCCGCGATGAAAGGGTTCGGACATGCAGTATAGTAAGGCGGGTCTGAAAGGGAAAGGATGTCCTCATCCGAGCCGATGGGAAATCCCTCGATCTTTCGGAACTCCGGGTCCTTCAGCTTCTCGCGCAGCTTCTCCAGGAAGTGCTTCCGCCGCTCCTCGTCGCTCGGGAAGGTCAGGCCGAGGCATTCAACCGGCTTGTTTAATTCTGCTTGTAGCCTTTCCTCGTATGATTTTTCGAATAAATCCCTTTGATCGTCTGCAAAAAGCCGCTCGGAAGTTGTTTTTATTATCCGTCTTTTCATCGATTGGTTTCTTTCTCTTCAATAACACTATGCGTGCATATCACAGACCTGAGACAACTCTGTTTCCAGGTTGCGGCCAAGGCCTTTTCGATAATCGTCTTCAGGCTTGGAGGGACAACAGGTGGTTTTCGTTCAGTGAGTTTGCGTGCGATGTATCGAGCGATGAGCGGTTTGCCACTATCATCACTTAACCCAAGCTCATTTCTGACTTCTCTTGATAGGGTGTCGGTGTCCGGTATTTCATCTTTGAGATCAGACTCCCATTTATTTGGAAAGCAGGCTATGCAATCGGTAACAAGGAGACTTTTTGGCACATCCTGTGATTCACCAGCCAAGGCAAGGAGTTCCTTGGATTTATTGATAATGTTCTTATCTGAGCTGCCGCTGTCATAATCGAAAAGGATATAGCAGGGGATGTGAAGTTCATTAAATATTCTGAAAAGGCGATCCATTGATCCTTTTCCGCCACACTCCACGACACTGATGCCTTGAGGGTCGAAAGCGCAGCTTGGGATCGCGTCAGCATAAATTGGGAGACTGTATTCCTCGGTCAGACCTTCGACGAGAATAATCTTCGATGCGAAGAACCCTTCGTTGCGGCGGGGATTGTAGGCATGGGAATACAGGTCACGCATGGATTCCGCCGTCGCCTTGCCTTTCAGGCGCGGATTCCGAGCTTCAAGGTCCTCAATCATCTTCGCGATGGGCAGCTGCCACGCTGTGCTAATGGTGGTTTTCTTGCCGTCGATTTTTCCGCAACTGCATTCCATCCGAATGATTTCATCGAAATAGGTCACTTCCACCAGAAGGGACGAATGGGTCGAAAAAAGAATCTGGTCGCCACCTTCGGCTATCTTGCGGAACACACGGCGGATGGTCCGTTGCGCTTGCGGATGCATGTAGAGTTCTGGTTCCTCAACCGCGAGAATGAGATTGCGCTTCTTCCCATCGGGTGCAGATGTCATGTATTCAGCATAGCGCCGCAGAATGGCGAAGATGACTGCCCTTTGCAGACCGTGGCCTTTGTTCTCGACGGAATTCCTGAAGCCGTCGTCAACGTAAAGCTTTGGCGCACTGAGAAGAACTTCCAGCGTCGGGGTTTCGAACTTGATTTCGAGGTCACATCCGGAGAAGAAATCGTTCAGCAGCGTGTTGAGTTGCTTCTCAGTGTCGGCAATGAGCGGAACACGCTCGTTCCCACCGGCGCGATTCATCTGTTTGGCAACTTCTCCGAGAAGGCCTTCGATCTTTGCCTTCTTTTCCTGTGTAACCGTGTCAAGAATTGCGTACAGCAGTTTCCCGAAGGGGCTGCTTTTAGTTCCCTTGGATTCTTCGGTAACATCCCTGACTGCGGGAACGAGAACAAAGAAGGGCAGCGTCCCCTTGAGGACATTGGCATATCCCTTGGGATTGTCGACCCATGCATCTTGCATCGGAATCTTGTCTGCATTGGCCACTATGAATTCCTTGGCCTTTTCTTTCCAGTCTCCAACGGCTGGCGCTTTGGTCCCATTGAGGAAATCGGCAAAACTTACCCCGCCGACGGTCAACTGATCCTTATTCTTCCACCAATCCTTGATGTTGATACCATTGATGTCAGCTTCCTGAAGCCATTGAGGCTCAGGGATTGGCTTTTTGTAGTGTTGTCCAATTCCAATCTTGTCGTCGGCTTGCTCCGTATCGGAATCGCCGCTCTTCGCGCCCATTCTCGCCGAACGGGCTATGTGGAATGAGCCATCTGGTTTGCAGTAGGCATCCAACGCTTCCTTTTCTTTGTCTGTAAGTTCTGAAAAAATGGCTTCAACCCGGATTTCCAGGCCGGTGTCCTTGTCCCAGAATGACTCCTCATTCAACGACTTGGTGTTTGGGTTGAAGAGGAAATCCAAGGCCCGAAGCACAGTTGATTTACCTGCATTGTTGGAGCCAACCAAAGCGTGCATACCGCCGATTTCCAGAGTAATATCACGGCATGATCGGAAATTCTGTATGCGGAGGGTCGTGAGTCTCATGTAGTTCTCCTTGTGAATAGACTTAGACATTCAACACGATGCACCGGATCAACCGCATGATTACGGGATAACCCCGAACAGTGCCATTTCAAGATATGAAGCGATATTCACTCCCTTATCCATTTCCGGAATAAATAGTTCGAACGCCCTCAAGGCTCAGTCGTTCTTGTAACTCTATGTCAGCTTGTTCAACCGAAAAAACCATAACATCCAAAACGCCACTTTGAATGCGGCGTTTTTTCGGCAGATACCCTTCACACCGCTTTTTCTCTCTGCGGGAAACAATATAGCCATTTTTGATATCATTAATAGGTTCATGATCCCTTTTTCTCCCAAACAGCATCCCTGCCAGATCGCACACATTCGACCCGTCCTTCTTGTCGTAATTGCAAGAGAACCCTTTTAATCGTCGGTCGGCTCACATTTGGGCATGCCTGGGCCAGATCAGCATAGCGGAATGTGGCCGGCAGTTTCTGAAACGCCGTCATTACCATCTCTGTTTTTGCACCGTGAGCAGATGTCAATTCACAGGTTCGTTGTTCGAACTCACGGTAGGCGCCCAAGAGCATTACGCCGAGGAAATATTCCCACCATGGCAGCAAACTGTGCTTACCTTCATGCCAGCCCTGGGAGGATTTGTAGAGTGAGTCGTAGTATCCTTCCCTTTGCTTTTCGACCATATGTTCAAGGCTGATGTATCGACCAACCTCGAAACCTGCCTGATAGAGAAGGAGCAGCGTCAGCAACCGCGCCATCCTTCCGTTGCCGTCTGTAAAGGGATGGATGCAGAGAAAATCAAACACGTAGGCAGGAATGAGTACGAGCGGATCGATTTCTCCCTGTTCCCATTGTTCCCTGAAAAGGGTATGGAGCCGATCCATGGCATCAGGTGTCTGATGCGCGGGGGTCGGTCTGAAGCGGGTAATCTTTGTGCCATCGGCCCGGGTCTCGGAAATTTCGTTGTCCGTCATTTTCCATCGCCCGCCCTGCTGGGCGACGAATTGATAAAGATCGCGATGAAGTTGGAGAACAATGCCGACTGTAAATGGCATGTTGGCATGGTTGGCATGAATCGTTGCGAGTGCATCGCGGTATCCGGCAATTTCCTGTTCGGAACGATTCTGGGGAGTTGTTTTATGCTCCACAAGTTTTTTAATTCGGTCGGACGGTGCGTTGATTCCCTCAATACGGTTGGAGGATTCTGTACTCTGGATGATGGCGATCTGGCGCAACGATTCAAGCACTTGGGGTGTCTGCTGCATGAAAAGCGCTTCCTTCCCTCGGTATTCGCCCAACAGGCGGATGGTCCGCAGAAATGAATGAGAAATGGGTTGCTTTTCCAGAAAGTCAGATTTGAATGAGTTCATCGGTTACTCCAATATGATCCGCACCTTGCCGGGTTCCTTGCCCTTGGTGAGGCCGTCCAGGTAAAGCTCAAAACGTTTTCTCATCTCCGTCGGGGTGGCCGGTGAGCCGCCCAAAAGCAGTGCAGTGCGAAGTTCATCGGCCTTAACTGACACCAATGCCAAATCGGTTAACGCTTCCTTGATTGCATTCAAGAAGTCGTGATCAATTTTAGCGGGAAGCGAGCGGGCGCTTAAGAATGATTGAACAATTTTCTTCTGCTGTGCAGAGAGGACTTTTTTGATACGATCTGTTGTGGTCGGGTCTTCGAGGTTGGTCAAAAGGGTCTGCGTCCAGCTTTCAACCAGCCTGTCCAGCTCTGCATCCAGGCCGGCAAGTATTGCAGCCGCGGGTATGCCGGTTGGTTCTGCGACAGGTTTGAAATTGCAATGCGGGCAGACCGGCGATGCTTCCAGTTCCTGCTCTGTAAACGCGAAGCAGCTCTTCAGGCCGGCCAAGCGGTTCTGGAAGTCCGACAACTGCTGGCGCGGCATCAGATCAATGGTGGAAAGTTTCTGCAGGTCCTTGAGCCGCTCGTCACTCATGAGCTGGGCCTTGCGCTTGTCTTCGGACACACCCAGGCGCGCTTTGGCGTGCATAGCAATGTACACCAGCAGGTAGGCCTTCTTCAGGTCACCGAGCTTGTGCTGGGTCTGCTGGCGGAAAGCCGCTGCACTCCGCTTTGCCGGATCGCCGATCTGGGTGAGGACCTTGTCCCGCGCCGTCTTCATCTTGTCAATCCATTCATGGCCAGTGGGCAGGACCGCCTCGGCGGTGGAAAGATACGAGGCCATAGACCCGAGGTCTATCAGCAGTTCTTCAAGCGATTTGACCTCGGCAAGGGAATTGAGACTATCCCTATGGGCCGTAACTTCCGAGGCGCTGTATCGGAAGTTCTTGAGCTTTCCGGTCGAATTGTAGGCTTGCAGGGACTCAAGGAAAGTTTTGGTCCCGTCCAGTTTGGCGCGCAGCTTCTGAGCTTCGTCCTCTGCCACCAGGCTTCGACCCCAAAAGAACAGACCAGTCAGCAGGTTCTGCTGAACAAGTACCAGGCGCTCCACTGTGGTGGCGACGGCCTTCTGCAGTTCCTGAACTGGCTCGTCCTTGCCCTGTGTGACCAGTTGGGCCATACCCGGGGTGAGTCCGAGCAGTTCGAAAAGCGCCTTGAGTGCCGGCAGGTTCCAGTCCTTGGGTCGTTCGATGTGTTTGAACTGGACCAGCTCGTCGATGCCGGTTCCAGCCAGTTGCGACAGACCCGTGGCATCAAACTTCTTTCCCGGGATGCAGAGCACCACTTCACCGGCATGGACCATTGCGGCCAGCACCACCACGGCCCATTCAGGTTCAAGCCGAAACAATTGCGGCGCAAGGTACTCAATGCCGAAGACATCTTGAACCAGCTCGGAGTGGTTGACCACCTGGCCATGGCCCTTCTTTTCGGCGACGCTGAGGATGTGTTTGGCATATTTCGATTGGGACGGGTCAAGCCGATTACCGTCTATAAGCTCCAGAGCATCCAGCACTGCGGTGGCCTGCTTGGTCCAGTTCTGTCCGGCGATGCCCCGCAAGGTGTCCTGCGCAGCCTGAGCCCGGTTTGCTCCGGTGATGAGTACCGAGAAGATGGGGTATTCGGGTGCCTGGTCCTGGAATTTCGTCCCAAGACAGATGCCGGCGGTGGTGTTCACCAGGTCACGGAAGTTGATGTGCTCAAGGGAGCCGATACCAGATAGCTCTCGGATGGACCTGCCTTTGGCCCACTCGGTTAGGAACTTGGTGCGCCCCTGGTAGGTGACATCGAAAGCCGTTGTCATGTTTTTCTGAAGCCATTGTACCATCTGCTGCAGAAAGCCGTTTTTCCCATTTGCTTTCAATTCGTAGGTTGACTTGGCTTGCCCCGAGACAGTGGATGCAATATCCAGGGCTGCAGCGTAATTTCGAAGTGCGGTGCGGAATGCCTCGTCCGTGTTGGTCAAACGAATGAACAGTTCGTCCGGCTTCTTCTCGTCCTTGAAATGCGGCACGTCGAAGGGCTGAATGAAGTAGATGTAGAAATCCCGTGGGGGCGCAGCCGTGGAGCGCTCATTGGGCGCGCCAAAGAACAGGTATCCCTGGCGCGCGGCCTTGCGTTCTAGCCATTCAAGCTCGTGCTGCCAGATTTTGTAGCCATTTACATAAGTCTGGTCGGTGCATTCCATGACCCGCCGGAGCGCCTCGTAGTAGTAGCGGTCAAGCTGTGAAGGATCAAGGCTCTCGGCCCGCTTTTCGATCATGGCATCGTAGTCGTCGGTCTTTTTGAGGTCCAGGTAGTATTGGCGGTTGTCCGGGTTGGACGAGATGAACTGACCGCTCACCGTCTTGTGGATTTCACGCAGGACGGTCTCCACCTGTGAGAGCAGGTCATCGGCCGGATCGCCACCAAGTTCCTCGATGCCCGGCTGGAAGAGGCACAGGCCGTCACGCAGTTCCTCCGCTGTTGCGCCCAAAGATGTGTAAATATCACCCGTTGTAAGCCGGTGGACCGACAGTGCATGGATGATCTGGGTGGCCATGGGTTTGTAAGCCGGACGGGTAAAAGCTTGCTGAATACGGGATTCGAGTACCTGGCTGCAATCGATAACCGCTTTGATATCCGGCACAGCCCGGAACGACGGATTCTCGCGTAGAGTCGTCCAGTAGCTGTCATAGGCGATTATCCCGGGCCTGTCGCCGGGTACGTTCCGCCCGAGGAGCTTCTTCATGGCTAAAGACAGTGTCTTGAGTACCTCGCGCTTTTCCACAGCGGTGACCCGCTCGAATGTATCGATGTAGTCCGGATGCACAGGGAAGAGGCGCACGAACTCGTCGATGCGCTCATTCATCCGACCGTAGAACTTTGCATAGGGGGTCAGGTATTCCCGGATTTTTACCTGCTGGTCGGCGGTCTTTTTGAGCAAACGCTCGGCCACTACGAACTTGACATCCTTGCGGGCGATGAGGATTTGTTCGAATCGATCCTTCACCCGGCGGATACTGTCGGCCACGAAGGAAAACCGGGGGCTGTCGAAGATGGCTTCCTGAATTCCGGCAATAAAGCGGAACCGCAAATCCTTGCAGACTTCGCCGATCTCGCGCAGGAAGTTGAGATCAAGAATCAGCTCCTGATCCTTGCGGGTACGCAAGAAGTCGAGCATCTCGTCAACCACCAGGAGCAATCCGTGGTCGGGATATTCCAGATAAAAAGCGGTCATCATCTCTTCGAAGGCGCGCTTGTTGTTGGGCGCCTTGTTCGCGGGCGGGAAGGAGTAAGACACGCCCATGGATTCCAAGTGCTCCTCCAGTTCGGCAACGAGAATATCGCGCAGAGACATGGTAGTCGCCCCAATCTCGGTTCGGACCACCTTGAAGCGCCCACTGATCTTGCCAGCAGCACTTGCCACGCCCTTGTCGTTCAGATTTGTCGTGAGATCGCCGTTCTCAGCTATAGCGGAGATCACGGACATGAGGTGCGACTTACCGGCGCCGTAGTTTCCGACGACCAGAAGCCCCTTGTTATCCATGGGCTGATCGAACTGAAGTTGAGGAAAGACGAGGTTGACCAGCTTCTCGGCCATCTCTTCAGAAATCATATATGTCTGGACAAGCTGCCGGGCACGCTCGGCTTGATCGGCATGAATGAGTTGAATTGTCGACTCAATAGGCTCAAACTGGATCAGGTCTCCGTATTTCATTTTATTCCTCATCCTTGTTGGGACGATTTTGGGACGATTAGGGTCGGGACGGTTGGAAGCCATAGGGTACCATCAAAATGCCGCTTGTTTCGGCATTTCCGTAGCGGCGATATTCTGGATGTCCAGGGACTGCATAGCATAAATGGTGGTCATCGGCCGAACCTGCCCACGCGGCAACTATGGTCCGGTTCCTCGATATGCCCTGGAGCAGTCGAAGCGGGTCTTGCCTGAGCAAGACATCGAACAGAATTTCAAGGTTGTCGAGCAAGACCAATTCTGCTTGGGTCACATTTCCCATCTCGGAAAACAGACGAGGCAACTGAAGAGAACGCTGGCGCTCAGTGAGATCAAGCATGCGCCGGGAAAGCTCAAGACTGACGTTGATCAGCGGAGCCGCCGTGCGTTTATGAACATCCTGGAGTGTCGCGGTCTTTCCCGAACCAGCCGGGGCTACCAGCATGACAAGGCGGTGGTAAAGCTCGGCAGCCTGGCCAATTCTTTGCATGACTTGATCGGCGAGTGGTTCCGCCATTATTGAGTTCCTCCTGAACCGGGCTTGTTCGCCCGCGTTTTCTCAAGCCAGTGGTAATTTCGCTTTGTCTTGCTGCCTCAGCTGCAACGCCCTGCTTGATCTGGCATCGCTCTTTCAGCGTGCAAGGCCCGGTTCCCTTTTTTTGATTTTCTTTTAACTCAGAAAGAAGTACAAATACTTTTTTAGGTGAATTGCTCTTTGAGGCTCGTCCTATTATCTCTTGATAATTTTTCCCATTAAAACGGTATCTGATAGAGATGTTGTAATCTTTCCCGATCCCGTGTTTTTGATTCTGCAATTCTCGAACATATACCCCTGGATAATCCGTCTTTTCCCAACTCATGATTTTGGCCCTTGAAAAGTGTCACAAATGCGTCACAAATTTCCAACTGAAGCAAGGTGTTTTTAAGTGATAAAACGTGAGGGCATAATAGACATTTTATACTGTAATGTCAATATGTTTGATATGACAATGAAGGATGCTGAAAATTGATTTCACCGCAGGCTTGAGCTTACAGGGAACGCTCCTGAGCATTCCTGCGGTGAATGATCTCAACAAAGAATACTACGGTTTTATATTCCTTCCTTGAGTTTTTTCCCGGGACGGAACTTAACCACATTGCTCTTTTTGATTTTGATGGCCTCACCGGTTCGAGGATTGCGGCCTTTTCGGGCTTTGCGTACGGTTTTCAAAAATGTTCCAAAACCTACCAGCGTTACCTTACCATCTTTTTTGTCCTTAAGCGCCTTGCCGATCCCATCAATGAAGGAATTAAGCGCTGCGCCAGCGGCTACCTTGGTAATTCCTGCGTCCTGAGCCATCATGTCAACCAAATCTGATTTTGTCATAGCTTCCTGATCCCCCATTTTAGATTGTTTGTAGTTCCTGAACCAGATTATTTGTAATGTTTACAAAACACTGCAAGTGATGTCAACAGAAAATCATTGTTTATCAACAGTTAATGACTTCATAACATTCAAAAAGATCGTTATTTCAATAAAAATTCTCTAATTCAGGGGCATCGCTTTAAAATAAGGCATTCACAAATTCTTCGGGATTGAACAACTGAAGGTCCTCAATGTTTTCTCCGATCCCGATATATTTCAATGGAAGTTTCAGATCATGACAGATACTGACCACGATTCCGCCTTTTGCGGTTCCGTCCAGCTTGGTCAGCGCCAGCGCAGTCACCCCAATGGATTCATGAAACAATCGTGCTTGTGAAATTGCATTCTGCCCGGTTGTTGCATCCAGGATCAGAAGTGTTTCATGTGGTGCATTCGGGATTTTTTTGGAAACTGATCTTCTGATTTTTTTCAGTTCCTCCATCAGGTTGACGCGTGTATGCAGCCTTCCTGCTGTATCAACGATAACCACATCCATATCTCGCGCTATCGCAGCTTCAACGCCATCAAAGGCGACAGCCGCAGGGTCAGCATTGGGTTTATGCCTGACGATTTCAGCGCCGGATCGCTGCGCCCATATAGTCAATTGTTCAACAGCCGCGGCCCTGAAAGTATCCGCAGCAGCAATCAAAACTTTTTTCCCATCATTAGCGAACTGCGCCGCCAGTTTTCCTATGGTAGTGGTTTTTCCAACGCCGTTGACCCCAACAACCATGATGACAAGGGGCCTGGAAACCGTATCCAGAACAGCGATCTGAACATTCAATAATTCCAGGATTTCCTGCTTGAGTGCTTTTTTGAATCCGTCTGAATCCAGTTTCTCAGATGAAAACTTTACTGATATGCGCTGAAGCAAATCTGTTGTAGTTTTGACCCCGATATCTGCGGTAATCAGAATCTCCTCCAATTCTTCCAGCAGTTCATCATCTATCTGACGCTTTCCGACAAAAAGTTTGTCAATGTCCGTGGTAAGAACCTGCCGGGTTTTCGAAAGACCATCCTTGAGTTTCTGAAATAGACTGCGAGGGGGCAGTGCGGCAGTTGGCGGCTGAGCGGTTTTATCCTTCTCCGACGAAATAGAATCTTCAGTATTCTTCTTTTTCTTGAACCAGTTTGATGCCATTGAAAATCCTCATATAGGGGTCAGCATGTAGGGGCGCGTATAGGGTCAGTGTAAGGGGTCAGTGTAAGATTTGGCTGAGAAACAGTTTGGTCCGGTCATTTTGAGGATTTTCAAAAAATGCATCCGGAGTGTTGGATTCCACAATCTGGCCAAAATCCATGAATAGTACCCGATGCGCTACACTTTTGGCAAAACCCATTTCATGGGACACCACTATCATGGTCATTCCTTCCTGAGCCAGGCTGATCATAACATCCAGAACTTCCTTGACCATTTCTGGGTCCAGGGCGGAGGTAGGTTCATCAAACAGCATGACATTGGGTTTCATGCAAAGACTTCTGGCAATGGCCACGCGCTGCTGCTGGCCTCCGGAAAGCTGTCCCGGAAATTTTCTGGCCTGTTCTGCGATATGGACTTTTTCCAGATAATACATGGCCGTCTTTTCTGCTTCAATTCTGGATTCTTTTCGCACCCATATAGGCCCCAATGTCAGGTTTTCCAGAATGGTCAGGTGAGGAAACAAATTGAAATGCTGAAATACCATACCCACTTCAGTCCGTATCTTTTCGATGTTTTTAATATTGCTGGTCAGTTCAGTGCCATCAACAATAATTTTTCCTCGCTGATGCTCTTCCAGTCGATTTACGCAGCGAATCAGCGTAGATTTGCCTGAACCTGACGGACCGCAGATTACGATCCGCTCTCCCTTTCGTATGGTCAGATTGATGCCGCGAAGGACATGAAAGTCGCCATACCATTTGTGCATCTCAATGATTTCTATTATGTTTCCGGATTCAGGGCGATCCGTAGAGGTTGCGGGAGTAGTATTCATGAATGCTCCGTATTTAACAAAAATAAATCCTGGTTCTGTCGGCTATCAGCGTCCGCCGCATGCGAGTTAACGGAAACTTTTACAGTGATGTCCCCAACTCTTTTTCCAGCTTTCTGCTGTAATTGGACATGGTGTAACAGCATACAAAATAAATGCAGGCCAGGAAAAAAAAAGCTTCCGTGGAAAATCCCATCCAGCTCGGATTGGCCAACGTCGTCTGAGTCGTTTTTAGAATATCATACAGGCCGATGATCACCACAAGTGATGTGTCCTTGAACGCGGAAATCAGGATGCTGACGGACGGAGGAATAACGATTTTAAGGGCTTGTGGAAGAATAATCAATCGCATGGTCTGGACGTAGTTTAGCCCCAGGGATTCCGCAGCCTCATACTGACCTCTGGCGATTCCCTGAAGGCCGCCGCGAACCACCTCGGCGATGTAGGCCGCCGTAAATATGATAATGGCGACCTGAGCCCGTAAAATCTTGTTGATGGTGATGCCTTCAGGTAAAAACAGCGGAAAAATAACAGCGGACATAAAGAGCAAGCTGACCAAGGGAACGCCCCGGATCATTTCGATATAAATAATACTGAGGGTTTTTATTGCGGGCATTTTGGATCTTCTGCCCAGGGCCAGCAACACTCCCAGCGGATAGGCGGCGGTCAGTCCGAAAACAGCCAGAAGAAAGGTCAGAGGCAGCCCGCCCCACTGCGTACTCTCAACCGGAACAAGTCCCAGCACTCCTCCCTTCATCAGAATGGCCATACTGGAAAGACCTGCGATCCAGGCATAAAGAAGAAACGGTTTCCAGAACTTGCGATTGCGGCTGATCAGCAGCAGACTGATCAGCAGAATCATGGCCAAAAGGGGTCGCCACTGCATCTCATGAGGGAAAAACCCGAACAGGATAAAGCGATAATTTGCAGAAACGACAGACCAGCAAGCACCATTTACAGATCGACATTCCGCGGAAGGGGCCGTCCACAAGCTGTCGATAAAAATCCACTGTATCAGCGGCGGAAGGATTTTCCACAGGAAAAAAAGCGTAAGAATGGTCAGCACCGAATTAAATACGCCGTTAAACAGATTCGATTTGATCCATCCGATAACCCCAATGCTGGTTAAAGGGGGTTTGATGTCGTCTATCGGGATATTCGAAGATTTGGGTGAATGCCGCATGGTGAAAATCTTTATATAAAAAGAGTAGGGAGTTCGAATTCAGCATCAGGATATTCGAATATTTTAAAACAAATGACCTGCCTGATTTGAGGGATTGTTGTCAGTAAAAAAATCATCTTTCGATCAGTGCGATTTTTTTATTGTACCAGTTCATAAATGCCGATGTAACAAGGCTGAAAATAAGATAAACCGCCATGATCAGGGCAACGCCCTCAATGGCCTGTCCGGTTTGATTAATGGTGGTGTTGGCAACCGAAACAAAATCCGGAAATCCAATGGCGACTGCCAGAGAGCTGTTTTTGGTGAGATTAAGCATCTGGCTGGTCAAAGGCGGAACGATGATACGAAGCGACTGGGGAAGGATGACAAGATTCAGGGTTTGCCAGGGTTTTAGTCCCAGTGACATGGCTGCCTCGGTTTGACCCTTGCTGACCGCCTGAATTCCGGCCCGGACGATTTCCGCAACGAAAGCAGCGGTATAAAGCACCAGTCCAAGAAGAAGCGCGGTAAACTCCGGGCTGACATTTACTCCACCTGTAAAATTGAAACCGGAAAGCCGTGGCATGTCCATGGCCGTCGGGGCCCCGAAAACCAGCCAGATAATCAGGGGAAATCCCAGTAAAATAGCGGATCCCGTACTGAACACAGGAAAAGCCAGACCGGTCCGATCCTGCCTTTTTCTTGCCCATTTGCGAAGAAAAAATACACCCACGCACCCAGCCATAAAAGCAGCGGCGATATAACTGAATGCCGGGTGTGGCTCTGGTATGCCAAAGGCCAGTCCCCTGTTACAGAGAAACATGCCTGGAAGCGGTTCCAGAGCATTCCTGGGAGAGGGGAGCGAGTCATAAAAAACAGCATACCAGAAGATCAGTTGAAGCAGAATGGGGATGTCCTGGAAGAATTCAATGTATGCAGCGGCCAGTCGCGAAACCAGCCAATTTGATGACAGCCTGGCAACGCCCACGAATGTTCCCAGCAGGGTCGTCAGGACAATTCCCACAAAAGCGACTTTAATAGTATTAAGGATGCCAACGAGCAGGGCTCTGGCATAATTGTTGGCCGCTGAATAGTGGATTAGCGACTCTCCAATCTCAAACGAAGCTTCTCTTTCCAGAAAATGAAAACCGGTTGCAATGGACTGCCGGTGCAGGTTTGTCACGGTATTGGAAAAAAGATAATAGCCGATGATTCCGACCACAACAAGAGTTGCCAATTGATACACAATGGCTCTCTTGGCGGGATCATGCCAAAAAGGGATAGAATTCCCAGATTCTTTTGTTGATGTCAAGGAGTTGTCCGAGCGGTCAAAAAAGCGTTCAGTAGTCAAAAAATTTCATGGAGTCTTGGCCGTCCTGCGATCAGTAAGCAGGTACCTGCGCTTCCAGTATCTTTTTCCGGAAAAAACTCTGAACAATATTTATGATTCTGTATGTGCAGATATGTTGATCTGCACATACAGATGACGGTAAGGTTTTATCGCCTATTTGAACGGTGGTGAATACATCAACCCACCGTTAATCCAAAGAGCATTCAAACCGCGTTCAAGAGCCAATGGTGTTTTGGAGCCAACATTGCGTTCAAACACCTCTGCATAATTGCCAACCTGTTTGACGATATTATAGGCGAAATTTTCTTCCAGACCTAGGGCCTTTCCATTTCCAGGAACAACTCCTAAAAACCGCTGGATAGAAGGATTTGCGCTTTTAAGCATTTCATCCACATTTTTTGAGGTAATGCCCAATTCTTCGGCTTCAATCATGGCCAGAACCGCGTAATTTACAACGTCCTTCCACTGGTTGTCTCCATGACGAACAGCAGGAGCCAGGGGCTCCTTGGAAATGATTTCCGGTAAAATGATATAATCCGCCGGATTTGGCGCTACTGATCTGGCGCCAGCCAGTTGTGAAGCATCGGATGTAAGACAGTCGCAACGACCGGCAAAGAAAGCCTTATTCAGTTCGGCGTTGTTTTCAATGACAACGGGTTTCATTTTCATGTTTTTGGATCGGAAATAATCTGCGACATTTTGTTCGGTTGTTGTTCCGGGAAGAACGCAGACTGTTGCACCATCAAGCTCTTTGGCGCTTTTGATGTTCATCTTTTTAGGGACCAGAAAGCCCTGTCCGTCATAATAATTGACCTGAGCGAAATCAAGTCCCAGGGATGTGTCGCGGCTTAGTGTCATGGTAGCATTGCGGCATAGAACATCCACTTCACCGGATTGAAGCGCGGTAAAGCGCTGAACAGCGGTAAGAGGAACAAACTTGATTTTTTTGATATCTCCCAGTACTGCCGCTGCGACTGCTCGTCCGGTATCCACGTCCAGCCCCTTCCATTCCCCTTTTTCATCGGGAATTCCAAATCCGGCCAACTGGCCGTTGACGCCAACCTGGACAAAACCCTTCGCTTTGACATCATCCAGCGTACCAGCACTTACAACGCCTGCGCCAAGAAACATGACAGCGACGGATACCCATACCCAGAATTTTTGTAATCTCATTTTGTTCTCCTTTTGATATTGTGAATATGAATCTTCTTCAGTAACTTGAAGCACCCAAATCAGTCAATTTGATACCATATATGCTTTGGTAATGGCAAGAGAAAAGGAGGAATCGCCTTGGATGGTGAGTTAAACATGATTCTACCGGATTTTGTGGTTAGCATCTGGGAGCCCAAAACCGCGCCGGATAGGCTGAAAGCTGACAGAATACTATATAGATTTGTTGTGGCGGAGCAAGTTCGAGATGGGAGAAGCAGCCCGGAAAATACATAAGGAGAGTAAATTTAAAAAATGGTACATAACATTATCGTTATCAACAGGTTAGGGATTCACGTTTAGACATTAATATCTTCTGTTATCATTCCGCTTGGCACGGTAAATATGCCTTTCCAATTGGTCCAATTCCCTCTCAAGACGATCTCTCTCGTGGTGAGAGAGTCTTCCGTCCGCTTTCATCCGCGCCTCATCATCGCGTATACTGTTCAGTTGATTCCTCAGACTATGGGCTTCTTCTCTTGTCAGAGAGCCAGAATGAACCCCTCTATCAATCCGATCATGCGCAACCATGACCCTTTGGTGTATCCCTTGGCCTTCGGCATAACAAAATGTTGTGAAACCTAAAACAAGAAAAGCAAACAACACGATTAATCGTTTATTTTTCATTGGATATCCTTTTGATAACAAATCGTCAAAGAACCCATCTTCATTACAGATATCCCGTTGTTTCCCACACTTTGAGGACACATGAAACATTGGGAAACAGCGGAATGCACGGATTGCATCTGTTCGAAGGACTATTATGGTGCCGAAGGCCGGATTTGAACCGGCACGCGTGTAACGCGCTACCCCCTCAAGATAGTGTGTCTACCAATTCCACCACTTCGGCATGGAATAAGACTGTTTCAGCGAGGATAAAAAATATCCGGAGCTGAAACAGCCTTGAGGCAATCATTTTTTTGGAGCGCTTTCCGGTTGCTGCTGAGAAGGCGCTGCTGTTTTGGGCATGTTCTGCGCTTCGTCCGGTTTGCTTTCCGAAGTTGCAGGAGCGGACACCGGAGCCTGCGTGTTGGTCATGATGGATTTACCAGTTTGGTTACTGGACATGTATGCTAATGCGAGCGATGTAACCATGAAAACGACTGCGGCTACAGTTGTCGCTTTGCTTAAAAACGTTGAAGCGCCTGTGCTTCCAAAAAGGGACTGGCTGGATCCGCCACCAAAAGCCGCGCCCATATCACCACCCTTGCCGGTCTGAAGCAGAACGATCATGATGAGCGCAATACATACAATAACATGAATAAAAATCAATAAAACGGACATGAGCTACCGTATTTTTTGGGTTAATTATGAAAATTGATGATACTGTTGAATACTTTCGCTGTAAGACTGGCGCCACCGACCAGAGCACCGTCAACATCCGGCATATTCATGATTTCCTTAACATTATCAGGTTTAACGCTGCCACCATACAAAATTTTTACTGTTTTGGCAAGCAGATTATCGAAACGTTTTTCAACCAGCGATCTCAGAAATGCATGAACTTCCTGAACCTGATCTGTGGTTGCGGTTTTGCCCGTGCCAATCGCCCACACAGGCTCATATGCAATGACGATAATACCGGTTAGCGCTTCAGACGAAAGACCTTCTAAACCCTTTGTGACCTGTTTGTCAAGAACAGAAAACGTTTCCTTGGCTTCCCGCTGTGTTTCGGTTTCTCCCACGCAAAAAACAGGAATCAGTTTATGCTCAAGCGCCGCCCGGATTTTGGCATTTACCAATTCATCGGTATCTCCAAAATACTGCCGTCGTTCGGAATGTCCAATGATTGCATATTGGCAGCCTATATCTGAAAGCATTAACGGCGATATTTCACCGGTATAAGCGCCTTCGTTTTTCCAGAAAAGGTTCTGCGCACCCAGAGCAACGGATGTACCTTTGACAACTTCGGCAACCGATGCCAGCGCTGTAAACGGAGGGGCGATCATCACATCAACATTCACTGCAGAAGTAAACAGAACCAGCTCCCTGGCGGTTTCAACAGCCTCGCGCACGGTTTTGTACATTTTCCAGTTGCCTGCAATAAGAGGCTTGCGAAGAGTCGGATTCATCAGAGTTGAGCTCCTATCATGGCGGCAAGGTCAACCATTCGAGTGGAATATCCGGTTTCATTGTCGTACCAGGACATGACTTTGACCATGTCTTGAACGACAAATGTCGAGATTGCGTCCACTATGGATGAATATGCCGATCCATTGAAATCGGAGGATACCAGCGGAAGATCGCAATAAGACAGAATTCCGGAAAGAGATCCCTGGGCAGCTTCTTTAAGCGCCCCATTGACATCTGCTACAGTAACGCCGGATTTTTCGATGGTTGCGACAAAATCCACGATGGAGACGTTGGGGGTCGGAACCCGAATGGCAAGACCATTCAATTTGCCGGCCAATTCCGGAAGCACCAGAGAAACGGCCTTGGCGGCGCCTGTAGTGGTGGGAATCATGGACAGAGCTGCGGCTCTGGCTCTTCGCAGATCTTTGTGAGGGAAATCAAGCAGACGCTGATCACCGGTATAAGAATGGATGGTTGTCATCAAGCCGCAGCGGATGCCAAAGCTTTCCAGCAGCACTTTGGCTACTGGAGCCAAGCAGTTGGTTGTACAGGAAGCATTTGAGATAATATGGTGTTTACGTGGATCGTAACTGTTGCCGTTAACACCAAGAACAATGGTGATGTCCGGATTTTTCGCAGGGGCGGAAATTATAACTTTTTTCGCTCCGGCTGCAAGGTGTTTGGACGTACTTTCCTTGTCCGTAAAAAGTCCTGTGCATTCTGCTACAATATCAACACCCAGGTCCTTCCATTCCAGTTTGGCAGGATCTTTGATACTGGTGACAGCAACTGTCTTTCCACCGACTTCAATAGCTCCGTCTTTGCCGGTAACCGCCACTGGCAGCTTGCCATGAACCGAGTCATAAGCCAGAAGATGCGCCATGGTTGCGGCATCGGTAAGATCATTGATGGCCACAACTTCAACATCGGAACGGTTCATCGCCGCTCTGAAAACCAGTCTTCCAATTCGTCCAAAACCATTTATCCCTATCTTGATGCTCATAAAAAACCCTCCTTCAAAAGATTATCAGAATATAAATTTTCATTAAGCAACCAAACATTGGCCGTTGACCAGCCGACATAAGAGCTAACCGTTAACGTTGTATTTTTACGATGATTCCCCCCGCTTGTTTCCTTTCAATATGCTGCTTGCCAGTGAAATACTCTTTTTCCCCGAGGCTTCAAGGGTAACCGCCAGTTTGCTGAGTTCAGTGTCTTTTCGGAGGTGAAGCGCCTTGATCAACACAGGCAAATTAACACCGGAAAGCACTTCGATACGTCCTTCTTCCAGAAAGGAATAGCTGATATTGGATGGTGTTCCACCAAACATATCCGTAAGAATCAGAACGCCGACTTTCTGGTCCACTTTTTTAATACCGGCGGCAATTTTTGCGCGAAGTTTTTCAGCCTCTTCGTTTAAATCAATGGAAATGGACTCCAGTTGTTCCGGTCGGCTGCCAAGGATGAATACTGCAGCTTCGATTAAGGCATCGCCAAGGCGGCAATGGGTTACAATAACAATCCCTATCATGCACACTCCTGTCTAAAGGCCATAATGGACCCGATAAACCGGTAACTTTTGGGGTTATCCAAGGGGTCCAGTGGACGGATGATGGATAAATGTTCCGCTAAAAGAAGATGCAGAACCTATGATATTATTAAACTTTCCATTTATGTCAGTGAAATATCCCTGTGATGAATCTCAATGTGTTTCGACGGATACTGAGTTACCAGATGTTCGCCGATGGCTTCGGCTACGGCCACGGATCGGTGTCTTCCTCCCGTACATCCCACCGCCAGGGTCAGGTATGCCTTGCCTTCATTTTCATACAAGGGGATAAGATATATCAGCAGATCAAGATACCGTCTCATAAATTCCTGACATTCAACATTGTCCAGGATATATGATTTAACGCTGTGTGAAGTTCCATCCAGAGGTTTCAACTCCGGCACGAAAAAAGGGTTGGAAATAAATCGCACATCCATGACCAGATCTGCGTCCCTGGGTATGCCAAATTTAAAGCCAAAAGACAAAACCGTAATATGGATGGAAGACAACACCCCGCTTTTCCTGGCAATGTTCTGAATCATGGATTTGAGTTCATGAACATTGCAATAAGAGGTGTTGATAATCAGATCCGCAGCGGTTCGCAGATCCTTCAATTGTTCTTTCTCCATTCTGATGCTATCTGTAAGGTTTTTTTCGCGTGAAAGCGGGTGGTGCCTCCTTGTCTGGCTGTATCGATGAATCAGAATGTCTTCATCGGCCTCAAGAAAAAGAATCTTGAACACATAGCCCTGGAATCTCAGGGATTCCAATATTTCAGCATGACTGACCAGAAAGCCTTTTTCGCGAACATCCATGACAAAGGCCAAGCCGGCCATCTTGAAATCACGTTCGATGGGAAGTTCCAGAAATTTTGGCAGGAGGGCGACCGGCATGTTGTCAACACAGTAGTATCCTGCGTCTTCGAGAGCTGCGATGGCAGTGCTTTTTCCAGAGCCTGAATACCCGGTGATGATGATAATATTATACGTTTTCACAAGTGGCTTTTTTAGAAATCTTCATCTTCCGCCTGAATAATGGAAACAATGTCGTCAGCGGTTTGCGCCCGAAGAAGTTTTTCTTTGAATAGTTCATTTTTTAGCATTCTGGCAATTCTTGCCAGCGCTTTCAGATGGAGACCCGGTGAATTTTCAGGCGTTATCAGCATGAAAAATAAATGGGCTGGCCGACCATCCAGCGTATCATAGTCAACGCCTTTTCTGCTTAATCCAAAACCCATTACCAGGCCGTCTATGGATTTGAGTTTCCCATGAGGAATACCAATCCCCATTCCGATGCCAGTGCTTCCCAAACGTTCTCGCTCCATCAGAACATGAACCAGCTCCGGGCAGCCCATGCCGATAATCCGGGCAACCGGAGCGGCCAGCTCTTCAATAAGCCCCTTTTTATCACGGGAGCTTAAATTGGTGAGAATTGCATCTCGATGTAATACTTCTAAAATTTTCATGGTCCAGTGGATTCCGTGAAAAACGGCCGGTTGGGATTGAAAAACCGCTATAGACAGACAACCGGCCGAAACTGGATTAATTGCTGGGCTGGATTAACCCGTAGTCCCCATCCTTGCGCCGATACAGGACATTAACACGTTCAGACCTGGCATTTGTGAATACAAAAAAATGATCTTCCAGAAGATCCATCTGCATAATGGCTTCTTCTATGTCCATGGGTTTATACTCGATATTTTCCACTATCACCTGGCCACGTTCTTCGGCATCAACAGGGAGCATATTCTCATCGTCAGATGGTTTCACCCTGGCCTTGGCAGTTCTTCTTTCCCGGGTCTTATCCTTATTCTTTTTGATCTGTTTTTCAAGTTTGTCCAGGACCATGTCAATGGCGGAATACATGTCAACAGTTTCTTCCTTGCCATAAATATTGAGTCTGTCGCCAACAATATTGATTTCCGCAATGTGTCTGAATTTTTCAACAGACAACACAACGTTGGCTTCAGCAGGATTGTCCAGAAACTTGTCAAATCGATCCAGTTTATGGCTGACATATTGTGACAAGTTGTCTGATGGATCGATATTCTTAAAAGTTACAGATGTTTGCATGAAAAAATCTCCTTTTCCTGTTCTCTATTCGACGAAGGCTGGATCAAAATTGCTTGCGCCTGCTGGAAGGCAAAACTTTCAGCATTTCCCTATATTTGGCCACTGTCCTTCGCGCTACTTTGATATTGGCGGTTTCTAACATGTCCGAAAGCTGCTGATCGCTGTACGGTTTTTTATGGTCTTCATCGTCAATGATGTGCTTGATCTGATTCAGCACACTGGCAGAGGCGATCGCTTCACCGTGCATTCGGTTAATAGAACTGTTAAAGAAAAATTTCAACTCAAAAATACCCTGTGGGGTGTGTGCATATTTATTGGTGGTAACCCGGCTGATGGTAGATTCATGCATGCCGATATCCTCAGCGATGTCCCTGAGTACCATGGGTTTGAGATGTGATATTCCTTTCTCGAAAAATTCCTGCTGATACCGCAAAATGCTTTCCATGACCTTATAAATCGTCTTCTGACGTTGATGAATGCTGCGAATGAGCCAGGTGGCTGATCGCATTTTTTCCTGAACATAATCACGGGTCTGATCAGATACGTCTTTTTTCTGCCTTATGGCATCCTTATAAAACGAATTCACCTTGAGTTTTGGCATTCCATCATCGTTAAGCACAACCACGAAATTATCATCATCCTTGTAAACATAAATGTCCGGAGTGATGTATTGGGGGGACTCGGAGCTGAACAAACGTCCAGGTCTGGGCTCCAGACCCTTGATAATGTCAACGGCCGAGACGATGTCTTCAATTGAGAGTTTCAGCGCCTTGCTGATGGCTTTATAGTTTTTTCGTTCCAGATGGTGAAGATGGTTTGAAATAATCTCGATAACCGAGGTGCCTTCCAGATTGAGATGCCGCGCCTGAATCAACAGGCATTCTCTGAGATCACGGGAACACACGCCGACAGGATCAAATGTCTGCAGCATCTGTAAAACCTCAATGGCTTTTTCGGAAGAGGATTGACTTGTTCGGATGAGTTCATCAAGGCTCAGTTCAAGATAGCCATCTGCGTTTAGATTACCGATGATCAAACTGGCAAGGTTTTCCTCCTCCGGATTCGGAAATGTCATCAGAAATTGCCAGAAAAGATGGTCCTGCAGAGATTCTTTCTGGGCGATAAAAGATTCGTAATTGGGAGCGTCTTTTTTTTCGGTTTCAGATGTGACTCTTCCCGATGAGCTGTATTCATTGATCAGACTGCTCCAATCTGTATCATCAACTGTTTTATGGTCTGAAATCTCACCCGTTATTGAGCCGATGTCCGGAGGAATTATTTCAGGGGCTTCTTCTGTCTGATCCGTTACACCGTCTTCCAGAGCCTCTTCAAGAGCCGGGTTTTCCTGAAGCTCCTGATGAATGGTCTCTAAAAGCTCCAGCCGTGACAGTTGCAGGAGTTTAATGGCCAGTTGCAACTGAGGAGTCATGATCAGTTGCTGAGACAATTTCAGTTGTTGTCGTAATTCAATAGCCATCTGGTGTCTGGTTATGGGTTAAAGTGTAAATTCATTCCCCAGGTAAATGCGGCGACAGATTTCACTGGATGCAATCTGCTGGGGAGTTCCTGCTTCAATAATTTCTCCGCTGCTTAAAATGAAAGCCTCATCACAGACACCCAGCGTCTCCCGGACATTGTGATCAGAGATAAGAACACCAATTCCAAGTTCTTTCAAATGTTCGATGATAGCCTTGATGTCTATGACTGCAAGCGGGTCGATGCCTGCAAAAGGTTCATCCAGTAAAATGAAAGATGGATTGGTTGAAAGCGCTCGGGAAATTTCAAGCCGCCGTTTTTCTCCTCCGGAAAGCAACACGGCTTTCTGCTGCGACAGATGCCTTATCCCCAATTCATCCAAAAGCCTTTCAGCCCTGGATTTCTGTTCGGAAAGGGAAATTGGCTGATGTTCCAAAATCGCCATCAGATTTTCCCATACTGTAAGTTTTCGGAATATGGATGTCTCCTGAGGAAGATACCCAATTCCTTTGCGTGCCCGAATATGAATGGGAAAACCCGTTACATCTTCTTCATCAAGAAAGATACGACCGGAATCGGGCTTGAGCATTCCGACAGCCATGTAGAATGTCGTTGTCTTGCCGGCCCCATTCGGACCCAGCAACCCCACCACCCGACTGCTGGCGATATTCATGCTGACGGAATTGACAACCCGTTTCCCATCAAAGGTCTTAACCAAATTCTTCAGTGACAATACGGCCATAGTCCGGATGATTTCAAGTGAAATTAGTCAGGTTTTTTTTCAAGTTCGCCGGAATAAAAAACCGCCTCTACCTGTTTTTCTTTACCGCGTTCAACGATAACGCGGTCCTCATTTACATAAAAAGTAATTTTTTCGCCGGATACAAAGTTGTTGCCGCTGGTTACTTTGGAACCAGCTCCGCTAAGGACGATTACCTTCGAGGCGGGGGTATATTCGGCCATGCTGGTATAGGCTGTACGGTTTTCAGATCGAATCACTACATTTCCCGAAACCACCACTTTTTTTATGGATTCTTCACCGGTATCTTTCTTCCCCTTGTTCTCAAGAGCTTTACTGTAATATATTTTGAGTTTGTCTGACGTGATAAGGATTGTCCCCTGTGAAGCGCTTACATTGCCAGTAAATTCCGCATAACTGGCTTCATTATAAGCCACAAGATTGTCTGCTTTGATCTGGATACTGCTATTTTCATTGCCTTTATCAAGTGCGGATACATTCTGGTCCAGTATCGACATCACCAGGAACAACGTCACGACTTTCAGAAAAACCAACTGCCATTGGCCACGATTTATCAGATTACATGGGATTTTCACGCAACAATACCTCAACATTTTGTTGAAACCAGGTCTGGTTGGCTGTTAAGTCATATTTCATGGAATCCGCCGTTAAACTGGCGGCATCTCCCATGATTTTTACGGGTGTTGCTGAAAAGAGAACCCGACGATTGTGATCATAATTCATTTGCTCGGTTTCGAGTGTGAAATTTGAATAGGTTAATACAACCTGCCCGGTGACTTCAATGTCATTGGTTTCGGTTTTCAGAATTCCTCGGCTTGCAGTTAACCGAACCTCTTCGCCGTTTTTTATAAAATAAACGACAGTAACGTCTTCTAACATCAATTGTTTGCTTTCGTCAACAACATGGGCGGACCTGGCATCCAAAATCCATTCCTTGATACCTTCCCGAGTAGATACCTGATGGACGTTGCCAATAGCCAGGCTGGCATTTTGATGGATCGAAGTAATCAATTTTACAGGATATTGACTTAAATAGCGGTTCTTTATAAAAATCCCTGCAATGATTCCAGTGGAGATCAAACTGAAAACACTCAAGGCAATCGTGATCTTCCTTCGTGAGCTGATCAAGCGATGGAATGTGATCATGTGGAAGCGCCGCAATCCGTCATCATTTATCTTTAACAACACATAAACCGATTGATAACATTATCCCACTGGTTTTTGGCTTTTAAAATCGTCTCACATATCTCCCTTACTGCACCATTTCCACCGGAAGCATGAGTAACCATATCGGCATGGAAACGGATCAGTTCGTGAGCATCGGCAACAGCGATAGATACGCCGGATTTTTTCATCAACGGCAGATCCATGAGATCATCGCCGACAAAAGCAATTTCATCCGCCAAAATGCCTGTCTGCTGATAAACAATGTTCAGAACATCTGTTTTCGTTGAAAGACCATCCAGAATCAGTGAAATTCCCAGATTTTCGCATCGGTGAAGGAGGGCTTTGGAACGCCTTCCAGTTGCGATTCCTACCTGAACGCCGGAAAGCATTAACAGGCGGATACCCAGGCCATCCTTGACATTGAACACTTTGATCTGTGAACCAGCATCATCATAAATGATACTGCCATCCGTCAGAACACCGTCGACATCCAGCAACAAAAGCTTTATTTTTTTAAACTTATCTATCACAATCTGATGTTCCATAAGCAGTTTCGCCTGATGAGTTAACTTCTGTTACCAGCCTGCGAATCGCTTTAAGCCTGGAAATCAGGTCATGGAGGCTCGTCAGGGGCAAGGAATTGGGGCCATCACATTTTGCGTGATCAGGATCAGGATGAACTTCGATAAAAATGCCGTCGGCGCCTGCAGCAACGGCGGCTTTTGCCAGAAGGGGCGCAAATTCTCTTTGACCACCAGAGCTTTTGCCGGCGCCGCCTGGCAGTTGAACGCTGTGTGTGGCGTCAAATATGACCGGAAAGCCCGTATCCTGCATAATTTTAATGCTTCGAAAATCCACGACAAGGTTTGAATATCCGAACATGCTTCCGCGTTCCGTCAATAAAATCTGGCGATTTCCGGTAGATGTGATTTTTTCAGTAACCTGAAACATATCCCAGGGAGACAGAAACTGGCCTTTTTTGATGTTAACCGGTTTTCCGGTTTGAGCAACTTCCAGAATCAGATCGGTCTGTCTGCATAAAAAAGCGGGTATTTGGATGATATCCAGAACTTGAGCTGCGGATTCCACTTCCGATCGCGCATGAACATCCGACAGGATGGGAATTGACAATTCATTTTTGATGCTGGACAGGATTTCAAGGCCAGCACGCATTCCAGGACCCCGGTAGGATTGAAGAGATGTCCGATTCGCCTTGTCGTAAGAGGCTTTAAAAACAAAAGGTATTCCCAGTTCGCTGGTCATCTGTTTCAGAAAACGGGCAATGGATAACGTGGTTTTGTGGTCTTCGATGACACATGGGCCGGCAAATAAGACCAGCTCAGCGTCTGCTCCCATACATATATCGTTGAATGTTGTCTTGAAATTCATAATGATTCACTGTTCTTTAATGTGGCGGGGTTTATCCACCCAGTGTCTTAACTTCCCAATAATTTCATGATGTTTTATTTATAGCTCGAGCAGGCAAAAGTCAAGAAGTGATGATGGTTCCAAATCATGCAGCAAAAACAAATCTTGATAAGCACCGGGTTAATTGATAATAACTGATGGCGAAGTAGAAAGTCCAATATCTGCGTTAAGCTTCATCCTTCGTCGTTGCGGCGTACTGGTTGTACGCCTCACTCCTCAGGATTTGCTCGCCTTGATCTTGAACTTTCTACTTCGCCATCTCTTGGCCTCTCCACTTCGGAAAAAAAGAGAGGGTGGTTCGTTGCGCTGATGACATGTTGTTGTTTATTTAAAAATAATGGATTGAAATGCTGTGGAAAATAAACTTGATCCCGTAAAATTTATCCTTCGTCTGGTGGTACTGGGGCTGGTGTGCGTCGCATTGGTATCGGTATGGTTTCTGTGGAGCCGGCTGGAAGGGGAAAAGCCCGTTATCGCAACTGAAATTCCTTCTTTTCTAAACCCTTCCCAGGAATTTGTTCTGAATCTGTCTGATGCCAAAAGCGGTATTCGAAAATTACGGGTGGCCATTGAGCAAAATGGCAGGGAAATGATTCTTCGGGATGAAACTTATCCGCTGAAAGGGTCATCCGATTTGGCGCCTGTCCATACGCTGTCTGTTGCTGTCAAAGTGGATGTAAAAAAGCTGGGAATTACCGATGGCAAGGCCATATTCCGGGTAACGGTCCGGGATAATTCCTGGAGAGGCTGGTTTAACGGCAATAAAACCGAGATCGAAAAAAATGTTCTTATTGATTCGCGGCCTCCGGAAATTGTGATTCTGAATCGGGTACTCAATATGAATCAGGGTGGGGCAGGTCTTGTCATCTACCGGCTTTCTGAACCCTGTCCGATCAGCGGAGTGATGGTTGGGGATATTTTTTATCCGGGTCAGGCCGGGTATTTCAGTGATCCGGGAATCCATCTTGCATTTATTGCGTTGAATCATTCTCAGAAACCTGGAACCGAATTTTTCGTAAAGGCGGTCGATCAGTCAGGAAATGCGACGAGATCGGGTTTTCCGCATCACGTCAAACGAAAGGCTTTTAAAGTAGATACCATCTCTTTAAGCGACAGCTTTTTGAACCAGAAAATGCCTGAATTTGATGTAGAGGTTCCGCCGGATAGCCAAAAACCCATGCTGGCCAGATTCATCAAGGTGAACAAAGAACTTCGCGAATCCAATTATCAGAGAATTTTATCCGCTGTTGCGGCAAGCGACGATAAGTTGTACTGGGAAGGCATCTTTACCCGTCTTCCCAATTCCGCTCCCAGGGCCGGGTTTGCGGATCACAGAATATACATGTACGAGGGTAAAGAGGTTGACCGGCAGGATCATCTTGGTGTGGATCTTGCGTCCATCAGGAAGTCTCCGGTTCCAGCCGCCAACAACGGCAGGGTGGTGTTCATGGATTCACTTGGAATCTATGGCAACACTGTTCTGCTGGATCACGGATTTGGGTTGTTCAGCATGTATTCTCACCTGCACAGCTTTAATGTCACGGTGGGCCAGCAGGTTTCAAAAAACGACATTATCGGATATACGGGTAGTACCGGCATGGCCGCCGGTGATCACTTGCACTATGCCATGCTGGTACGAAACACCTTTGTCAACCCGATTGAATGGTGGGATGAAGAGTGGATAAAAAACAATATTACCGATAAGATTAAGGAAGTGCAATCCACCATCAAGTGATGATAAGCTCGGGTACTCAGGCTGGATATCTGGATAAAAACCATCAGCATGGACCTTCTGCATGTTTTTCTATTGGAGATTTTTGTTCATGAAAAAACACAAAGTTACCAAGACTTATAAAGAAATCAATGACAAAATCAGATCCGGTGAGGTGGTGGTGGTCACCGCCGAAGAAATGACGGATATTGTTAAAGATAAGGGCCCGGTTGAGGCAGCCCGGTATGTGGATGTGGTTACGACCGGTACTTTTGCGCCCATGTGTTCATCCGGCGCATTTATCAATTTTGGACATTCGACGCCTGGCATCAAAGCTTCCAAAGTCTGGATGAACAATGTTCCGGCTTACGGCGGTCTTGCCGCTGTGGATTGTTATATCGGCGCCACGGAACCCTGTGAAGATGACCCTTTGAACAAGGTCTATCCAGGCGAATTCAATTACGGGGGCGGACATGTGATTCAGGATTTGGTTGCCGGAAAGCGGGTATTTCTGAAAGCCACGGCCTACGGCACGGACTGCTATCCCAACCGGTATGTTGAAAAGGAAATCACCCTTCAAAACCTTCCCAACGCCATGCTTTGCAATCCCAGAAATGGATACCAGAATTACAATTGCGCCGTGAATCTGACCAAAAAAACTGTTTATACATACATGGGGACCCTGAAGCCCAAGGCTGGGAACGCCAACTACAGTACGTCGGGTTCGCTCAGCCCGCTGTTTAACGACCCCTACTACCAGACCATTGGACTGGGAACCCGGATATTTCTGGGAGGCGCGGAAGGCTATGTGACCTGGCACGGAACCCAGCATAAACCTTCCGCCAAACGTACTCCGGAAGGGGTCCCGGTAACTCCTGCCGGAACATTGTGGGTAATGGGAGATCTGAAAAAAATGAGTCCCCGATGGCTGGTCGGGGTGAGTATTCTGGGATATGGCTGTTCGCTGTCGGTCGGCCTGGGAATCCCGATTCCGGTTTTGAATGAAGAAATAGCCCAATATACCGGAGTTTCGGATGAAGAAATTTTTACCCAGATTCTGGACTATGGCTTTGATTATCCTAACGGCATCTCCCGAAGCCTGGGTCAGGTCAGCTATGCGGAGCTTAAAAGCGGAACGATCCATTTGAACGGCGAGGATGTTCAGACCGTTCCGTTGTCCAGTATGGTCAGGGCCAGGGAAATCGCTGCAACCCTGAAGGAATGGATTTCACGCGGCGAATTCATGTTGGGCGAGCCGCAGTTTACCCTGCCGGTCTAACATAACCGTTCACTCCCTCTCCCATCGGGAGGGAACCGGGGAGTTATTCACTATTCACCATTCACAGTTTAAGGAAGGAGAGCGCATGAGTACCATGCCGGAAAAGGAAAAAGCAGTTGATGCGGCAATGATTCAGATAGAACGCCAGTTCGGTAAAGGTTCTATCATGAAGCTGGGAAGTCGGGTCGTACAAGACATCCCCACTATTTCTACCGGATCTCTGGCTCTGGACAAGGCCCTTGGTATCGGCGGCCTTCCCCGGGGAAGGGTGGTTGAAATATTCGGTCCGGAATCATCAGGGAAAACTACACTGGCCCTTCATGCGGTTGCAAGCGCCCAAAGTCAGGGTGGAATCGCCGCATTTATTGATGCCGAACATGCGCTGGACCCGATTTATGCACGCAAACTCGGAGTCAATTGTGATGAAATGCTGATTTCTCAGCCTGATACCGGGGAGCAGGCCCTTGAAATCACCGATATGCTGGTGCGAAGCGGAGCCATTGATATCGTGGTCATCGACTCTGTGGCGGCGCTGGTTCCCCGTGCGGAAATCGAAGGCGACATGGGGGATTCCCACATGGGGCTTCAGGCCAGGCTCATGTCCCAGGCCCTGCGAAAACTGACCGGAACCATCAGCAAGACCATGACATGTGTGATTTTTATCAACCAGATTCGTTCCAAAATCGGTGTTGTTTTTGGAAATCCTGAAACCACGACCGGTGGCAATGCATTGAAATTTTATGCATCTGTCCGGCTTGATATTCGCCGCACCACCCCTATCAAGGATGCTCAGGAACAGTTGGGTAACCGCACCAAGGTCAAGGTTGTAAAAAACAAGTTGGCCCCGCCATTCCGGGAGGCGGAATTCGATATACTCTATGGCGAAGGCATTTCTGCGGCTGGAGACCTCCTGGATGTTGGTGTCGACGCGGGCATCATTGAAAAAAGCGGTTCCTGGTACGCCTATCAGGGAGAACGGATCGGACAGGGCCGACAAAACGTCAAGACATATTTTGCGGAGAATCCGGAAACTTATCAATCCATTTTGACTCGGGTCAGAGAAAGCATGGGAATTGTTGTCAAGAAGGAAGAGGATTCTAAACAAACAATTAAGGCTGAAGACAAAAGTCTGAAGGATTAGAATCGTTATCAAGCCATTAGCCTAATAACCTGTTTTTATTTTAATGGAGCGAACTATGACGGGCAACGAGATACGCAGGCAATTCCTGGAATATTTCAAAAAACATTCACACCAGCAGGTCAGAAGTTCATCCCTGGTTCCACAGGATGATCCCACCCTGTTATTCACAAACGCTGGCATGGTTCAGTTCAAGCGCACGTTTCTCGGAGAGGAAAAACGCGGATATGACCGCGCCGTTACTTCCCAGAAATGCGTCCGGGCAGGCGGCAAGCACAATGACCTTGAAAATGTTGGCTATACCGCCAGGCACCACACATTTTTTGAAATGTTGGGGAATTTTTCTTTTGGGGATTATTTCAAGGAAAAAGCCATTGAATTTGCCTGGGATCTGATGATCAACGGCTATGGCCTGCCAGCGGATAAACTGTATGCCTCCGTGTATCTGGATGATGACGAGGCATACGGCCTGTGGCACAAAAACATCGGCATTCCTGAAGAGCGGATTGTCCGGTTTGGAGAAAAGGACAATTTTTGGGCAATGGGAGATACCGGCCCTTGCGGCCCTTGTTCGGAAATCCTGATCGACCGTGGCGAACGCTACGGATGCGGACAACCGGAGTGCCGGGTGGGATGCGAATGCGACCGTTATCTGGAAATCTGGAATCTGGTGTTCATGCAGTTTAACCGGGATGAAACCGGCAAAATGACACCTCTTCCAAAACCCAGCATAGATACTGGCCTGGGCCTTGAGCGGATCGTCTCTGTTGTACAGAATGTGGACACAAATTATGACACCGACCTGATCATGCCCATCATGAAAGAGGCCGAAGCTCTCTGCGGGAAACGTATCGGAGATTCTCATGAAAGCGATGTGGCCATGAAGGTCATTGCCGATCACAGCAGGGCAGCCGCATTTCTGATCGGAGACGGGGTCTTGCCATCCAATGATGGCAGGGGGTATGTCCTTCGGCGGATCATGCGGCGGGCCATACGATATGGCCGTAACATCGGCCTGACCAGGCCGTTTCTTCACAAAACCGCAGGTGCGGTTTGCGATCTCATGAAGCCAGCCTACCCGGAGCTGTCCGACGCTTTTGCCTTCATAACGAATGTGATCCAGAATGAAGAACGCCGGTTTTCCGAAACACTGGACAATGGCCTCAAGCTGTTAAACGATACCCTTCAGGACATGAAAGCCAAAGGCCAGACAGAGGTTCCCGGAAATGTGGTGTTCAAGCTCTACGATACATTCGGGTTTCCGGTGGACATTGTTCGGGATGTGATTCGGGATGAACGAATGACCGTGGACATGACCGGTTTTGAATCTTCCATGGAAACTCAGCGGAGCCAGTCCCGGTCCGTGACGAAATTCGCCAGCACAGGCGATGCTTTTGTACAGCTTTCAGCCGGGGGCATCCGTCCGGAATTTGTGGGCTATCGTCAGCAGTCCTGCATTGCGACTGTACTGGTTCTGGCGACAGGGGGGCTGGAAATTTCGCAAGCTTCGGCTGGAGAGACCGTTGATATCGTTACCGCCATCACCCCGTTTTACGGCGAATCCGGCGGCCAGGTTGGGGATATTGGCGCTATCTCCGGAGGCGATGCCAATCCAGGACTTGAAATCAAGGTGACAGGAACTCTAAAGGACCCAGCCGGAATTATTATTCATCAGGGAACTGTTCTCTCTGGATGCATTCGAAAAGGAGACGCCGTTACCCTTGTAGTCGATACCATCCAGCGCGAAGCCACAGCATGCAACCACACCGCCACCCATATTCTACACGCCGCCCTGCGTACGGTACTCGGTGATCATGTCAAACAGGCGGGATCATTAGTCAGTGCGGAAAGGCTTCGTTTTGACTTTACCCATTTTTCTCAGGTGGATTCCGATTCTCTGGATAAAATCGAAAGAATCGTGAATCAGCGGATTCGGGAAAACGTTCCGGTTCATATTGAAGAAATGGATGCCGAGGCTGCCTTTAAATCCGGCGCCACCGCCTTGTTTGAGGAAAAATACGGGGACCGGGTCCGCGTCATTTCACTGGATACTTTCAGCAAGGAACTCTGCGGCGGCACACACACACAGCGCACCGGAAACATTGGGGTGTTTAAAATCATTTCGGAGGCCAGTGTGGCTTCCGGAGTCCGGCGTATAGAAGCCTTTACCGGCGAAGCAGCTTTGGACCATATCCTGAAATCGTTTCGCATGATACAGGAGAGCGCCGGCCTGCTGAAAATCAAGCCTGAAGAAATGCCTGTTCGCATCGAAAAAATGTTGTCTCTTCAAAAAACACTTGAAAAAGAAGTGGAAAAGCTCAAATCGCAACTGACGGCTGGGTCGATGCTTGAGGCGATGGATGACATCCAGACGATTCAGGGTATTTCGGTTCTGGTGAAAAAAGTCTCGGCCGATTCACCGACAGCGCTTCGGGACATGGGGGATCAGTTCAAGGATAAAATCCAATCCGGGGTTGTGGTTCTGGGAAGCGAAGCTGCCGGAAAAGTCCTTTTGATCGCCTTGGTCACCAAAGACCTGGTGAAGCGGTTTCATGCAGGCAACATCGTCAAGGAGATTTCCGCCATAGTCGGCGGCAGCGGCGGCGGCAGACCCGACATGGCCCAGGCCGGAGGTACACAGCCGGATAAGCTGGATGACGCCCTTAGTAGAGCAATTGAGGTGATTGGCAGAGGTGGTGGCGAATAATTATTCGCCAATTCTAACCGTCTAAAAGAATTATGAATTATTATCCAAGGCCCCGATGGGATTACCCCCCTCGGGGCTTTGTGTTTAATTGTTAGTACAACAATGTAACACACAAGGAGGTCATTATGGCAATATCCAAAGTCATGGCAAAGGTGCCCTCTTCTCAAAAGCGGCCGTCACCGGTGCGCTCCGGTAGATTGGGACTTCGAAAGACGCAGATCCAAGCCGCCCTTATCCAGCGCGCAGATCTCCTGCTCAACGATTGGCTGCGGCGTTATGCCCTGCAGAATCAACAGGCCAATGCAGCGAAGACCATTGTTGTTTGCAAGGGGCGCCGGGTTATCGGATATTACAGTCTCACCGTTGGGGCTGTGGATCACGGCGATGCAAGCGCGCGTCCGGAAGGGGTTGGCGAGGCATCCCATTCCTGTGATGGTTCTGGCCCGGCTGGCCGTCGATCTTCATTATCAAGGGAAAAAGGGCTACCAACATAAGGCGGGACACTTTCGATGCGGCTCATCACTCAAATACCGGAATTGCCTCTATACAGGCAACGTAGGTGGGCTGTTTCCGTAAGTACATGAAAGTAAAAGTGTCCCGGCTTATGTTTGGACTTTGAACAAACGATGGTATATGTGGCCAACATATATGATATATAATCACAATCAACTATTCTAAATT
>JBAXVB010000040.1:0-21115 GCA_037129415.1 Deltaproteobacteria bacterium
CTGAAGTTTTGGCCTGAATTCCGGCACGATCTGAAGTTTACCGGATGGGCAATGTACCTCAATATCCTGTTACTGCCGCTCTACATGTTTGGTATTGGCTTTGCAGCGTCCATTCTGCTCAATAGTTATCTCCTTGGCCGGGAGTTTTTTGAGAGTGCGGCCGGATATTACTTGGGGAAAACCAACGCCAGGGCGCTTGGTGCCCAGCACAAAAAAGCCATGTACGGTGGCGGTTTTGTGATCACTGTGATGGCGGTTGTCCCCTTTCTGAATCTCTTTGTTCCAATTCTTGCAATTGTGTGGATGGTGCATGTATATCATCATATCCACATTCAAGAACTTCAACGTATTCAGAACAACGAAAGGGGAGACCCACATCAAAATCTCCATATCCAAAATTTATGAGAAAGCTCTTTCCATGTTTGTAGTGCAGAAAAGCATGGCGATTTTAAAGCGACCAGTTAAGGCATCCGATGTACCAGGATACAAAAAGGATTCTATTTACAAATTTCAGCAATGACTGCGGCCAGTCTATGGCGGGTGTCCACAAATCGCTTGTTCTTGAATCCCGGTTTCCAGGTCAAACTGGAAAGATCATCGGAAACCACCAGAATCGCGGAAAGCGCAACGCCCAGAAATGCAGATACCGTAAGCAGGGCGGATAGCTCCATTTCAACCGCAAGCGCCCCCTTGTTCTGAAAATGCTTCACTTTATCGGGCGTTTCACGAAAAATGGCATCCGTTGTCCAGATAGCGCCTTCATGAAAGGGCAGAGCGCAGGATTTGAGAGCTGATTTAATACTGCAAGTCATGGCATTAGAGGGACTTGCAGTGAGGTTTGAAGAATATGCTTGAGAGGTGCCTTCGTCAATCCAGGCCAGCGTGGGAACAAGAATATCACCAATTGAAATGCTTGTGGAAATGGTGCCGCACCAGCCCAGAAAAATGATCTGTTTGGCACCCCATGCCGCCAGGGTTTCCAGAATCATCACGCTATATGGCGCGCCCATGAACGGGCCTGAAAGAAAAACCCCGTCATCCCGGACATAAAGATGACTCATGTATAGATCGCGGCACCGATTTTCCAATTCCAGGGCGGTAATCAATGCGGGCATATCTATCCGGGTTGCAGACAACACCCCCACCGGACCTATCCGGGGAGTGTTGGGGGTGACGATAGGCTGGACAATACCTTTCATTATTCTGGACTGACTCTTGAGGCCATGTCGTCCTTGATTTCATCAATCATATCGTAAAACCACATCAAATCTTCCAGGGTCAGACGCCCGGCCTTGACAGGGGCCCGCTGCCCGCCTTCTTTTTTGTTCAAAATACGGGGCCCGATCTGGAGCTTGGGCTGTCCTTTGTCATATTGATTGATTGAAATAATCAGGCCGGTTTCTTCACATTTCCATGCCTTCAGAACTTTATCTTTTTCAGGATCAAACGCCATCTACACTTCCTCCATCGAAAATTAATTATTAATTATGAAGCGGAAAATTCATAATTTTTGCAATGACTGCAGCACTGACCTCCGCCAAAAAAACGCCTAATTACTGATTTTGGTAAAATCCGCAATGGTATCAAACAAGGAACATATCCGCTCCAGAAGCGTCAGACGATTTTTTCGAATATCCGGGTCCTCGGCCATGACCATAACCGCCGCAAAAAAAACATCCACTGGATCACGAAGAGAAGCCATGTCCCGAAGGGCTTGGGCAAAATCCCCGTTACTTAAATGCAGACTCACCCGTTTATTAATCGTCTGATAAGCATCGTAAAGGGCTAATTCGCTGGGATCCTGAAACAGGGATTCATTAATGTTGGGTGAAAACTGGTCAAGAGATATTTTAGCGGCTTTCTTGACAATGTTAGCCACCCTTTTAAAGGCGATTGCAAGCGGTTCAAAGTCTGGCGCTGTCTTCAATTCTTCAAGGGCGCGAACCCGATTCCAGACATTGGGAATATGGTCTGATGAAGCGCTGAGAACAGCGGCGATGCTGTCCTTGGCAAAGCCCTGTTCCGCCATTAAAAAAGACATGCGGCTCTGGAAAAACGCCTGAACTGAAACCGAGGTATCCCGGATATGGTCAACATCGAACTGATCATAGATTTTCAGGCTGGTTTCTATGATATTAGCCAGTGAAAATGAAAATTTCCGATCAAGCATGATCTGAATCACACCGATGGCCTGTCTGCGGAGCGCATAGGGGTCTGATGCGCCAGTTGGGGAAAGCCCGACACTGAAACATCCGCACAGACTGTCCACTTTATCAGCGATACTAAGAATGGAACCCATTAGCGTTTCAGGCAGTTGACCTCCGGAAGATGTCGGACGGTAGTGTTCTTCTATGGCCAAGGATACGGCTTCAGATTCTCCGGATTTTGCCGCATACACTTTCCCCATTGTCCCCTGGAGTTTCGGAAACTCCACCACCATAAGAGTAACCAGATCTGCCTTGGCCAACCGGGCGCAGCGGGAAAGTAGTTGAATGTCACCAGCATTCAGTCCGGCTTCAGCACCAATAAATTCAGCCAGTTTTTGCACCCGAATGGTTTTATCATATACCGTTCCCAGCTTTGCCTGAAAAAGAACGCCTTTAAGTTTGTCAACACAGGCATCGAGCGGTGTCTCTAAATCCGCCTTGTAAAAAAACTGGGCATCGCTTAGCCTGGCTCTTAAGACGCGTTCATGCCCTTTGGCCACGATATCCATATCTCTGGCATGAGTGTTGTTGACCGCAATAAAACAGGGCATGAGCTTGTCATTTTGATCAATGACTGCAAAGTATTTCTGATGTTCCCGCATGGAGGTGATCAGCACCTTGTCCGGTAGTTCAAGAAACACCGGATCGAATTTTCCGGCCACAGCCACCGGATATTCCACAATATTGGTTACGATATCGACAAGTTCATTGTCTGGAAACACTTTTCCGCCCAGTCGTATGGCGATTTTTGATACTTCCTTGTTCACCAACTCTTTTCGTTCAGCCATATCTACCAGGACATGGGCGTTTCGCATAGCATCGCAATACTCTGACGGTTTAGCAATCTTGATTTTGCCGGGGCTCATGAACCGGTGCCCCAAGGCAAAATGGTCGCTGGAAACGTTTCCCAGATCAAAGGAGATGACTTTATCGCCATATAGCGCAAGGATTGTATGAATCGGTCTGGCAAACTGTATCCGCAGATCCGCCCATTTCATGATTTTGGGAAAAGGTGTTGACATAATCAGATCCGGCAGCAGGGTTTTCAGGATTGCGATTGTAGTCTGACCTTGATCGATAACCGAGGCGCAAAGATATCGTCCCTTTGGTGTTTCCTTTACTGTCAATTCACCCACAGGCAGATGGACTTTTTCTGCAAATTTTTCGGCAGCCATTGTTGGCTTGCCACTTTCCGTAAACCCCACTTTGACCGATGGCCCAAGCACTTCCATTTCAAGTGAAGGTTGTTCGGGAGCTACGGCCTGGATTTCAACAGCCAACCGTTTGGGAGTTCCGTAAGTCAGCGCCTTGCCATGCGCAATGCGGGCGTCACTTAGCTTTTGAATCAACGTGGATGAGAGAAAGGATAGAGCAGGTTCGATATAGCCGGCCGGGATTTCTTCACATCCGATTTCAAGTAAAATATTGTCCATTTTTACCTCGTTATCATTTTTTTTCAGAAGGGAACCAAGGAGATGGGTATTGAGATATCAATATATCAATACCCGTCCCCTACTTTTTCAGAAGTGGAAAGTCCATGGCCTCACGCTGTTTCAGATAGGCTTCCGCGCAGGCCCTGGCCAGGTTTCGGATGCGCGTGATATAGCCGGTTCGCTCGGTGACGCTGATGGCGCCTCTGGCATCCAGAAGGTTGAAGGTGTGGGAGCATTTGAGGCAGTATTCATAGGACGGAATAACTAAGGACTGATCAATGATCCGTCTGGATTCGGCCTCATACTGGTTGAAAAGGGAAAAGAGCATTTCCACATCCGCAACTTCAAAATTGTAGGTTGACTGTTCCACTTCCTGTTGATGATGGACCTGGCCGTAGGTTACATCATTATTCCATTTCAGGTCATATACATTGTCAACACCTTGAAGGTACATGGCGAGCCGCTCCAGTCCGTAAGTCAACTCAACAGATATGGGATGGAGTTCAATGCTCCCCGCCAGTTGAAAATATGTGAACTGGGTCACCTCCATACCGTCCAGCCATACTTCCCATCCCAGACCGGATGCGCCAAGAGTGGGGGATTCCCAGTCATCTTCAACAAATCGTATGTCATGGTCCAAAGGGTCGATACCCAGCGTCTTCAGGCTTTGAAGATAGAGATCCTGAACGTCAAGCGGGGATGGCTTCAGAAGTACCTGAAATTGATAATAGTGCTGAAGCCGGTTGGGATTGTCTCCGTACCGACCATCCGTGGGCCGTCTGGAAGGCTGAACATACGCGACATTCCATGGCTCCGGCCCAAGCGCCTTTAACAATGTAAAATGGTGAAAAGTTCCGGCTCCTACCTGAAGATCGTAGGGTTGAACCAGAACACATCCTTTTGCTCCCCAGAATTTCTGCAAAGACAATATCACATCCTGAAAGTTCATTGTAATCCTCACATTATAGTCGAAAAAATTTCTGCGATCACATTGTCGAAATGTCAATCTGACCACTCTGCTAATTTATATATTCATCCGCCAACCTTTTCAACATGATATCATCATCCATTATTGAGAAAACACATTTTTTTCTCAATGATTATAGATATCAGTCGCCATGTCGGAAATGGATTCTCCGCTATATGACTGCAACGTACTCCGCAAAGGCATAAGATTCTGGGACTGGCAGGCTATCTTCGAGCAGACCACGCACATGCATTTCAATCGCTTGATGCATATTTAGTGTCACTTGCTGGCGGGTCTTGCCTGTTGCCACACAGCCTGGTAAGTCTGGGGAGTAAGCTGAGTAGTTGCTATCTGCTTTTTCAATAACGATGAGAAACCTATACATAGATTGCTCCCTTACTCATTTCTTTTTCGGTTTTTGTAATTGAGCTTGTTTGAAAATACTGTTCAATGATCCAAGAGCCAAATCATCATTTGGATGACCGGCAAGAGTAACGCGTCCTTTCTTGAAGTAATGCTTGTATTGTCGATGGCTACCCTTTGTTGTCACCAAATACCAACCATCATCTTCAACAATTTTCATGAGTTCACGTATCTTCATTTATCATTATCTGAACAGCGTTACAATACCATCATCCAGGTCATACTTGGCGGCCACGATTCTGATTTTTTTTGCTTCGACCAGATGCTTGAGAATCACGGATTTATGCGTCAGAGTGGCAGCCACTGTTTTGGCATTTGCATCAATCACACATTCCATAAATTCGTTTTTCTTTGTTTCAGCACATTTTTTATCGCCCTTGCAAGCGTCGCAATACTTGGCGGCTAAATAGATGTTTAGTTTAATCAATTTCACAATGGCATCAATGTTCTTGCTGCCGGTACTCTTGCCTTTCAAGTCCACAGTGGCCGTAACCGCTCCGCAACGCTCATGTCCCAATACCATAATAAGGGGTGATCCGAGATGCTTGGCTGCATACTCAATGCTCCCAAGTACGACTGGATCGGGTATGTTTCCGGCAACACGCACAACAAAAATCTCTCCCAGACCTTTATCGAAAATAATTTCTGGTGGAACCCTGGAATCAGAACAGGTGAGAATGATGGCGTATGGTTTCTGGGATTTTGTCAGCGATATTCGTGTTGCAGCATCGCTCATCGCAGCATTTGTCAGCTTGTTCTCTATGAAATGTTTGTTGCCATCCATCAGCTTTTGCAGGGCCTCGTCTGGTGAAACAATTGCCCCGCTGTTTGGGTTTGAGAAAGCGATCCCGGCTGCAAACACTATGAATCCCAAAGTTACTGCAAATATTTTCGTCATTATAGACACCTCAATCCAAGTATCTCCATTTTGTTTTTGCCAAACTTGCTCACATTTCAATAACATGTCCATCACACTTTCATAGAATATATCAATGAAATTTTTGGGGAAGACCACTATGTGGCATGTCGGGCATTGACTGTCACTTGCGAATATTGCTGGCAAAATTTCTGCTGATTGTGCGCTCAAAATCCGAGACGATGCATTCTACGTCGGAGCAAACCGCTCCACCTGCTGCTTCAGCGGTTGCGGACATGGTCTTGGCTAGGTTATGGCTTAGCACAGTCACCGCTTTGGGACAAGCAGAAAAGAGCGCCTGGAAGACTAACGTGTCGATTTCACAAACGATTGCTGATGTTCGAGATCGGATGGTCGCCGTATGGGCATCCCCCAGCAGGGCCACCTCACACCCGAAACAATCCCCAGGGCTTAGCATATCCATCGGCTGAGCTATTCTGCCCCGTTTTCTAATGGCAGTGAGCAGTCCTTCGATGAGTACGAAGGCGCTCAAGCCCATCTCACCGGCATGAACAATCTCCTGATCAGCCTGTATTGTCTGGATATTGGACTTGGAAGCAAGCAAGGTGAGATATTCCGAATCCAGGCCGTCGAACATGGGACAGGCGGCCAGAACATGGATTACCTCCGGGGCTGATGGAAAAGCACTCCGCCAGGTGTAGCCATCCAAAGGAGTATGCTCCAACTTGTTCATGGCAGGTCGGATTCCGGTCTGCCTAAGGTGCTTCAGTACACACTGCAGGGTCAGAGTGTGCCCCAGTTCCTTCTGCCACAAGTCGCAGAAGTAGTGGATGCGGTATTCTATTCCATGAGGAGTGATAGTCCACACCAGCACATAGGGGGGCGGACAGCTCTCGGAGGAAAAAGTGGAGCAGGCCTCAATACCTGCAGCTAACAAGATGCGCATGACCCGTTCGTGAGGGATTGAGGCATCAATGGTCACCGCCTGAAAGTCATTGACGTAGCTTTTTTGTTTTGAATAATTAGTGATCGTTACAGACGCCAGCTTGTTATTGGGCAACACGATGACGTTGTGAAATGTATCCAGGATGTGAGTGGTACGCCAACTGATCTCCAGTACCTCGCCCTCAATGGGCGTAGATCCCCCGTCGAGCAGGATGCTGTCACCGATCTTGATTGGACGGTCAATATTGAGGGCCAAGCCTGAAAAGATATCCTGGAGCAACGCTTGCAGCGCTAAACCTAACACGATACCTGCTACCCCTGATGCGGCCCACAGGACAGTCAGGTCTTGTTTAAAAACGACCGCCAGAATGGCTCCACCAGTAACCAGATAAATGACCATGCTGGAGAACTGCTTGAGTAGGCCAGGCATCGGGCTACCCAAGGTGCTGGCAATGAATCCATCGAAGATGATGTGTCGGACAAAGCGATCCAGCAGCACCCCAACGGACAAAAACAGGGTCATCCCCAAGATATGGGAGATAATCTGGCGGCTACTGTCCAGAGCGGCCAATCCAAACGTCTGGTAGGCTTCACCTGCAAAAAAAAATACGAACCCGGTGGTGGTAGCGACCAGTAACGGAACAACCAGTTTGCGAAGGATTAGAGGTGCTGAGTCACTCATATTTCAACCAGTGTTAAGGGTTAAGTAGGGGCGGGTTCGCCAAAAGATATTCTGGCGAACCCGCCCCTATAAACGACTATTAAGCCAGAGTAAAACGTCCGATCTGATCCGCCGCTTGTTGAATCATCTTCGACAGGCTCTCCATGGTGGCGTCGATCTCGGTGGCTGCTGCGGCGTTGTTTTCCCCTGCAGCCTGCAGTTCGACCACACTGGCCGACAGTTGCTGAACTGCCGCAGCTTGTTGGGTGATGGCGCTGGCAATAATATGAACCGTTTGTTCACTTTCTTGTGCAGCTTGTGCAATACGCTCAATGGCGCTCTGGGTTTCGGCGGCGGCGGCCACACCGCCTCCAACGTTGTGCGAAGCCTCGGCTGTCAGGGTGGATATATCTGCAACCGCAGCAGAAGCCTCCTCGGCCAGCTTTCCGATCTGCTGGGCTACTATGCCAAAGCCCAGCCCGTGCTCGCCGGCACGGGCCGCCTCAATACCTGCGTTGAGCGCCAGAATGTGGGTTTTTTCGGCAATTCTGGATATCCGGTCGCTGATTTTGGCAACCTTGACATTGCTGGTGGCGATCAACTCGACTGCCTGAATCAGCTTCAATAGTTGAGCCCGTCCCTCCTGGGACTGACTGGCAGTCGTGCAAGCCAGGGCATTGCCTTTTTCCGCATTGACAGATATTTCTTCAACCGACATTGCAGTCTGGCTGATAGCAGTCGATACCTCAATCAGCATCATGAGCTGTCTTTCGGATTGGGAGGCCACATCCCCTGCTGCAGCGGAGGTCTGGGTTGCCGCTACTGCAATATTCTGACTGTTGGAAGCGATCTCTCCCAGGGTCTTTCGCAGCTCGTTGATGGCTGCGTTCATATTGGTGCGCATGAGCGCAAACTCCCCCTGGTAGTTGCCTGTAACATTCGACCGTAAATCACCCATGGCCAATTTCTCGGATATACCGCTCAACTCGCCCAGCAGGCTACCCAATGAGTCGAGGCTACGGTTGACGTTGGCCTTCATGGCCCGCAGATCCCCTTCATAGGCCCCAACCATCCTTCCCTGAGTATCTCCTCCCGCCACCTTCTGCATTACCTCCGCCACCTCAGTCAAGGGGCGGGAGATGGTGTCTGTAAGTTGGTTGATCCCCTTGAGCAGACTGGCGAATTCGCCCTTATGTCGGCTTGGATCAAGACGGAACGATAGCGTGCCAGCCTCCACTGCATCAATCAATTGGCGCAGATCTTCGGACACATCCTTCACGGTCACGGAAATGGCCACGGCCGCATGAGTCATCTGCCCGATCTCATCGCGGCGGCCGTCATCAACCAGACTACTATCCAGATGGCCCTCGCTCATATTATCGATCATATCCAAAACCTTACCCAAAGGCTTGGTAATTGAGCGGGCAACGGTCAATCCCAGAATTATCGCCAAAAGCATGCCGATAATCCCTGAGACGATGTTCGTGTTTTTGACTTTGGCATAATTATCTTCACTTGCCTTATGAAGTTCCTTGGCAATCCGTACTTGTAGGTTAGTAAGCTCTTCCAGGGGTTCTCTCACTGCATTTCTGGCGTTTCTCGTGCTGTGGCCCTCATGGAGACCCTGTAGGGCAACCTTTTCCCCACCGTTCTTTATCAATGATACGGTTTCAGTTATCGCCTTTTGATAGTCCGCCCATCCCAAGTCAAACCGGGTCAGCAAATTTTTTTCCTCAGACGTTAGATAAGTAGCCCGGTAAAGGTCCATCTGCTTTTTGATTTCATCAACGGCATGAGCAATTTCCTGATCAAGCCTCGGGTCATCGGGGACAAGAAGATAACGGTGAACATCCGCCCACATCCTATTTATGTTGACACGGACAATAGCGATCTGTTCAAGGGGCAGAAGCTGATCGTAGTAGAGTGATTCCATTCCTTGGTGCATGGACTTTGCGCTCGAATAACCCAGCGCCGCCACCGCCACGACAACAAGAGCAATGGCCCCAAAGCTTATCATCAATTTGTTGCTTAATTTTAGATTCTTGAACATTTTGTATCCTATTCGGTTTAAGACAAACGACTTCACTTTTTGTCGGTACGCATAGTGGAAACCATGAGGAAAGAAAGGCAACCATCAATTATGCGCAGCAGCCAATACTTTACGGCGGAGCAGTTTTCGTACATTCCATGCTTTTGGCGGGCAGCCAGCCCATAAGCGAGGACATAAAAGCACTACCAGGTGAGAACAAGCAGTCGGATGCGAGATGGCGAAACCGATATATCCACTCCTCTGAGGTCTCATCCAAAAACACCCCATCGAAGAGCTGCGCCACCGGCTCAGGAACGGCTGGCAGTAGATGCAGTCCACCGGCAAGTGTAGCCGAAGCTGCACCAACCTCGTCCACAGCCAGTACCATGCGTCGCCCGCCTTCAATATCGACCACCACGCCCAGTTTTTGCCTGGACTTACCGTCATGGCCCATCAATTGGGCGGCATTGATGACCGGCAGATCCATGGAAGAAGAGCTTTGCTTCAAAAGGTCATTCGTAGTTTCCAGTACATACCCTATCATGCTCAAGGGCAGAAGACAGCGGAAGGGGCCGCAACGCAGATGCAGATCGCCCTGGAACCCCCAGGTGGAAGCCTTCCTGGTCTGGGATGTAACAGAGAAGTTATTTAGTACGCCGCCAGGATCGACGATTTCAACGAAAACCCCTTCTCCGGTTTCGTACCATAGCGTCGGGGTATCATCCGGAACATTGATGCAGCGTATTCTTTCATAAGCTACAGCATGCAGCCCGAGTACAGAGGCTGCTGTCCATGCCACCCGCTCATTTTTGGGCTTGACGATCATTACCCAGGCAGCCGCTTCCTCCTCCAGTTCGCAAACCATGCGCGAAGGTATAGGACAGGCCGGGAGCACCTCGTCGTCCAGCCGGATCAGCTTCCAGAAAAGGCCAGACTCAGTGAAATAGTCGTAGTACGTATCGACTCGATCCACGCGCTCTATAGAGGCCGCTGGCACTCCGATGACCCGCCCCCGGTCTCGCACCAGAAGGAGCTGCAGGGGACGGCCCATTGTTAGAGTACCCATATTGGCAATGGCGGGGGCGACGGCAGGCGTTAAGGGAGGCAGAAACCGGGATATCTGAGACATGAAGGACATCGGTAATTCGGAGCGCTGACTGGGGACTGATGTCCTCTCATCAACTGAGGATACCCGATCGACTCGAAAGGCGACCCTACCATCTCCATGCAAGACTACAACAACGTTGCGCCCGGTCCCGGGCTGTCCCGTCAGGACCTGAGCCACATCCACCTGGATGACTGGAGAGCCGTTGACAATGGCCATTCCCTCCACAGGCAGTTTGGCCAGGGGCAGGGGGGCCAGCGGCGGAGAAATCACCACCAAAAGAGCATCATTGATGGGCAGGGTGAATTCTGCATCCCCCACACCGAGTTGGAGCATACCAGTGTGGGCGGAAGAACTGTCAGGGTTGTTTGTCACACTGGAAAACTTTCTAATAGAAAGATGATATGATAAACATCACCTTCGCGTTGATAGTCAATGTTCAAGTTTTTTGTATCCTGTTGAAATTACAATACACACCAAACAGTACCGAATCAATATCCATAAAACTATCATGTAAACTTTTTTGGATAATTGAGCAACATAAAAAACTTCACTTTGGGAGCATTAGCACCTGTCGTTGATGCTGTCAAGTCGATTCTGTACAGCCACACGATAATTTTGATCTGCTCGATATACGTAAAGAAAACAGTGAGTTTGTCATTTTGGCCACTCGCGTAAAATCAGGTGTGTATAAGCTGGTGGCATCATTCGTCAAGGTCATTCAACAATCAATCCATCCGAATCAATTTGAACATTTAAAAGACGTGCCTCTGGTATTTGCACCAGAATTTTCTCCCAGGTGTTTCGCAAAAGATCAATGGTGCTGATTTCGCCAATGGCCCAGACACAGCCTCCACCTCCTGCACCGGTAAACCGGCCGCCGCAATCCAGTTTCCTTGCCGCCTGAATGAGTTCCATGCCCATGTCATCCAGAACATCCGGAGTCATTTGCTGTCGGATAGCGGTTTCCAGATTCATGATGTCTCCGGCTCTTTGATACTTGCGCCCACAAAGGGCTTCAGAAAAACAGCGGGTGTGATTGGCAATGGCTATCCATTCTTTTCGGGTGGAGCCTTCAATAAACTGATCCACCCATTTGCGGTTGACCAGTTTGGACTCGTGCGGAATGCCACAATAGGCCACCAGAATATGCCGGGAAAAATCATCATGAAGGGTTTTACTGACCAGGACTTTTTTCCGGAATCTGCTGGCGCTTGGCGTATTTTCCCAGTACCAGGCATTGACCCCGCCATAGGCAGCGGCCAGTTGATCCTGAAATCCACAGGGGACTCCAGCCACGCTTTCTTCAATGGAATGCGCCAGCAACACAATATGTTTGCGGGTCAGGTGCTTTTGACCGGTTTTTTCAAGGAGACTGGAAAGCGCCGCAACCAGCGCAATGGCCGCTGCCGAAGATCCGCCCAGGGCGCTTCGTGGTGGAGAGGCGGACTCGATATCGATATGGATACCGCTTACGCCAAAATATGTAGCTATGGCGAACATCAGACCCAGGGGATGGTTAAAAGGCGCAGCATCTTCGGGAAAAGAGACGCTTTCAAAGCCGGCTGAACTAACTTTTACTTGCCCTGAAACACCGGGAAGAATTTTAACTCTGGTTCTCAGGTTGATTGCCGCATTAACCGTGCAGGGATTAAGGCGCCTTAACGGCAAATGGAATGTCTTGATATCAAGCGTTCCTCCCATATCAATCCGGCAGGGAGCAGATGCTTCGATCGGAGCAGATTTCAAAATATTCAGATAGATTTCCGACATGAGTTTACCTCGTTTTTTACCTTCTCATTCCGTAACTGCCTTAGAATGGAAAGGCTTTTGGTCTCTTTTCCGAGATGATAGGGAACAAATGCTTCCAAAAATTCCAGGCTTTCCCGAATGGACTGGGCGGAAAACCTGGCTCTGGCTATCTTGTTCCAGTTTCCGCATCCCATCCACTGCAGTTGTTTGATCGTTCCCATGGACAGATAGAACAGTGAAGAAACAGCGGAATTGCAGGCGGAACAAATCAGGCCGCCTTTTGCGAAATTGATTCCGATGCGCCGCCCATTCAAACAGTCCATTTCGATATGGCAGAGGCCGCAGGCGCTAAAATCGGGAGAAAAACCTGAAATGATCATTAGCCTCATTTGGAATACAATACTCAGCAGTTCATCCGGCAGATCGCTTCTATCCAGCCTGTCCAGTACCTGATATAGCAGGTCATATACCTGGGGCTGCGCAACGTCCGGTTCCATCCAGTTGTTGATGATTTCAACAAAATAACTGGCATATACTGTTTTTTTGAAATCCGAACGAATTTGACAGAACGGATGCTTTATTGTTGACTCCTGAAGCACCGGAAGGTTTCCTCCGCCAGTTGAGCAAACTATCTCGAAAGCTGAAAACAAATCCAGCGCACCGCAAAATCGCTTCCCGTTTTTTCTCGCGGATTTGGCAATCAGGGAAATTTTACCACGGGTCGGGGAGAAAAACGTCAAAATCAGATCATTATCACCAAAATCAACCCTTCGTAGCAAAATGGCAGGCGTGGTAAAATACACGGTCATAATTCGTATTAGTAAAAGAGCATATCTGTGTTTATCTGTGGTTCCAAGGTGTCATAGTGTAACTTTAATGTGAGACCTGGTTCGCAGTTCTTCCAGCCATTTTGAAAATTTCTGATCCACAATATCCTTATACAACTTGTTTTCGATTTCGGCAGTGGCATCTTCAATCGTTTTGCTGGCGCTCTTAACTTTATCCAGAAGTCGGAAAATCTGATATCCATAATCGGTTTCAATGACTCCGGAATATTGGCCTGGCTTCATATCTTTCAAAGCATCACGAATCTTTGGATCAATGGTAGAAATGGAAAATGTCCCTAACTCACCACCTTGGACCCTGGTGGTGCTTTCGGAAAAAGTCTGAATAACTTCATCTATGGATTTACCCGCTCTGAGTTCCTGAAGAATGGCAGCCATTTTCTGCTGTGTTTGCACTCGAATGGAAGGGTCAGGGCTTTCCGGATACTTGATCATGACATTAGCAAGATGATATTTTTCCTCAACACCATAGGTCTCGGGATTGGAATCGTAATAGGCTTTGATGTCTTCCTTGGTGATGACAATCTTGGATTTGATTTCCCGATTGACCAGATTTGATCTTAAAATATGCTCTTTTGTTCGTTTGCGATATTCCTCAAGGGTTATTCCCTCCTTGGAAAGTGCTTGCCGAAGGGATTCATCTGTTAAGGAATTGGTTTTCTTGATTCGCTCAATGGCATTGTCAACTTCTTTATCCGAAGCCGTGATTTTATATCGGACGATTTCCTGATCGGTTAATTTCTGATCAACCATTTGATTGAGTACATCGTCCCGAACCTTGAAAATCATCTGACGTTCCTTGTCTTGGGGGTATCCCATGGCATTGATTTTCTCAAGATAGGGCCTTACCTGACCATTGAGATCGTCCAGAGTAATCAAATCGTTGTTAACCACCGCCACAATTCGGTCAATCAGTTCAGCCCCAATTGCTGGATTTGTGGGACCACAGGCAGTCTGCATCACCCATACTGCTGCTGCGGCAGCCAGCACTTGGATATGTCGTGTTATAAATCGGATAATGATGTGTTGGGTCATGATTGCTTGCATGCTCCTTTATTTTTTTGCATTGTCAGGAATTGTTAACACGCTGACCAATCTCTTTCAAGATGTTTTTGGTTTCTGACAGCAGACCGCTGAAATGACGCTTTGCCAGATGAACCTTCAAAACATGGTCTGGGGTGAATTCAAATCGTCCTTTTTCAGACACGATCATGTCCACGATTCCAAAAGGATTCTTCTGATGCGCCTCGGAGAATCGCAGATGCAGTTGCTGCCCGAAGAGATCCAGGCGCTTGATCCCAGCAGCCATGCACAGCAATTTGAGCATCATTTTCAGCAAAAGGTTGGCAGCCTCATCCGGAAGCTGTCCGAAACGATCAATCATCTCTTTTTTATAATCAGATATCTCCGCCAGAGTGGTCATTTTCGCCAGCCGCCGATATGCCACAAGCCGCTGATCTATATCCGAAATATAGGTTTCAGGGATGTAGGCGCTCATTGTAATCTGAACGTCTGGCTCAAGGGTTTGCAGAATCGGTTCCCCCTTGATTTCGGACATGGCTTCTTCCATCAGCTTCAGAAACATGTCGTAGCCTACGGCTGCAATGTGACCCGACTGAGAGGCGCCCAGAATCGTTCCGCCGCCCCTGATTTTCAGATCGCTCATGGCGATCTGAAAACCTGATCCCAAATCGCTGTGTTCCATGAGTACCTTCAGCCGCTTCAAAGCATCCGGATTCAGCGTGTGTTCGGCAGGAATAAACAGGTAGGCGAATGCCTGTTCATTCGACCGGCCCACGCGCCCGCGAAGTTGATATATCTGGGCCAGCCCAAATCTGTCGGCCCTGTTGACCAGCATGGTGTTGGCGGAAGGAATATCGAGGCCGGATTCAATAATGGTGGTGCAGACCAGCATATCCAGCTCGTTTTTCGTGAATCGCAGCATGACTGCTTCCAGTTCGTGGGGACTCATGCGGCCATGCGCCACATCCAGCCGCACTTCCGGGACCAGTTTTTTCAGGTGGTCGGACATGGACCAGATGGTGTGAATATTGTTGTGTACAAAATAAATCTGGCCTTTTCGTTCCAGCTCCTTTCGAATGGCTTCTGTGACGACGGTGTCGTCAAATTCTGAAATAAACGTGGCGATTGGCTGGCGATGCTCCGGAGGTGTGGAGATGATACTGATATCCCGAACTCCCATCATGGACATGTGAAGGGTTCGGGGAATCGGGGTAGCAGTAAGGGCCAGAACATCAACATTATGTTTGAATTTTTTCAGTTTTTCCTTGTGAGTTACTCCAAATCGCTGTTCTTCATCCAGGACTATCAGTCCAAGGTCCTTGAAACCGACATCCTTCTGAAGCAGGCGATGGGTCCCAATCACAATATCGACAGCCCCGGATTTCAGGTCTTCAATAATGTTTTTCTGTTTTTTGGCGCTTCGGAACCGGCTTAAACAGGCAACCCGTACAGGATACCGCTTGAAACGTGCGGAAAAAGTTTCGAAATGCTGTTCAGCCAGCACCGTGGTAGGGACCAAAATCGCTACCTGTTTGCTGTTGTTGACCGCCAGAAAAGATGCCCGAAGGGCCACTTCGGTCTTGCCGTATCCCACATCCCCGCAAACGAGTCTGTCCATTGGGGCGAGAGCCTGCATATCCTGAAGAACATCGTCAATGGCCCGCAGTTGATCCGGGGTTTCCTCATAAGCAAAGCTGGCTTCAAAATCCTGAAAATAACTGTCTATGCCCTGAAATGAAATGCCCGCCGCCACTTTTCGACTGGCGTAGAGTTTGAGAAGCTCACCAGCGATTTTTTCAACGGATTCCTTGACCTGTTTTTTGACCCGGTCCCAGGATTTCCCACCCATTTTGTCCAAAACCGGCGCGACCCCTTCCACTCCCAGATACTTCTGAATCATGTTCATGCGTACCACAGGAAGATAGAGTTTGTCCGCATCCCGATAGGTGATAAGCAGAAAATCATTGGTGGCGCCGTCCACAGTCAACTTCATCAGTCCTTCATACTGGCCGATGCCGTGATCGCTGTGAACGACCAGATCACCTCTTTTCAGCTCCCCAAAAATAAGTTGTTCTGTGTGTATTTTTGAAGCAGGAAGATGCCTTCGGTGATACTTCCGGCCGAATATCTCGTCTTCGGAAATAATGGCAAGGGATTCATCCAGCCACACAAAACCTGAAGAAATGTGCCCGAGGCAGGCATATACCCGACCCTTTCCCATAGACAGATCCGGAATGACATTCGCAAGTTTCAGTTGAATCCCGTAAGGCTGTAACAGGGAAAGGAGCCGCTCGGCCTGAGACCGGGTGCTGCATACAATCAGGGTCGTATATCTTTGTTCTTTTTTTTCATTGATCCACGTCGCCAGCGGCAGCAGGAGCAGTTCGGCATCACGCTGCGCGGCCAACTGTTCCTGGATATCCGTATTGTTCTCAACTGACAATGCAAAAGATTGGATCAGTTGTGGCATACTGCCATGTGAAGTCAGCGACACTTGTCTGAGGATCAGCGGAAGGCGCTCCAGAATCGAATTATAGAACGGGTCCCATGTTTCGTGCAATGCCTCTGGCTCAACACACAGGGTGGCATTTTTCCGCGACATTATGTATTGCCGGACGGTTTTGTCATGAAAAGCCAGTGCGGATTTTTCCAGCTCGGAAGGCTCCACCATCACGAACAAAGTGTCTTGCGGCGCATAGTCCAGGAGATTTTCCATCTTGGGGTAAAACAACGGGGTCAGAAATTCAATTCCCGGAAAAACACCTTCTTTTTTGATGCGATCAACCAGATCCCTGATTGTTGTGACCGGTAGATCAAGAACAGATGCCTGTTCACGAATCCGGTTGATGACCGGTTCGATGGACTCCATCTTGATAATGGCTTCCCGTGCGGGAATAATAATGGCCTCGGAAATGTTTCTGATCGTGAGCTGGCTGGATGCGGAAAAAAACCGGATGGTTTCAACGCTTTCACCAAAAAGCTCAATACGAAGGGGGTCTGCATACAGCGGAGAAAAAACATCCAGAATTCCTCCACGGATGCAGTAATCTCCGGGTTCTTCCACAATCATCGTCCGAACATAACCACCGGAAACCATTTTCTCCACCAGGCGATCCAAACTGATTTCTTCATTTTCCATCAAAAGCTCTGAATAATTGCAGATATCTTGTCTGGGAATGAGTTTTTGAAGAAGGCCTTCAATCGGCGTAATCACGATGGGAGGGGAAGTGGCGTAAATGAGTTGATACAAAACGGAAATCCGTTTGGTCGAGGCCTCGCTGTGGCTGGACAGCGATTTATACGCTCCGGCGGCGGACGCGGGAAAAAAGCTGATGGGCAGCGGGGTCGAGCCTGCATAAAAAAGCATATCCTCCATCAGTTGCTGGGCTTCTTTGGCCGACGGTGTCACAATAATCATCGGAATGGGATGGTTTTTATACAGGGTCGTACATAAATAAGCCTGCTGTGAGGTGAAAATTTCTGAACATTCAATACATTGATTTCTATAGGGAATTGCATCAATCATTGAACGGAGCATATTTTTTTCTTGATTTTGAAGCATAAACAAAGTATCCAATCCCGACAGATGGTGCTGGCCGGCGTAGCTCAGTTGGTAGAGCAGCTGATTCGTAATCAGCAGGTCAGCGGTTCGAATCCGCTCGCCGGCTCCAAGTAATTCAATGGGTTACGGCAAAAACTGTAAATTATTTTTTTAGTTTTTATCATAAAAGTTCAGTTTGTCCCGCATCTGTCCCGTGTTTTTTATTTGCGGTAGTTTTCTTCATTTCGCCGGTATCTTTATCAGCTACATCGTTTTCAGTCAATCCCGAAACAAAAATGGTGATGTCTCATGCATGTAGGTGAAACGGAAATTTGATGTTTTTACCGGCAACAGGAAGGGGCAGGACAAAAAGGAAGCTCACAGGGAAGAGGGTCTTGCTTCCGGCATAACCTGTGCCAGTTAAAAACCATATCGGCATAATTTGCCGTATTGATGTTCTCCAGCCGAAGTGGTTTATGTTCTCCAGCCCCAATATGTCACTTTGACATATTTAAGCCGATGATACAGGGATTTCCCTTTGTCCTGATTTCAGTCAGCAACAATTAAGGGTATCCAACAGAGACCCCTTTAAAGGAAGCAAGGGTTGAGTTTAACAGATCATCTGAGACGTTCCAAACTCTCGACCTTTCCCCGATATAAAAACCGATCCTGTCTTGGTGGTTCACCCAACCGGCACACCACATATCGCTTTTCTATCAGAATTTATCACCAATATCAGCATAAACACTGAACCTTTGCTATATCAATCACTCATGATCCATTGGCCGGGTGTCCGATTCACCAGTGGCACCAATAAAATCAAAGGGTTACAGCTAATAACTGTAACCCTTTTTATTCGGTTACTTTTTTTGTCCCCACTCTGTCCCCACTTTTCATCCAATGGGTAAAAAATATCCATATCACTGTTCTGTGTTTTTCTTTCTTGTCTCCCAGGAATCTGACGATCTGGATTTAAGCCACTCGATCAAGGCCACCACCGGATAACATACTTGGCCACCAATTAATATTTTCCCGTTAGGTCCCCGTCTTGCACAATCTTCATTCGCAAGATACTTCGATGAATATACTCCCCCAGTAAATTCAGCGATTGCACCGCGTGCGCAAATCGTTGATGGCCATTTATCCGCCATTGCATCTATACAATTTATTTCCATGATCCCCCGCTTAACATTTGTCGTTGAATTTGCTCAGCATAAAAAGAATTTGCATCATAGGAGTACGGAATTCACGACTGGCAGTTTCGTCAACAGATACCAACAAATCAGGGTATCTGGTGAAATCGACATCGATTGTCATATCATCTGTAATGACCGGAACTGAGCCGATTGTTACGCCAGGCAGCAGTCCAGTCGGCAAACACGGCGGCTCAACGGGCGCAGTCCGGGCCTTTGCCGGGATTCTTTCATCTGCGGCTCTTCGTTTTTCCGATTTCCTGCAAGCCTCTTGCAGTTTTTTTCTTTCTGTCCGGCATCTCTTGCATGTCTGTTCCCGTCCGGCGAAACAGTCATTGTTTTTTGTAAAGGCATCCATTGGCAATAATTCCTTGCATACCCTACAGGTTCTCGTTGTTTCAAATTCTGGTTTATCTTCTGTCGGCCCAATCGTATCAAGTTTTTCAGTAATCATTTTTACACCCCTTTTGTTTTCTACTATTTGCTTGCACTGCCCACAAGTAAACGAATACTGCGCCCGATATGCGTTTGATCCATTCCCTTTAGCCAATACCTGATGTAAGTCACACGCTGCTTTGGACATTTTGCATTTGTAAGCTTTGCAATAAAAATTAAAGACGTGACTGTGTGACATTTCTACCTTTATAAGAATGGCGAAAAACCCCTATCTTCGCTTTGTCGAAAATCTGTTCTGCAAGAGTTACGTCACCGGATGCTGCGCGGAGGTAAACGTCATTGACCTGCATGTGAAGTTCAGGGGAGAGATATTTTGCATAAGCAAGAGCAACATTCTTGTGAGCGTAAGTCCCACCACCCTTGCCGCGTGCTGTTTTTATAATGTGATGTTTCGTCACATTTAAACTTAATGTAGCAAAATCAACCAGTTCTTTACCATATTGCGCCTCCTTTTGTGCCGTCAACTTTGTGCGTTTTCTTCTCTTATATTCGTGCTTCATTTCCGCCCCAGTGCTGTTCCATACCGCTGTGCTTACAGGCTTCACATTGCATTCTTGGCATTCCCCTCCCGATCCAAGCCGGGATGAATATCCGTTGATATAATCGCTCGCATCTTGGGCATTTGGTTGTGATCAGTTCTTTCTGAACTACATCAAATCGAAGCTTCTTATTCGATTCCGCATATCGCTTTCGCTCCAACACCAACAAGCGATCAGCCAGGCATTCTTTACTCCCGCAGGTATGTGACGCTGAATATTTTGTGGTAAACATTTCCCCACAATTTGCACATGGTTTATCCGCATAGACTGGTGGCGGATGATTCCTGTTATTCCTGTCCTTATTTGAGCATTTGTCCGAGCAAAATTTGCGACGGCGACTATTGCCCGGTATTTCTGTTTCACAAAAAAGGCATCTCTTCATTTTCAATCCTTTTTTATGACGCTGCTTTTACTGAGTAATCTTTCATAACAATCCCATCACGATTCTGACCTCTAACACTCGGTTCCCACCAATAAAGACCAGTATATTTTCCGAATAATGGATGCTCTTTTGTGTATTCTTTGAAATGGCCTCGGCAAAGGTGAATGCGATTATGGGATAATGGAACAGACTGTTCTTGATAACCGCGTTTCTTGTTTGATGGTAGAACGAGATTCAGAACGTGGTAATCAAATATCGGTTGCTTGCCTGATTTGACACGTTTCTTGTTTAACTTCGCCGGCGCTGGTATCTTTTCTGTTTGGATATTTTTGCAGTTAAGAAGTTTGATACAATTCTGAAAAAGTGATAAATAACCATTATCGTTATCTTCACATGATTTCAATATTTCTGGCTTTATATTTTTATCGTATATAATTCCAAAGAAATTAATTGCTGGTTTTATAAATTCTCCTTTAGTTATTAAACTGGTAGGTCCTTGATGAATACACCATTTCGACATTTCTGCTAAACCTTCTAATGTAATCCCATCTACAAATATCCAATAACCTGTTTCATTTAATACATATAAAGACAATTCCTTCGCATATAAAAATATATCTAATTTCCAAACATTAAGTGGTAATCTATTTACTAAAAACCCTATGCTTGATCTTGTAAACATATTACTTATTGTTCGTTCAACATCTCAGAGGTTTGGCTAATTCCGCTATATCGCT
>JBAXVB010000400.1:0-3886 GCA_037129415.1 Deltaproteobacteria bacterium
GAACATTGCCCCGTGATGCCTGCGGCTGGTTTTTACATGATAATCCCTTGCGGCATCTATGATTCATCAATCTGGTCATTATTTGACTTTACATCAATAGTCATTGACTTTTCGAGTGTTACCATGGATAAAAAAGAAGCTGCTGAATTTCTCCGACATTTTTCAAAGGTTGGGTGTATTCAGTATTCCGATCATTGCCTGAAGCGAATGGCGTACCGAAACATTCAGGTCGATGATTTGTTGATGGTTCTGATGTGGGGTGATGTTCAGGACGTTGAGTACGATCCGGAATATGATTCCTGGAAATGTCGGATTACAGGGAAAAGCCTGGATGATGATGACTTGACATTTGTGGCGGCGATAGATGTCAATGCAAACGCTGTGATGTGTATCACGGTCTTTTGATGGAGGTCAGAATGAAATGTCGGAAATGCAAGGGGCGGATGACAAAAACAGCGGATGATCACCGATACCGGGAATCCGGACTGGAAAACGTTGTGCTGAAGGGGATTGATATATTCCGTTGCGATTGCGGCGAACGGGTTATCAGTGTTCCCAGAGTGCCGGAACTGAATGCGCTAATTGGAGAAACCCTGATTCAGAAAGACTCCCCCCTGGCCGGAAGCGAAATCCGGTTTCTCAGAAAGAACATGGGTCTTACCGGAAAGCGTCTGTCAGAGATTATGGGCATTGACAATGCCACCATATCCCGATGGGAGAGTAACTCTCAAAAGCCCGCAAAGACACACGATCACTTTATCCGATTGCTGTACATCACCGAAAAGCGGGTAGCGGCTGACCAGGTAATGCAAATTATAGAGTCTGTCTTTCCCGGAATAAAACCGGAATCCAAAGAGATGCCGGATATGATTCTGAATCCGGCGGCGTGGACAACCCGCCCTACATGACCGCCATTATCCGCCTCCTGAATCGAGCTACTGGAAGAATTCAGTCCGCTCTGATTCTCCGCTCCTCAAAATCCATTCAAATCATAAAAATCGTTCTGATTTTTCCAAGGGTCCGTCAATACATATTGAGGGCAGTGAGTCATTGTTGGACTTTTTACGATGCCATCAAAATTGGTGTTTGTTTCGCTTGACATGTCTTAGCTTTTGCTTTTTTACTTTTTTGGGAAGATCGGGGGATGATGAATGTGGAATGTGGAAGAAGGAGAAAAAACGATGGTTGCGAAAGATATGGAAACAGCAAATAAATTTAAAAGCCTGTTGCAGGGAAAGGTAAAGCTGCATCAGGTTATTTTGTTCGGTTCACGAGCGCGGGGTGATGCCGACCCAGATTCGGATATGGATGTTTTAGTTGTTTTGGACGAACCAAGAACACCTGAGAGACGGGATATCGTCTCTGATTGTGCATGGGAGGCCGGGTTTGATGTCGGCGTGGTGGTGGCATCCGTAATCTTCACACGCGAGGAGTGGGAAAATGGCCCGGAGTATTATTCTCCACTTGCTGAAGCAGTGAGATCGGAAGGTATCCCATTATGAAAAAAGAAGAAGCGATCGCTACATTTATCAGTTATCGTATTGAACAAGCGGAAAAGGCTATCGAAGATGCCCATTGTCTGCTTTCTGGAAATGGCAGCCCACAAAGCATCATCAATCGCTCCTATTATGCCATGTTTTATGTAACCTTGGCTCTAATGCTTCAAATAGGGAAATCGTTTTCCAAACATTCAGGCGCAATCAGTGCTTTTGACAAGGAATTCGTTCACAAGGGCTTGCTCCCCAAAGAGTTGTCATCTGATTTACATAAAATCTTTGAACTCCGCCAGGATCATGATTACAAAATCATCTCAAATCCCTCAATTGAGGAAGCGAAAATATCGGTGAGCAAAGCGAAACGTTTTGTCATAGCGGTGAAAGAATATTTAACGGAAAGTGTAGATTATGCCCGTTCGTAGTAATCCCAATGATTCCCCCAATAGAAAAAAGGGGGAATCATTTCAGAAATCGTTCTGATTATTCAAAGTGTGCTTCAATGCATATTGGGAACATTGCCCCCTGATGCCTGCGGCTGGTTTTTACATAATAATCCTTTGCGGCATCTATGATTCATCAATCTGGTCATTATTTGACGTTACATCAATAATCATTGACTTTTTCGGCATCCTTCATTTATCGCTTTACACTTTTGTCATTCACGAATACTTTAGGCGGGGAGTATGTGGGAATGACAAAGGAACAAAGGATATGTTCAGATGGAAAAAGTGTAAACTACCTTTGGGCTGTTATGAAGGATGCCGACTTTTCGGGCGTTACCATGGATAAAAAAGAAGCTGCTGAATTTCTCCGACATTTTTCAAAGGTTGGGTGTATTCAGTATTCCGATCATTGCCTGAAGCGAATGGTGTACCGAAACCAAAGAGATGCCGGATATGATTCTGAATCCGGCGGCGTGGACAACCCGCCCTACATGACCGCCATTATCCGCCTCCTGAATCGAGCTACTGGAAGAATTCAGTCCGCTCTGATTCTCCGCTCCTCAAAATCCATTCAAATCATAAAAATCGTTCTGATTCTTCCAAGTGTCCGTCAATACATATTGAGGGCAGTGAGTCAATGTTGGACTTTTTATGATGCCATCAAGTTTAAACTCGAAAAAAAGGCTCACTATATGAACATTTTCCTGTATGATTCATTCTATCAGGCAGGAAGAGTGAATCAGGCAGATCCAACTGCAAACTGGGGGATCAGTTTTAGAAAAGAAAAATCCGTTCATTTGATCATAGTGCAGGATGTTGGCCTTGACAGCCATATTACGGCCTTTTTCAGGGGAGGATGGTAAGATTGTCAATTCAATTCAATGGAAAAACAGCGGAGACGAATATCATGGCACCAGACAGCAAGGAAAATTCTTCTGATCTTATGGATGCTACAGACAACCTTCATCATGAAGAGACAAACACAAGCAAAGGCAAAAACCCCGTTTCAAAGATATGTAAACGATGCGGGCGTACGGAGTGGCGGAAAACAATCACGGGAAAGGTTGGCAGAAAGGCCTGGCGCCTGTTTTGGGTATTGGGTCTGCTGGTTGTCTTAGTTGCTTTGTTCACACAATGGGGGAGTGTTACTGTCGGTACCCTGATATTTATTTCAGGACTGGCGGGCGCGTTTTCTTCACAGGTGAGGTGTACAACCTGCAAACGGCAGTGGTGGCGGCTGGGATTGATGATAAGTGGATGGATAGTCACTGGATGTGTTCTGGGGGCAATTTTATTCATCGGGATTCATCGTATTGGTGAAAATAGTGTTGATCAGTTGTTTCATAGACGCGGAATACATGAACTGGCCGAGCTGTATTACACCACGGGCCGGTATGCGGAAGCCGAACCCCTGTACAAGCGCACCCTTGCCATCAGTGAAAAATTGCTTGGCCCGGAACACGCAGATACCGCCGGTTCCCTGAACAACCTGGCCTCGCTGTATTACACCACGGGCCAGTATGCGGAAGCCGAACCCCTGTACAAGCGCGCCCTTGCCATTTATGAAAAAGTGCTTGGCCCGGAACATGCGGATACCGCCACTTCCCTGAACAACCTGGCCGGGCTGTATTACACCACGGGCCGGTATGCGGAAGCCGAACCCCTGTACAAGCGCGCCCTTGCCATCCGTGAAAAAGTGCTTGGCCCGGAACATGCGGATACCGCCAATTCCCTGAACAACCTGGCCGGGCTGTATGAAACCACGGGCCGGTATGCGGAAGCCGAACCCCTGCACAAGCGCGCCCTTGCCATCCGTGAAAAAGTGCTTGGCCCGGAACATGGTTCTACCGCCACTTCCCTGAACAACCTGGCCACGCTGTATAGAACCACGAGCCGGTATGCGGAAGCCGAACCCCTGTACAAGCGCGCCCTTGCCATCCGTGAAAA
>JBAXVB010000401.1:0-3884 GCA_037129415.1 Deltaproteobacteria bacterium
TTACTTCCTTTTTAGGTATTTGATTTTTCACTCGCCAAAGTTCATAAGCTTTTATAAAATCATCCCAGTTCCCGACTGCACGGTTTTTGAGGTCTTCGACGCTCACACCGTTGGCGCTTGCCGTTAGAAGCACAAATTCAAGAAGCTTCTGCTCCCCATCCGGATACTGTTCTGCAGCAAGTAAATCAAAAGCGTTTTCGTCAATGCTTCCGCTTCCCGACAATTCAGTTTCTGCGGAGGTTTTTACCTGATACTGTTGCCGCCCATCATTGCCGGCTGTAGGTTCCAGATCAATTGCATCGCTGTTTTCTTCGACAGTCCGGATTCCCTTCAGGATGTCCGCAAACTGATCCCGCATCACAAAATTGCGCGCCTTGAACTGCATCAACCGGTTTGTCCATTTTTTCCACGGGGACGATGTATCCGCTCTGTCAAAACCTGCTTCACAAGCTTCGGCCCAAGAAAAAGAACCCGTCGCCACTTCAAAACCTTTCCGTTTGATCCGGCAATAGAATGTCCAGGCGGTCGTTTTCCGCTCACCCTCAGCCCATTCCTTTATTTCTTCAAGCAGTCCGGAAGCCCGGACAACCGCCATGACCGCATCGCCGTAAATGCCGGGCCTACCATTTATAACAGCAATGTTCTGGACGCTCGCCATTGGTGACAACCCAATTTCCGCGCCCATTTGCATGGCGACAAAAACAGCTTCCGGTGTCTGTATGCATTTCGGCATAAGTCCGGAAGACGACATTATTTTTGCCAGCTTGATTGTCTCGTCAATTCCCCTCGGAATTATCCCAAAGGAGCGCTTTTGTACCATCGGTAAATTTTCTTCCATAACCACCTCCTTGATTTCAGCAGTTGACCGGTGAACGGTGAACGGCCTTTATGCTTTGATGATTGCAGATTCAGTTTCGTAAATACGGATTCCAGGGATTTCCCTGATCCCACTTTTGACGGCCTGATTCACAGATACCTTATCAACCACAAGATATTTCGCAGGGATAAGACTGATGTCCAAAATATCCCAAACCCAGTCTTTCCGGAGATGGACGGAAGACCCGGTTTCCGAGCGAAAAACCTTTTGAACAGGTACAACCGGTGCAACCACAACCGGGGCTGTCACTTCGGGTTCCATCGGTACGGCTGGTTCTCCATTTTGAACCGCTTTCCGCGCCTCGGCTTCTCGCTGGGCGTTCAATGCCGCTGCCCTTGCGTTGAGCTGCTGTTGTATCTTTGCGGCCTCAATGCGAGCCAGCTCTTGGCTCACCCGCTGTTCCATCTGCACTTTGGTTATATGTGCCTGAAGACCGGCTTTCAATTTTTGCTCGATTTCATCCAGAGAATCACGAAAGACCTTCACGAAATTATTTACGGTCTTCACGAACTCCCCGGGCGCCTCGATGATTTCCTTTCGCTTTTTTTCGATGGCTGTTGTCAGTTTCCTGGCCTGGCCCGCCATTGTAATGGCCTCGTTGTGTGTTTGCTCGTCTTCGACGACGTGTGCGAATGCCTGCGCCTTCATCCGTTCGATTTCCGGCAAGTACATCTTCTTCAGTACCAGACAGGCATTATTCGAATCATTGATGCCTATCCCCGCCGGTGTGGTTTGAACTACCGCCGGCGCTTCATCTGCCGTATCATTGACCGCTGCCATGAAGTCCATTATTACCTCCCCGTTCCCCCTCTGAATAAAACCGTTTACCAGCCGATGCTCTTGTGTCGACCACAAGAGCGCTTACCGTTGTCCGTGAACGGTCAACGGCCTTTTTTAAAATATCTGTAAGCGCCCAGCGCATTCAAAAACGCCATCCATGGCTCTCCATCGATATCGATTTCGGTCGAGATCGGGCTGCCGCCGGTTTTTTTCAGTCGAACGGCCAGTCCACGTTTAACATCATATCCGTTGGTCCTTGCCAGGTGGGCGTATGCCGCTATTTGCGGCAGCCATGTTTTCGATGCGGTTATGGGTGTTTTGTAATCGATTACGGTCAATCCGGTATCGCCCGACATTTTGACGATGGCATCCGGGTGCCCCATGTAACCGAGTTTGGGGTCGGCAAGCTCCATTTCGACAGCCCGAAATTCCGATACGGCCCGGCTCGACCAATCCAGAAAACTCTTGAAGTAACCTTTTTCCTCCTGCAATAAAAAGCAATCCGCCCACAGTCCATTGACGTGGGCAGCGCATGCTGCATGCACCCGGCTCCCCCGTGCGGCCGCTGCCGCTAAAATATCCGGGCGGATCTCCGAAAAATCTGTAAATGGAGATAGAACTGTTGTTACGGATGGGTGTTGCATCGAACAGATGTTGGGTAGGGGCGACTGGCCGGTCACCTGTTCTTGGCTGTTAGTCTTCATTCCACTACCTCCAAATCCAAAAATGCACTTTGAGCATTGCAACTGTGATACGGCCGTTGACCATTCACCGTTCACCGTCAACGGTCAACGGCTTTATATGACCGCTCCTGGCTTAAGGCTTTATTGCAAAGGGGATTTTGAATTGCTGCATTTGGATTTCATTGTCTCTTATCCGTCATGTTGCTGATGATCTGTCGCAGAGTTTCGGGTGGGGCTTCCATCCACTCGGCGGGGGTTGATCGGGTGACTTCAGCCAGGCGCTTGGCGACTGACCAGGAAGGTCGTTTTTTTCCACTCAATATCTCGCTGATAAACCCCGAGCTGATATTCAATGTTTTTGCAATGAATTGTTGAGTTATTTTTTTCATACCTCGCTTTTAGTGAAAACATTTACCTTTGTCAAGCTAAATGTGAGAAAAAAAGTAGTTGCTATTTTATTCTCAATCGGCGATAATAATAACCATGGATTTTGAACCTTCATATTTGATATTTCATGCGGCCCTGTGTCATCTTGCTGATACAAAATGGAAACGCAAGCTCAAGATAATTGCATTAAATGCAAATATATCAAGTGGATATATTTCAGATTTAATCTATAAGAAGAAAAAAGCATCTTACAAAAATCAAAAAGCAATTGTCGCGGCAATGGGTGAAACGTGGGAATCTTTCAATGATATTGGTCTATCCATTATGGAAACAGGAAGTCCTCATAAATCTATAACTGGAAAGGGTGGAACAATGGCAGAAAATTACGAGGACCTGAAAAAACGAATTCAGCAATTGGAACAAATAATATTCAGTCAGAGGTTATCGCTCCCTGATGAACAGAAAGATGATTCTCCGAAAATTGAAATACTGTCCCCATTTTTGGATCAGGAGGTCGGGTATCCGCTCAAGACCGTTATTGGAACGATTTCTGAAAGTATTTCAAGTGACTTGGTTGTGTTAATTGGGCATCGGGAGCTTGCAGAAAATGGGATTGCCATCAGGGTAGATAGGCAGGCGACAATATTTTCAGGGAATACGTTCAGGGCGGATAATATTTATCTGGGATCTGAGGAATTGGGAATCAACGAAACATTTGAAATAACCGCTTTGATTGTTAACAAAATTGTATTTGATGGGCTTGATATATGCGGTGGAGGTAAAGCATTTTCACAACTTCCCCCGCACATCTCAAAAACAACCACTCTTGTGAAACGAGTAAAATAAAGTATTGTTGCCCCCAATTCCGAACAAACAGGAATTGATCCTGCTGAAGGCGATCGACGATGAATACACGCTACATCCGTTTTATGGCATCAGAACTCTGAAATGCACAGAGGATACCTGGAGCGACTTTCCGGCGAAGGTTTGAGCGTGCAGACAGTTGAAATTTGATGTGCCGACTTGGGGGCGGATGTCAAACCAGTCGTTGCCAGAGCGTTTCTGCCTGCTGGAATCAAAGGTGGCAACGGTCTCTCTGGTGATCAGTGCGGCCAAAGAGATACGAACATATCAAGCCCGCAGATTTTAGCGTTCAT
>JBAXVB010000402.1:0-3884 GCA_037129415.1 Deltaproteobacteria bacterium
ACTTACGGAACCACATGTCTGTCCCTGGTGGCTGGCCTATACATTCGACAATCCGTTTCGAAGGCTGATTCATGATCCGGAAAAGATTTTCAGTCCTTATCTGATAAATGGAATGACTGCAATGGATGTCGGTTGCGGCATGGGATTTTTTTCCATCGGTATGGCCAAAATAGTCGGAAATACCGGCAAGGTTATCGCCGTGGATATTCAGCGAAAAATGCTGGATATCCTTCAGAGGCGGGCATTAAAATCGGGTGTTGGACATCGGATTCATACACACTGCGCAACCCCGGATGACATCGGACTTTGCCCCATCAATTCCGACAAGATTGATCTGGCGCTGACGTTCTGGATGGTACATGAAACCCCGCATATTGAAAACTTCGTCACCGAAATTTTTTCCCTGGTCAAGCCTGGGGGGAAGTATCTTCTGGCTGAACCCAGAGGCCATGTTTCTACGGCTCTTTTTCACCGCATCACCGCCACTGCCGTTCAGGCTGGATTTCATGTTCTGGATCACCCCCGAATTGCCTTGAGTCATGCAACATGGTTTCAAAAATAACAAAATTTAAAATGATATTTTTATTTCACAATTCACCGGCATTATCTTCTGACAACATCAGGTGATCTGGTTGGATTTTGTGACGGTTACTGACCAAAGAAGTTTTTATTTTAGGCTTTCCAGGGAGATATTTTTTTATGTGGGGCGGTAATGCCATTACAGCAGCCATGCCGCCACCGACGTGTTCTTTATGGCCATTGCCTTCTCCTCTGACAAGAGACGCCAGTTCAATGACAAACGATTTCATCTGTTCCGCCTGGGCGTTCATCTCTTCAGATGCAGAAGCAGACTCTTCAGCCGTGGCGGCATTATGCTGGATCACTTTGTCCATTTCGGATACAGCCCTGCTGATCTGATCAATTCCTATGGCCTGCTCACTGGATGCGCCCGTCATCCCATCGACCAGCTCGCCTGCTTTCTTGGCGCCTTCAGCTACCCTTTCAAAAGCCTGGCTGGCCTTTAAGACAATTTCCGATCCGCTCCTCACTTTTTTAATGGTTCCTTCAATTAGATCAGCCGTATTTTTGGCCGATTCCGCCGAACGCAGGGCAAGATTTCTTACCTCATCAGCAACCACTGCAAACCCAGCTCCAGCTTCGCCGGCCCTGGCCGCCTCTACTGCCGCATTCAGAGCCAGCAGATTCGTTTGGAAGGCGATCTCGTCGATAGTTTTTATGATCTTCTGAGTCTCTTCACTCGCACTTGATATCTCATGCATGGAAACGGTGAGCTCTTTCATCGAAACCATGGCTTCCTTAACCACCATAGATGTTTCCGTCATGGTGGTGTTTGCATGATTGGAGTTCTGTGCATTTTGCTTGGTCATGGAGGACATCTCCTCAAGCGATGCAGATGTCTCTTCGATGGCTGCAGCCTGCTGCGCTGCGCCTTCAGCCAAATCCTGGCTAGCGGATGAAACCTGTTCTGAGGCGGCTGCCACCTGTTCGGCACCCTCTGAAAGCCCTTCAATAATAGAGTTAATGGGCCGGATTATGGAAATGCTTAAAATGACACCAAGCGATAAAGCTACCAAAAAGCCAAGCCCCATCCCAATCACGGAAATAACCCTTGCTCGGCTTACGGATGCTTCTGCAATTTTCTTGATTTCTTCAACTTCCTTTTCATTTTGTTCGATGAGCTCCTGGAGTACCGGCATGGCTTCTATCTGTATAGCGTAGGATTTAACCATTGCCTGTTCATTCATCTGTTCGTAAATTCGAGTGGCTTTGGCGGCCTCTTCTTTAAGTATGCTAAAACGCGCCATGACTTGCTCGGATTGTAAAATCAATTCGTTAACATAAACAGCCAATGCCGCTTCAGTATCTCCTTTTTTTATCAAGTCTTTAACTCTTTTGACGGTATGGTGAAAAGCATCATGAACGGGAATCAGCGACTGCATGGCATCACGAAACTGCGGATTTTCGATTTTACAGGCGGCCAGCCACTTTCCAAAAGCGCACTGAGTCGGATCTTCTCCCCCATCAAAATCGGTCTTGGTAAGGGTCGCCACTGAAACGTTTGAAACCAGCTTGTAGTGATCCCCCCTGAACTTTTCCAGATACTTTATCAACTCTTCAGGATTTGCTATACTGGTCTTTTCCAAATCCGTGGCAAGTTCGAAGAATCGGGTATTCTCTGATCTGAATGCATCCCATAAGGGTATAAAACGTTTCCAGAGAATGGCTTCCTCCGAAGACATTTTAAGTTGATCAAATGCTTTCCATGCTTTCATGTACTGATCGCGGGCACTTGCGACATTGTCATGCTGGCGTTGACGATCCTTGATATCAAGTCCAGGATTCAGGAGGGTGCGCATCGCTATGCGGACCGCTGTTGAGCCTCTCTCAAAATCCAGTAAATGCTGTACACTCGGCAAAGCTTGATCTGTCACGGTACTCAGTTGCGCAATGACATTGCTTGTACTCTTCCACCCCGTGAGTCCAACCGCCAAGGTGATAAACGCCACGAGACAGAATCCGCCTATCAGTTTTGCGCTCAATTTCATCTTATTCATCATCCGTCCTTTTTTTGTTCTCCATGTGTTTTGTGTCGCTGCTTTTTCCTGAAAGAATACCGATCTGTACAGAACAATTACGAATTTTATATACAATTATCCATCACATATGTCAATCTGACATATAATCAACAACCACCGGTAAAACGTTGTGCTGACCAGAAAGCGATAAATGGTTGAGAAGGAAAATACTTCATGGTATGGGGTAGGCTGTGTATGGTTTCGCCCTACCCCCGGCCCCCTCCCTATGGGATAGTGAGTGAACAGTCACCAATATTTGACATTTTCTATTGATGCAGGAGTGATGTGATGATCAACGGACATGGCGGAAATATTTTCGATAAAGCCAGGGATATGGGCTGCGACCCCATGGATATTCTGGACATGAGCAGCAATGTAAATCCGCTGGGTCCCATGCCCGGCCTGATGAACCATCTTCATGAACATCTTGAGCGAATTATTGCACTTCCGGAAGCTGGCGCTGGAAGCATCATCAAGGCGTTTTCTATCCATCATAATATCGACTCGAAAAAAGTTTTGGCGGGCAACGGCACAACGCAGTTGATATACACACTTCCTGTCGCTCTGAAAATCAGACATGCGCTGATCCTTGGACCGACCTACTCGGATTATGCCGATGCCTGCCGCATGCATGGAGTTGACTTTAAGTTTACACTTTCGTGCGAAAGCGTATCCTTCCACCATAACCTTGAAGCAATGGATATCAAACCCTGCGACGCGGTCTTTATGTGCAACCCGAATAACCCGACCGGAACGCTGATTCCTTCTGAAACAATTGAGTCCTTATGCCGAAGATATTCGAATATTCGCTTCATCATTGACGAATCGTATCTGCCTTTTGTTCCGGAAGGCGAGGCGAAGAGCCTGATCCGGTCCACATTGCCCAACGTCATCGTACTGAATTCCATGTCCAAGATATTTCGCATTCCCGGTCTCAGGATCGGATTTGTTGTGGCGCATCCTGACATCATCGAAAAGATCAGCCCTTACATGCTGCCCTGGAGCGTCAACACCCTGGCTCAGGCGGCAGTAAATTACCTGATGACCCATAAACAGGATGTCTCAGAATTTATTGAAAAAACCCGGACTTATCTTGCAGAAGAAAGACAATTTGTCATGATGGGCCTTGAAACTGCTCCTGGAATCAAACTTTTTCCCAGCACAACCTCATTTATTCTGGCAAAACTGGACAGGCTTAAGGCAGAAGCCGTCTCCAGTCATCTTTTGAGTTACCGGATACTGATCAGGGACTGCGGCAATTTTCAGGGGCTGTCCAATCAATTCATT
>JBAXVB010000403.1:0-3882 GCA_037129415.1 Deltaproteobacteria bacterium
CTTCATGTTCCCAATTTTACGCTGGATGAAGTCACGGACCTATTTGATCAGTATCAGCAGGAAAGCGGCCAGATTGTTGAACCGGAGGTTGTCGGGACTGTGTATGAATCCACAAAGGGCCAGCCGGGCCTTGTGGGATGGTTTGGGGAACTGTTGACCGAAAAGTACAATCCGGGTCAGAATGCACCCATTAATGCCTCAATATGGAACACTGTTTTACACAAGGCATTGTTTGTGGAATGGAACAACACAGTCTTGAATATAGTCAAAAAAGTCCGCATGGGATATGTCCCCCAAGTTCTGGGGCTGTTCTCCCGATCCGATGTTTCGTTTTCAGTCTATACGGAGTGGTGTGCATATTTATACATGAACGGTGTGATTGTACCTGATTTCACAGATGAAAGCAGCGGAATAACATCTGTCTGCCGCTTTTCCTGCCCTTTTATCCAGAAGCGCCTGTATAATGCGCTGACTGCTGACCTGATTGGAGACCGCCTGCCGATGCTGGCGGTTGAACCATTGGATGATCTGGCTGATGTGTTTGGAGGCGAAACCCTGAATCTGTCATCTCTTCTGGACCGGTACAAGGCATATCTAATTCGAATGAAGGCCAAAGGACTAAATCCCTTCAAGGATCAGCCCCAAAGAACCGATCTGCACTATACCGAAGCAGTTGGGTATTTTCATCTTTATGCCTGGATGAAACAGGCAGTTGAAGATGTCTGTGTGATCAGCCCGGAGTTTCCAACCGGAAACGGCAAGGTGGATATTCATATCCGGTGCAACGGAAAGAAAGGCATCATTGAGGTCAAAAGCTTTGTGGATATGTCTGAAACCAGAAAAGGCACAGAACAGGCTGCCGCCTACGCTCGCAGTCTCAACCTGAATTCGGTTACGCTGGCCCTGTTTGTGCCGGTGGATGATGAAGTTGTTCTTGCCAAACTATCCGGAGAACACCAGAGTAGTGACGTAACGGTAACGGTTGTGGCCATCGGGTGGACATAAGGTGATTTCAAATAAAGAATATACCACCTTGATCGTCGTTTCGGCCAGTTGGGTTTATTTTGTAGGGGCGAATCTTGTATTCGCCCTTTCCGATAGGGCGAATACAAGATTCACCCCTACTATTGCATGACGGCGGCGATACACAGAGAAATGCCCGGCCGAAACGATGATCAATGCATAGAAAAAATCTGATTCAGATAATGGGGTATTCTTTGTTGTAAATCACCTAAGAGAACCTTGAGATTTTCAAAATCACAGTTTCAGAGATATTTACTGAGCATCTTGGGATGGATATTTTTTTTGGATGATGGTAGATGTATTTACATATCATCTGGATAAGTTTATAAAAGGCCACTCAGAAAAATTTGAAAATCTCACTGAATCCCTCTTTTGCAAAAGAGGACTTTTCTGATATTGAGGGCAGGCATAATGTTGAGCAAAGAAAATCTTCAGGAAGTTTATCCGCTGACGCCGATGCAGGAAGGACTGTTTTTTCACGCCCTTTATGAACCGGATTCATTAGCCTATTTGCAGCAGATTACCTATTGCCTTCGTGGCGCATTGGATGTCGGGGCGTTTGAAACCGCGTGGAACCAGTTGATTCAGCGCCACGATGTTCTGCGCACGGTTTTTATTCATCGTCATGTACCCAAACCGCTTCAGTTCGTGCTGAAACACAGGCGATTGAATCTCTCTTTCCAGGATCTGCGCAGCATGGATCCAGCAAGGCAGCGCGAAGCCATTCAGAACGTGCTACAAAAAGATCGCAGCACGCCGTTTGACCTGTCCCGTGATGTATTGATGCGGCTGCGGGTCTTGCAGACCGGGGATGCCGTATTCCGTGTGGTCTGGAGTTTTCACCACATCATCATGGACGGGTGGTGTTTGCCCATCCTTCAGCAAGAATTAATGGCCCTTTATAGCGGACAGATCAATCAAAATGATCCAAACCTTCCGGAACCAGGAGCATTTCGAACCTTTGTAGAGTGGTTGGAAAAACAGGACCGGAACACCTCCCGCGAATTCTGGCAAAACTATCTGGAAGGTTATGATCAGCTTGCCACGTTCCCGAAACAAGCTCCCACTCAGGCTTACGATCTAAAAACCGTTTCGATGTTTCTGGATGTTGACACGACCTGTGCCCTGCGCCAGTTGGCCAGCCAAAACCGGGTGACCCTGAATGTCGTGGTACAGGCTCTTTGGGCCGTTTTGCTGGCAAAAACCAATGATGTGGAAGATGTGCTCTTTGGCATTGTCGTATCCGGTCGGCCTTATGAAATCGCCGGTGTCGAACATATCGTGGGACTGTTTATCAATACTGTGCCACTAAGGGTACATGCACCCGGCCACCGCCTTTTTTCAGAAATTCTGACAGAGCTTATGAATCAGATGGCTTCCGGGATGAAACATCATTTTTTTCCTCTTGCAGATATTCAAGCCAACAGCCCTTTGAAACAAGGATTGTTTGACCACATACTGACCTTTGACCCAAATATCTCCAGGTATCCCTTTGAACAGGCAGCAGTGCAACCAGAGCAACAGACACCACCAAGCAACCGGTTGATACTTGAACACTACGAAAATATTGAACAGACCCACTATCCCCTGGAAATAGCAGTTGGTCCGGGGGAGCAGCTCCGGTTCACATTTCGCTTTAATGCAAGGGTGTATTCGGTTGATCAGATCGAAGCCATCCAACATCATCTGCGCGAAATGATAACATCTGTCCTGGCCTATGAAACCGATAAAAATTCAGGCATTGATGTCAAGAGAATATCCATCTTATCCGAATCCGAGAAAAACCAGTTGATGGCAGGGTTCAACCAAACTGATTGGCTGTATCCTCAGGATCAGTCCATTGTGGATGTATTTGAGTCCCAGGCTGTCCTCAGACCAGATTTTCCGGCAATCATAAGCAATGGCCAATCCCTGACGTATTCCAATTTGCATGTTCGGGCGACAAGAATCGGATCTCATTTACAGGCTGCCGGTGTTCTGCCCAAAGATCGCGTTGGCGTTTTACTGGATCGCAGCGAAAATATGGTTGCTGCTATTTTGGGAATTTTATACACCGGCGCCGCATATATTCCCATTGATCCGGCTTTTCCACAAAAGCGTGTGGACGCTATTTTAACAAACAGCCACTGCAAGGTGCTACTCACCCAGGCCAACCATCTAAGTTCATCCGTTCCGCCACGAATCGCCATTCCTGAAGGGACTGCCGTGTGTTTTATGGATGCAGCCCTGTCCGAAACCTTTAGTGGCGAAATGCCGAAATGCCGACATTTCGGCATCCCGGCATCCCTCGACCCTGCTTATGTGATGTACACCTCCGGATCGACCGGACAGCCCAAAGGTGTCGTCGTAACCCACCAGAACGTGGTCAGCTTTAACGCTAACATGACGGCTGTGTTTGGCTTCAAACCCATGGACAGGATACTGGCTTTGACCACAATTTCCTTTGACATTTCGGTACTGGAAATTCTTAATAGCCTTATGACTGGTCTAACAGTGGTGATCTCTCCGGAAGCCGAAATTAGGGAACCTAAGCGCATTCTTGATATCATTCAAGAACAGAAAGTTACCGCCTTACAGCTTACACCTTCGCGCCTCAGGTTGCTGCTGGAAAATGAGAATCCTATATCTTCAGGCGTTCCCGCCGCTTTACGCCAATTGCAGGTTCTTTTGATTGGCGGCGAGCCGCTTCCACTGGACTTGTTTGAGCGGATTCAGCCGATCTTTGACAGTGTCAGGGTATTTAATGTGTACGGTCCTACCGAGGCCACGATCTGGTCCATGAGCCAGCGTCTGATGAGTAGCGAGAGACAAGGTGAGACGGGCGAGATAGGGGCGAAAAATGTTCCGCCCCTGACAACT
>JBAXVB010000404.1:0-3881 GCA_037129415.1 Deltaproteobacteria bacterium
TGCCGGAAGCGGTATTTCAGCAGGTGAACGAGAATTTTTACCGCACGACATTTTACGAGCTGTGCAGCCGCTATCTCTCCAAGTGGTTTACCTGGAATGTGGAACGCTCCTATCCCAAAGGCCGCACGGATCTGGAGTTTGTAGGCAAATACAGCGAATGCTTTGCCGGGGTTCGGATGGTGATCGAGTTCAAATACTACAGCAACACAGCCTTCGAGAAACTCAAAACCACAATCGATGCCTTTGATCTTCAGAAAGCGGACACCGAACAGATCGCCGGATATGTGGAAGGATTGAGGGGCGAGTATCCCGAAGCGAAGATATCCCAGCATGTGATCTACTGCTTCGGCAACCAGGGGTTTCGGGTGTTTGAGTTGACAAAACCGTAGAGGGGCACTCTTTTGTATTTACTTTTAATCACATCTTCGTCGGTGCAACGGCATCCAACTGCTCGCTTGCAGCTCTATGGCCTTTAGCAGGTAATCTGTTTCGGTGAAGGCGGTCAACGATTTTTCCAAAAAGAATTGATTTCACATCTCTTGGCTATGGAAAAGACATCAAGCCATATTTTTCGAGGGTATTCTTTGTTGGAAATCACCTAATCATTCCTGGAACCCCGATCGTGTCTTCCGCAGTGAAAATACTGCTTCCACTCGGGAGACAGGATGTCCACGGCTTTTTCCAGCTTTACTATGACTTCGCCGCCATTCTGATTGGGATTGATTTTAAGAATGAATTCACTGAGACCGAACGGGAAAACCGGATTTCCCCAGTCATAGGTGTAACCCAGTCGGGTCCAAGGCCAGCCCCAGGTTGCCGGGTCCGACTCATTGGCCGTTGTATAGATTGTCTGGGCGCGGTTGACAAACCAGTCCCTGAATGTCACCGGGGTTGACCAGGCGCTGTCCATATACATCTGGGTGTTGTCCAGTTTGACAAAAGGGTTCGTATCAGAGGGAAGTATCCACTGGTTTTCCCCGATCTGGACTGCCAGTGCGGATTCATGATCGGTAATTTCCGGGTCCGGTGAGGGCCGGAACAAATCTCCGGAATCGACCCACATTTCCAGCAGGACTTCGTAATCCATGGCTGGGTTCAGTCCGAGCGCCTGTATCAGACGGCCTTCGGAGGGGGGACAAGAAGGTTTGCGGGAAAAATACCAGGACAACTCCGGAGCCACAGTAACCCAAAGACTTTTTTTCAGGGAGTATGATTCCAGGTGTTGTTCGAGATTCTCTCGGTAATAGCTCTCGTAATTAGCTCTGGACATGAATGAGACGACCAGTACCCGGGAATTTCCCGGTTCTGCTTCCCAACTGATGCCTTCACCATGCGTCCGCTCTGTGTTTATTTGGTCGATTCCCGGAATGATAGCCAGAAGCCCCCGATAAACTTCCTGCTGGGTAGGTGTCCTGGCATCCCTGATGGCTGCAAAATATTCCCTTTTCTCGACTTGCGTATAATCTCTGGCATTCAGACTGGATGCCGATATGAATAACACCATCGCTCCGATCAGTAACGCGTTGCCAATTCGGGCTGCTTGTCTGCAAATGACTTTGAAAGACATGGTCGTTCTCCTTTTATTATTCGCCCCTGCTGCTCAAAATGATGTTCCAGTATTAAGGATTAATGGGAATACGAATGGAAAAAACCGACCCACCAGATTCGGGACAATGAACCTCCAAGGTTCCATTGTGTTTTTCCACAATTATATCATAACAGATGCTCAAACCCAGGCCGGTGCCTCGCCCTGGAGGTTTGGTGGTAAAAAAAGGCTCAAATATCCGGGCCTGGATATCTGCAGGAATCCCGGGCCCATCGTCTGCAATATCACAGTAAACATTCGTTTCATCCTGCCAGGTTCGAATTGTGATCAGACCATTGTCCGAGCGGTTCTGCGTTTCAATGGCATGTGCGCAATTGACAATAAGGTTCAGGAACACCTGATTGATTTGATCTGGCATGCAACGAATATCCGGCAGATCCCCCAGATCCGTTGTGACATCAGCGATATATTTGTATTCGTTTTTGGCGATCACCAAGGTGTCTTCAATGCCGTCGTTGATGTTGAAAGACGTGAAGTCACCAGTACTGTCCACATGAGAGAAATCAAGCATACTCTGAATAATCCGGGCAATACGATCAAAACCACGGCGGGATTCCTTGAAAAGCGCCGGAGCATCGTTTAGAATGAAATCAACCTGCAGATCTGCCTCTTTGGCGTGAACTGCTTCTGATTCCGGCAGATGCGGATTCGTATTTTGGATTATGGCCGCCAATTTTCGATAGACCTGAAACATCTCGACGACATCCTCAAAATATTCGGTCAGGGTTACAAAATTCATGGAAACGAAATTGAAGGGATTGTTCAACTCATGGGCAACGCCCGCTGCCAGTTGTCCAACAGTGGCCATCTTTTCCTGAATGACCATCTGTGCATGAATTGTATCCCGTTCCCGGCTTCGCTCCAGAACCCGCTGCTCAAGCGTTTCATTGGCTTGACGCAATCTTGCCTCGCTTTCCTGCAAAGCCTCCTGCTGGACGCGGATACCAGCATCAGTGCGGCGCAGAAGGACATAAATGAAGCCCAGCAGCAGCGATAGCACCACCCCTCCGGCTGTTTGGCTCAGGCCCATCAGGCGTGCAAATGCCTCCTTATCGGCCGAGATATCGCGCAGGATCAGCAAGTCGCCAACCCCTTCGCCAGAGGCTTCCTGCAGGGGAATCGCGGATACCAGCATGTCCTTCCCATCGAAGACGATCTCCTGGTTTGTTTCGCCGTGGACATGCTTGTCCGCAAAAGAATCCGCCCAAGACGCAAAGGCATCGGGAAGGCGGCCCTGGGAGGCATAGATCACTACACTTCTGGGCAGACGGTCCCAGTCAGGTGTCTTCCCGATCATGCGCATGCCATTTTCCCATGCCTGCTGATTCAGATGCTTCTTGCGAATGACCACAGCCAGTTGGTTGTTGGACCGGGTATGCATTGTTTCCAGTACTTCCTCTATCTCCTTGCCCAGTTCCACATAGCCGACAAGCCTGCCGGTTTCCATGATCGGTTGCACCACCCGAAGCGTGAAGGTACCAAGCGGCCCCAGTTCGATGCCGGAGGCGGTTTTGCCGGTTCGTTCGGCCTCAACTGCCGTGAAACGAGTGATGATGTCCCCGCGCTGCTCCGGCCTGTGGACCCGAAGTATGCAGAGACGATTTGCATCAAGGAAATACAAATGCGTAAGGCTGTTCTCCTGGCGCAGTGTCTCTAACACAGGCAGCCATGCGGCCAGGAGGCTATCAGCGTCGGCATCGCGCACAGCCTTTTGCACATTGGGGTTGGCGAAGATAATCTGAGTGGCCGTGGTCATGCCGTTGGCATGCTGATTCAGGGACATGAGCAGACCACCGGAAATATCGGAAATATCGGCTGCCATCTCCCTGGCCAGTTGTTGCTGATGCAGTTGCCACAGAAGCGCCCATACGCCGGCGGTCAGCAGGATCACAACAACCGCCATGGAGGGCAGAAGACGCTGCATGACAGGCTTGGGCGATACGTCAACGCTGCGGGTGGAGACAAAGGCGACGGTCACGCCGATGAGCAGCACAACCATCAGTCCCACAGGCAGGGCGGTCCGGGCGGCCACATCCCATTTCCAGTCGCGGGAGTCGATGTCCATTCCCAGAACGGCGACTATGGCGCCAGTTTGAGGGTTGGTCAGAGGAACCAGCGCCGAGATCCAAACGCCCCAGCGATTTGTGACCGGGCCTATGACGGCCGCAGTTCGGCTGACAAAGATGTGGCCATAAGCCTCCGGGACATCATCATAGACATGACCGGGCGGGGAATATTTTTTCGAGTTGACAGGCTCGCTGTCCACAAAGAAAAA
>JBAXVB010000405.1:0-3879 GCA_037129415.1 Deltaproteobacteria bacterium
AATGATCAAAATATTATGTATTTTAATTTAGAATAGTTGATTGTGATTATATATCATATATGTTGGCCACATATACCATAGTTTGTTCAAAGTCCAAATAGCCCTTACCGATCTTTTAATTGACAAATAGCTCTACCGAATATAAATCATGTAACATGAATATAGAACGAGACATCACCTCTTCCATCTAATAAAATTTCACACATTGCCGGAAAGAACAGAGAAGTTCCGAGGACTATTATACGAAATCATATTATTCCTGTTATTCCATCGGCAGAATAGTGACCGGAACAGACGATATGGTCTTCAACCGCTCGGCATCTTCCAGGCTGCCAGTGCCTTTTCCGACATGCATGGGAATGACTATTTTGGTATGAATCATCGCCGCGGCGGTTGCCGCTTCCTCGGCTGTCATGACGTATATGCCGCTGACCGGAAGTAGCGCCACATCACAGTGAACAGACTTCATCTCCGGAATCGCATCCGTATCGCCGGCGTGATATATCCGGATTCCATTTACCGTCAGTATGTAGCCGACATAACCGGATTCCTGGGGATGAAACGGTACTCCCGGACTGCGAAACTTGTTGGTGTTGTATGCGGGAACAGCCTCAATGGAAATGCCCTTGATATTGAGTTTGTCTCCCGGCTTAACAGTCTGGATCCGGCCCTGGAATTTAGCCGCAGCCGCCGAAGCGGCAACAATTGTTGTTTCGCTGTGCTGTATTTTTGCAACGTCTTCCGGAGAAGCATGGTCTTTGTGATCATGAGTGATCAGGATCAGATCGGATTTGGGCCCATCCGTGATTTTGTATGGGTCGATATAGATAACGATTCCATCTCCGTCAATCCGGAAACTGTCATGGCCCAGCCAGTGAATGGTCGAGGTCATCCGGGCAGTTTCGGACGGGGATTCTGCACCTTCGGATGCTGAAATGTTTCCGGCTGCCAGAATACCAGCGGTCATGGCCAAGCCTATCATGATATATACTGTTTTTGCCTTTGGATGTGTCTTCATCTTCATTTCCCTCCTTGGATAATGGTTTCGCTATTGATACTGCAAGACATGTTGTTGAGATGGTGCATGAACCAGTTTGACTATTCTAAATGTCTATCCTCTTCAGAACAATTGAAATAAATGTACCACAGGATGAAAAACCATTGACCAGTCCATAATTAATTCTGGCTTCTTTTTTTATATTCAAAATGAACTGAAGGGGTTGTATCGGGATACAGGGTTCAGGGGATATGGGGCATAAAGAAGCCCCGCTCCCTGCAAAAATATCTATTGGCTGTCGTCCCATGAGGCCCGATTTTATGGGATTTTCGAGGCCCAATGTCGGCGGAAGAGTTTGCTCTCTTATCGATATCGCCATTGCTGCAGTCCGTATTCCTCCGGAAGAGAAGCTCTCGCCAACAGCACCTTTGATGGAAGAGATAAACGGCTTTCGTTTTTCTCCCGCGAATACTGCGGATAACGCCTCCACCTCAAGTCGATCCAGTTTCCTGCCGCCGTTGGCGGAAGCGGAAATATAATCAATATCCCATGGAGTGATCTTTGCGGATTCAAGCGCTCTTGTAATCGCCAGAATGGGTCCACCTGGATCTGACGGCCAGTCCGTGGGAGAAGACGGAGATGAACTCAGGCCCCAGCCCGCAATTTCACAGTATGGTGTAGCCCCCCGTGTTACGGCATGAGCCATGGACTCAATGCACAATACCCCAGCACCCTCCCCAATGACCGGACCATTTCTCTGCTTGTCAAATGGTCTTGCCCCTTCTGCTCCACCGCCTACCGGGGAAACAGCTTTGAAATGGGTCATGATTGCAAAGAAAAATTCTGAAAGGATATCCGCGCCTCCGGCCAGAAGAACATCGGCGCGACCGTTTTTAATCTCGGCAGCCGCATAGGCAATGGCTGTCTCAGCCGAAGCCTCACGGTGGTTGACTGTGGAGTTAACGCCCCTATAAAGCCGAGTTCGATAGATGTATGGCCTGCGGGAGTGTTGATCACCATGTTCGGTACCAGAATGGGTCTCGTACCCTCTGTAAAAAGAATGCTGGCAAGCTGGGCCTCAACATCGGTGCTTCCGTAGCTCACTCCCAGAATAATCCCCACCCGGTCTCTGTTGGATGCATCTATGCCCAATCCGGCATCTTCAGTCGCCATCCTCGCTGAAGCCGCCGTCATGCTGGAAATGCGATCCATCCTTCTCAGATTTTTTACGGAAATGAAATCTTTGGGAATAAAGCCATACACCTCAGCCCCCAGCCTGGAAAGAAACTGTGAGGTGTCAAAAGCGGTAATTGGGGAAATGCCGGAGTCGCCCCTGAAGAGTCTTCGTGAGAAAGCTTTTTTGCCTATACCCAGAGGCGTGACCATGCCAACCCCGGATATGACGACTCTTTCACTCATGGAACGTAATTTCCTGCACAATATCCGCGCCAAGCACTTTGTCTGGCTGTGATTTGTTCGATATCCTCTTTCGGTATTTGAGATTCCATCCATTTCCCTTTTTGAAAGTTCGTGTATGATAAAACAGTGCAAACAAGCCGTAAAGAAATTTTTTGAGTATAACCGTGATGCGGGATTCCTTATTGCGTAAAAACTGCTGATCTGCCATAGGAACCAACTCTGGTCTTTCTGTCAGAATCATGCGTGCCGCATGCTCCGCGGCCCAGCCGCCGCGATCGCAGCAGGCTTCAAAATGGTGGGGGAATTCCGATGAACCTTTTTTGATAAGCACCCGGCAACAGGTTGAACCGAAGCGGGATTTGAAATCATGATGTAACCGGCCGGATGCTGCCATGGCCTTGCGGCGGACTGCCAGGTTTGAATCGCTTTGGGAAAGAAAAAGACCCAGGGATATCACGCCTCCGGTCAGTGTCCCGCAGGTGCATCCCGAGCTGCCGATGCCTTCCGGAAAACCGGATGCCACCTTCATGGCGACATCCGGCGGCAGCCCGCCGCTCAACCCCTGATTCAGCACCGAAAGCACTGCCTCCGAGCACATCATCCGGCCGGTGGACATCAGATTGAATGTCCGCTGCCGAATGATCATTGCCAGTTCTTCGGTGGCAGTTTCGCGGTTGTCTGTCTCTTTGTTCATGGTGAGCTTCATTTCCTTCTAAACAATCCTGAACTTCTGCGACGCCCTCAGCCCTTTAATAATTTTTGGAATGAAAAAGGAGGAGACAAAGAGCCCAATGGAGAAGAATACCTTCCAGGAAAGCAATCCTCCCCACTGTCCGCTTGACCAGACATCCTTGATCGTCCCCACGAAGAACGTGAAGATGAACGTGCCGACGATTATACCAAGCGCGGTGCCGGAGAAATAATCCCAAAAGCGCACTCGGGTGAGTCCCATGCCAAAGTTCATCGGAGTAAACGGAAAATAGACCAGGCGCAGGTAAAGGACCGTGGCAAAGCCGTTTCTCTCAATGGCCTCATCGTATTTCCTGAGCTTGTTGCCGATAAGGGATGCGGCAAAATCCCTCCCGAAGTAGCGTCCGATAAAAAACGCCAGGACCGCGCCAATCATGGCTCCCACCCAGACGTATAGAAAGCCGTAGTAGGGACCAAAAATTGCGGCGCCAACAGTGGCAAGAATCGTCCCCGGCATAAAAAAACAGACTCCTGCGGCGTAGGTGCCGATATATGCCACGGGTGCCCATGGCCCTGCAGTCTCCAAAATCAGCCCCAGTCTTTCGACGGTGAGATGCTCTCTCAAGGGAGTGAATCGTGCGATCACAATAGCCGTGACAAGGAAGATAATTAAAACAGCCGCTTTGATTGCAGGCCCTCTGTGGCTCTTATTCGATTTCATCAGTCCACCTCTGATTTTATGCTGCATCACTTAAAATCTCACCTTCAGCATC
>JBAXVB010000406.1:0-3825 GCA_037129415.1 Deltaproteobacteria bacterium
ATCACGGCCATGGATTCTTCCTGGGGCTGACTGACCGAATTGCGGGTAAATGACCTGGGATTTTCGTAATAGGTTGAGGCATATACCAGTTTGATGGCTCTGATAAGTTGTTGAAGACGTATGGCCTGATCCGGGTGGTTGTTGGGAATCATGAAGGTCTGGTACAACCCGGCATAAGGTTGAAACTGTGCATCTTCCAAAAGGCTGGAAGACCGGATGGACAGAGGATAATCAACCTGCGCCAGAAATGCCTCAAGATCGGATACTAACCAGTCCGGCATTTTCGCCTTTAAAAAAATATTCGAGATATCACGATCCGAAAAATCGTTTTTTGCACAATACTGCAGTTGATTTGACGTGATAAACGATTCAAATCCCTGGGTGGTGATGACTAAGCTTTTGGGGATTTGCACGGAAACTTGTGGATAGGTGATGCACAGTTCGGGATGCTGAAGCAACAGGACAGACATGAACGCAAGGCCTCTTGCTTTTCCGCCCAGAGACCCATCCCCGATTTTTACGAAATCCATGATGTCGGAATCAAAGTTCTGCGCTCTGAACTGCGCCACCACACCTTTTTGCTGAAGTTTTCTGACTGTGTGCAGACCGGAAACAATATACTGACGCAGGTCCGCCGTATTCTTGAATTCGCAGGCATGAACCATCCGGAATGTGGATGCCAGGACGAATTCCGAGCGGGCCATCAGCCAGTTGGAAAAATGGTTCCGGGTGGCGTGATATAACAGGGATTCGTCCGGAATTTGGGATATCTTGAGTTCGAGTGTTCTCAGGCTCGAAGCCCTGTCAATTTCTGCTCTGTCCGGCAAGCGGAAAACAAAATCACCAAAGCCAAGATGATTCAGAAAAAAATCCCGGAGTTCAACCAGCAGATTGGGTGAATTCTTGTCCAGAAATATTGCTGGAATGCGGTCTGCCTTCATCCTGTTATGAGAATCCGAACTGAGCATCAGAATCGGGAGGTCCGGGATTTCCTGTTTCATGAACGTCAGAATATCCGGACCTGCCTGGTCATCCAGTTTGCCATTCCTGGGAATTCGGGTGTCGGATATGATGCCAATCAAATAGGATCGGTATTTCTGGAAGAGATTCATGGCTTCCTCATACGTTTCAGCCAGCATGATTTTTGGCCTGGATCGCATGCGCAGAAGCCTGTGTTCCTCGTTAAGCCCAACTCCCAATACCGCCTGGGTCTGTTTTACGATTTCTTTGTAGATCAGCGGCAGAAAAGTTGAATAATACTGGGGCGAGTCTTCCACCAGAATCAGCACTCTAACCATGGCTCGCTTAGTATCCAGGTCAATATTCAGCCGGTCTTCGGCGTTTTTTACCAGCGCCAGCAAGATATCTGAATTCCCGGACCAGATAAATACTTTGTCAATGCCCATCAATTTCCGATATTCTCCCTGTGGAAAGATGGACCGGAGGCTGTGGCTGAGCAAAATAACCGGAAGATCGGAATGCTTTGTCTTGATTTTAACGCCCAGGGTCTGCACGTCCATGTCATCAACATTTGGCATGATTATGACCATTTCAAATGTTTTTTGATCCAGAAGATCCAGTGCATTCCGTCCGGAAGATGTCCGGGTTACCCGTGGCGGCAGGCTTAAATTCAGACCGATATACTCATTAACAATGCGGGAGGCCAGACTGCGATCCTCTTCCATGATATATGCATCATAAGGGCTTGAAATAAGAAGAATTTCACGAACCTTGATGGACATGATCTCATGGAACATTTTGAACTGGAAACATTCGTTGTGAAGTTCGCTGTTTTTCAGGGTCATGGGAGATATCGGTGTCAGGTAAAGGGTAAACTTCATGGCAAAAGTTTTAAACTGGAACAAATACCTAAAACGCACATTCTAAATCTTTATCGTTGTCTTTGCAAAAACATTTTCGGCAAAACCCCGTATTTAAAAGCGCATATTCGCAAAAATAATATCTTGACATTAAAATTCAGTATGGTTAATAGGAGAGATAGATAAGGAAGCTTCGTAAAAGTTGATAATTTACACAATGGAGTGCGAATTTTCAGCTTGTAGGAACAAAGGTGTCCAACCCTCCATGAGGGACGGATGCTTTTTTTATTTCATGACCGGGATACAAAGGAGTATCTTTGTCATCGGACAATGGCGTCCACTTTCCCTTTATAGTGAACCCTATTCTCAGGCAACATTAACATTTATTTCAGAAAGGACGAATAAACATGAATTTGTCAACGCCTAACTCCAATGACGCAACCCAGACTTTCAACCGTTCCAAAAGCATAGTTCCCATGAGTGGACTTTGTTCGCGCTGTATAGACGGCTGTCGCGGCAACTGTGAAGTATTCCGGGCCACTTTCCGAGGCCGGGAAGTTATCTATCCGAGTCCATTCGGTTCAATTACAGCCGGCGCCGACAAAAACTACCCCGTTGACTATTCGCACCTGAACATTCAGGGTTATGCCCTCGGTGCTACGGGACTTCCGGCTGGTGTTGTGGTCAGCCCTGATACCGCAATCTTTCCCGCGGTCAACACCGAGACCGAATACGGCTGGGACATCAAAGTCAAGATGAAGGCGCCAATTTTCACCGGTGCGCTCGGTTCTACGGAAATCGCCAGAAAAAACTGGGAACATTTTGCAGTAGGCGCCGCCATCAGCGGCGTGACACTGGTATGCGGTGAAAACGTGTGCGGTATTGATCCCCAACTTGAATTGAACGCACATGGGAAAATCGCCAAGTCGCCGGATATGGATCGACGCATTGAAGTCTATAAACGATTTCATCAGGGCTATGGCGAAATCCTGGTGCAGATGAATGTGGAAGATACCCGCTTGGGTGTTGCGGAATATGTCGTGGAAAAACATGGCCTCCAGACCATCGAACTCAAATGGGGTCAGGGCGCCAAGTGCATCGGTGGCGAAATAAAGGTCCGCAGACTGGAGCGGGCTCTTGAGCTGCAAAAGAGAGGCTATCTTGTAACGCCCGATCCGTCCAGCCCAATTGTCCAGGCAGCCTATAAGGAAGGAGCCATCAGGGAATTCGAGCGTCACAGTCGTCTGGGCTTTGTCAGCGAGGAAGGATTTATGGCTGAATGTGACCGTCTTCGCAAGCTTGGCTTCAAGAGAATCACTCTCAAGACCGGAGCATATAGCCTCCGCGAGCTGGCCATGGCGATAAAATGGGGCTCCAAGGCCAAGATCGACTTGCTGACCATTGACGGCGCTCCTGGCGGTACCGGCATGAGTCCGTGGCGCATGATGGAAGAGTGGGGAGTTCCGAGCATCTATCTGCATTCAGCGGCTTATGAGTTCTGCAAGAAACTTACAGACAAGGGCGAAAGAGTCCCGGATATTGCATTTGCAGGCGGTTTCTCAAGCGAAGATGGCGTGTTCAAGGCACTCTCAATGGGCGCTCCTTTTGTAAAAGCTGTCTGCATGGGACGAGCTCTCATGATCCCCGGAATGGTTGGAAAGAACATTTCTGAATGGATTGAAAAGAACGATCTGCCCAAAACCGTCAGTCAGCACGGTTCGACCATCGAAGAAATTTTCGTGAACTACGAGACCATAAAAGATATGGTCGGCGCTAAAGCCATTAGTGAAGTTCCTCTGGGTGCTATCGGTATCTACAGCTACTCGGACAAGATCAGAGTCGGTTTGCAGCAGCTTATGGCCGGCGCCCGCTGCTTCACAGTTGGAGCCATAACCCGCAAGGAGCTAATGTCTCTCACCGAAGAATGTACCAAAGTAACCGGTATCCCCTATGTAATGGATGCTTACAGGGAAGAGGCGGAAGCCATTCTTAATGGATAGTCAAT
>JBAXVB010000407.1:0-3823 GCA_037129415.1 Deltaproteobacteria bacterium
ATGGCATTGAAAAAGGCCGAATCATTCTGTCCGCTGAAAATGATCAGGCCCTGCTGACGCCGACGGAACTGATACGGCTTTCCATCAAAACAAAGAAAAAATCCGGAAAATCCAAACTGTCCATCAAACTTACATGGAAAGATTCGGCCATTGAAAGTTATCGAAAGAAAGGCAATGAAATCCAAATATCCTCCTGATGTCGCCTCGAAACTATATGAAATTTGGGAAAATTTCACGTTTCTGACCCTGGAAGTTTCGGGTCAGGTTCAGGCCACATTCGATCTATTGAATGAACCAGGCGATCGAATCTTCATTCGAATATGCTCACGGGACGACTATATTGATAACCTGAAAAGCACGATCGAAAATTTCTGCTTTTCGCGTATTCACGGCACAGACTCGCTTACAAAGGAGGAAATCAACACTATCCGGTCCATTCACATCATCTGTGTCAACCTGGAACGGATCGCGGATTTTTGTGTCAACATTGCCAGACAGCTTGAATATCTGTCCAATTCGGCGTTTATTCACCGATTTGATTATCGATCCATGATTCAGGAAATTCTGCGCAATATTTCCCGAATCATACCTGCCTTTGAAGGACGAAGCCTTTCCGCCGCACTGGATATCTGCCGGTCTGAATTCATGCTGGATACGCTGTATAAAGCGGAATTTGTCAGGATCATGAATGAACTGGATAGCGGTAAGTCCAGTCGTGATCTGGTAACTACGCTGTTCATTTTTCGATATCTGGAACGGGTAGGCGATTCGTTGTTAAATATCGGAGAGGCCCTGCTGTTTTTGGTCCTGGGCGAGAAAATCAAAATCCACCAGTTTGATGCACTTCAACAAACCCTGTCTGCATCCGGTTATGATGGCGCGCTTTCAGAAATAGACTTCAAATCCATCTGGGGATCCCGATCCGGGTGCAGGATCAGTCTGGTGGAGCAAAAAAATCAAAGCGTTGACAAATCCCAGGGCATCTTCAAAGAAGGCAATTCTGAAAAGATTCAAAAGGAAAAAGCCAGTCTGGAGCAGTGGGAAACCGTGTATCCCGGCCTGACGCCCCGAATTTTCGGTTATCATGAGGGCCACGACACCGCATCGCTTCTGGTGGAATTTCTTCCAGGCTGCACACTGACTGAAGTGATTCTGACCGCATCAGAAGACATCATCCAGAATGCCATGTTTCTGATGGAAGATGTCATGATCGATGTCTGGGAGCATACACTCACACAGAAACCTGTTCCCATCACCTATATGCAGCAGTTGCTGTCCCGTATGCAGGACAGTCAGCGATTGCACCCCAGACTGCAGCGGTGCAGAAAATACCTGGGCGCGGCTGAAATTTTGTCCACACAGGAGCTGATTCGAAAATGTGCTGCGGTTGAAACGAGTATTCAGACGCCTTTCACCGTGCTGTGCCATGGTGATTTCAACGCCAACAATCTTGTCTATGATCACATATCTCAGAGGATTCGCTACATTGATGTGTATCGCTCCCATCATGACGACTATGTGACGGATGCCGCCGTGTTTCTGGTGTCCAACTTTAGGATGCCCGTATTTGAAGCGGCTCTGCGGGATCGGCTGAATGCTGTCATTTATGCGTTTTTGAACCGGGTCAAACAGTTCGCATCCGATCATGGCGATACGACCTTTCATGCCCGAATGGGCCTGGCGCTCAGCCGGAATTTCTATACATCAATCCGGTTTGAGCATCATTATGATTTTGCCAGAGAAATGGCGTTGCGATCTTATTATCTGATGGAAAAAATCATTCATCATCCGCCTGCTGATTGGAACAGTTTTTCATTTTCGGAAGACATTTTATTCTATTGATATCAAGGAAAACCATGACACATATCGCTGTTATTGGAAATTATGGCGGATGGTCATCCGAACATCTGGCCGATTGTGTTGCCCGCGCCACAGGTAATCGCCTGCTGGTGGATATGGAAAACATCTGTCTAAATTTGGATCGGGGAAATGTCTGGTACGAAGGAACGGACCTGACCCGATTGGATGCCATCATTGTCAAAAAAATCGGACCGTATTACTCGTCTCATCTTCTGGATCGTTTGGAAATTCTGAGATTTCTGGAAAACAGTGGTGTCCGTATTTTTTCCCGTCCGTTAAGCATTCTGCGGGTTCTGGATCGCCTCAGTTGCACAGTCACACTGCGTATGGCCGGAATTCCCATGCCACCGACCGCCATTACAGAGAACACGGAGCAGGCGGTTAAAATCATCGAAGAATACGGAGAGGCTGTCCTGAAACCCCTTTATTCCACAAAAGCGCGGGGCATGTGCGTTCTGCAATACGGCAAAGACACGCACACCGCCGTGGAAGACTTCAAGCGAAACAACCCGATCCTGTATATTCAAAAAAAGTTGGATCTGCGGGGAAAGGATCTGGGCGTTGTGTTTCTGGGCGGCGAATATGTCACAACCTATGCCAGGTGTAGCGATGCCTCTTCCTGGAATACCTCTACCGAAAACGGTGGACGATACGCAGCATATAATCCGTCGCAGGAAACCATCGAGATGGCCAGAAAAGCTCAGGCGCTTTTCGATCTGGACTTTACCAGTGTGGATATTGTTGAAACTCCGGACGGCCCGCTTGTATTTGAAGTCTCCGCTTTTGGCGGATTCAAAGGCATGAAAATCGCCCGAAATATGGACGGCGCCACACGTTATGTTGACTATGTATTGAAAAGGATCACATCATGATATTCCAAGACACGGAAAGGGCTCATAAAGTCAGATGGATTCGCGACAACTATCCGGTGACAGATGATGTCCACCTTCAGTTTGGAAACTGCAGCCTTCAGATTCAATCCAATTCCGGCCTGGTTATTTCTGAACTCAGGCAGTATTTCAGTGCGTTTATCAGCCAGCCCAAAGTGGCGGACAGGATCATAAGCGTGCATCAGGCGGATGACGTATATTTGGATCTCCCGTTCACTGTCCGGGAGCCGGATCCGGGAAAAACACGAATCAAGGAAGAATATGTGGACATCCTTGGTGGTCGAATCGTAAGAAAGCGGTTGACCGGCATGGTGTTTATTTTTGGCGGCGATGATCATCTGGCTATCGGACCATGCACAGAAAATCTGAATCAGGTGGTCAATTTCATCAACAACCGATATATCGAATGGCAAATCAGTCTGGGAGGAATCCTGGGACATGCCGCCGGAGTCCGGCTTTATAACAAAGGGCTGGCCCTGGCCGGATTTTCCGGAATGGGTAAATCCACGCTGGCCCTGCATCTGGTCAGCGAAGGGGCGGATTTTGTCAGCAATGACCGGGTGATTCTGGAAAAGACGGAATCTGGCATCTGGATGCACGGCGTGGGCAAGCTTCCCCGCGTCAATCCGGGTACGATTCTGAACAATCCAAGCCTTAAGGGATTGCTGCCACCACAGGATTATGAGCGGTTTGCATCCCTTTCCAAAGATGAACTTTGGAATCTGGAACATAAATATGATGTTCCAATTGATCGGTTTTTTGGCGCCAACCGGTTCAAATTAAGAACACCACTGGATGCGTTGATCATCTTAAACTGGAAGCATAATCATAAGCCCGCTCAAATGCGTCTCGTGGATATCGAAGCCCGCAGGGACCTGCTTCCTGCGTTTATCAAATCTACCGGTCTTTTCTTTTTGCCGGAGCTTTCGAATCAGGCGCCCGATCTATCTGAAAAAGCCTATATCCGTTTTTTGAAATTGAGCCAGGTTTTTGAAATTTCCGGGGGTGTGGATTTTAAAGCTGCAACCAAAGCCTGTATTCAGTGGGCGCAGATCCGAATGTCGTCCTGCTGA
>JBAXVB010000408.1:0-3811 GCA_037129415.1 Deltaproteobacteria bacterium
TGCCGCAAGGGATTATCATGTAAAAACCAGCCGCAGGCATCACGGGGCAATGTTCCCAATATGTATTGAAGCACGCTTTGAATAATCAGAACGATTTCTGAAATGATTCCCCCTTTTTTCTATTGGGGGAATCATTGGGTGGTGGATACGATGATCTCAACCTGATTTTTTCCCGCGAACGGGGGCTATTATTCACAGCCAGTTCCCCATCAGGAAAAACGGCGCCCAGTAGTAGGGGTGGGAATACGGGGCGGCCGGGTTTGGGGTAAATGGAGCAGCAGGGGCGGTGGCATTCCTGCCTTCCGGTATGGTGTACTCCACCGTGGCCCGCTGTGTGGTATCCGATGTTCCCTGGGTCTTGCCTGTGATGAACAGCAGTTGTGCTCGCTGCAAGGCTTCTGCTTTGGTCAGTTTCTCCTGTTCCCGCAGCCGGTAAAAGTTCTGCATAAAAATACCGGTACTGGCATCATCCACCGGCCACAGGGTGGCAATGACACCTTTGGCGCCCTGACGCTGGGCCAGCACTCCGAATCCCTCTACTTCCTTTCCGTTTTCCTTTGCGTTTCCCCCTCCCACACCGGTGTTACAGGCCGACAGAGTCAATAACTCCACGCCACCGAACATGGGAGTTGTCTGGTTTATAATATCACTAAGTGTCAAATGGGCGCCGTCTCCCAGAAGCAGGAAGGACTGGGTGTCATTGCCCGGTGTCAGTTTAAAATGGCTGGCAATATGGACAAGCTGGTACCGCTTTCGAAGCTCCTGTTTCATGGCATCCAGGGTAAATGCTTCATCCAGGCCGATTAGTCCGGGCAATACTCCCTGTGGAGAACTATCTGTTCTCACTATCCCGTCAAGCTCTGCTTTTACAGCCTTCAATTCAGAAAACCCCGGCTGAGGTTTACTGACGCCAAGGCCCAGCCCGTTCCAGGTTGGTTTGGGTTGATCTTTTAGCCCTGAGTGACTGGCAAGGGTAAAGACCACATTCCGATAAGTTTCAACCAGATATTGTTTTCCATCGTAAAGCGCGGATATCGGCAGATACCGCAACGCACCGTCCAAAGACCACATCAGGGTCTTTGCGTTCAGCACGGTCAGATCCGGCACAACCGGACCAATGATCAGATCATACAGCTCTTTTGCCAGGGGTCGGGGATCCCGCCGGGGATCTTTCAGCACTTCGCAAAGCGCAGTGATTTTCCGGTTCATCTCTTTTTCAGAAATGGCGGATTGATATGCTTTTCGAAAATCAGGTGCAATCAGCATCACTCGGTATTTCTCCTCGCCGGCCAGGGTATAAAGGGCTACTGTTCCCTGGCCCAGCTCCCGAAGGTCCTCCTGAAGTCCCAGTGCTTCCGCGATTTGTACTACATTACCACCCTGCTGCTTTTCGGAAAGCTCTCTGGTAATTTCTTCAATCACCTTCTGGAATGCTTCACCTGCTTTTTCCAGGTCTTTCCCCAGTATGGTCAGCCGGGCTTCCTGATCCGGGGTACGCAGTTTAAGCTCTGCCAGTTGGCCCCGTTCAGCGCCAAGTATGGCCAGGGGATCGGCTGCCTGACGGTATTTGAGGTCAAGAGAAGCTTCTGTACCGGTATAAGTCGCCCTTCCCGCCATTACATCTTCTTCTTTGGCATCCTGCCGCACATATTCAAAATATTCCTCCTGTTTCAAAAGTGCCATCACCTGCTGGGCTTCTGGAAGTCTGCCTGCATCGATCAAGAGGTCGGAAAGCCGTTTGTATGTACTTTCTACTGTTTTTTGAAAGGTTTTCAGGGTTTCTATGTCGATCTTGGCTACATTTTTCCGCATGTCCTGAGTGATATTAACCGCCTGTTTGGCAAAAAAAATGGCGGCTTCTTGCTTGCCCTGGTTTTTTAGTAGAGATGAAAAATTTTCTTGAACATTTCTGAGAAGCTTAGGTTCACCGGCATTGGCGGCAATTGCAAGGGCGCGCTTGTATAGGGGTTCGGCTTCCGCATACCGGCCCATGGTTTCGTACTGCAAGGCCAGGTTGTTCAGTGAATTAGCGGTAGATGCATGTTCCGGGCCCAGCACTTTTTCACGGATGACCAATGCTTTTTTATGGTATTCAATCGCTTTTTCAAAATTGTGTTGTGCATAATACACCTGCCCGATACTGTTGTAGGAATTCGCCGTATCTGGATGATCAGGCTTTTTTGTTCTCAGCGATAGAGCATTATTGAAATAATCCAGTGCACGACTGTAATCACACATAAGATCATAAGCTGAACCGATTTGGTGATAAGATGCTGCAATATCTGGGTGGTCCGGATGAAGTTTCGTTTTCTGAATTGTTAATGCCTTATTGAAATTGTTCAGCGCAAGAGAATATTCTCCCAATTCCAGGTGAACCACACCAATATTGTTATACGAAATCGCTGCTAACAATTGATCTTGGCCGAGAGTAGCAGATCGTATCGAAAGTGCTTTTTGGTGATTTTTCAATGCAAGATCGTATTGCCCTTGTGCCTTATATATACATCCGATAGTGTTGTATGAGTTTGCGGTAGCCTCATTATTTTCACCAAGTTTATTTAATCTTATCGACAAAGCCAACTTTGCATACTCCATTGCTTTGTTGTAGTCGGATACAGCCAGATAAACAGCACTTATGTCAGAATAAAGTCGAGCTTCATCCAGTTGATTTAATTCGTTATCTTTATGGAACCTGTCAATCGCTTTGTGGTATAATTCCAGTGCTTCACGGAATTTACCATTATGATAATTTTCTAAGGCATGTGTGGTGTCCATATCGATCGTGATAACCTTTGGAGGGCTTATCTGTCCAGATGAGACTTTTTTATATTGATCAACAGCCAATAATTTTAATTCTGAGTTTAAAGTCTGATCATTGGATAAATTCATTAAATATTCAGAATATTTGGCTTTACGTTCAGGTTCTGTTTTTAATTTAGCCTCTGAGGCTACCTCACTGATAATTTCAGATCGAATACTAATTGTTGTTGAATCGTCATGAAGAATCTCATCAAAGATATGAATTGCTTTTTCAGCATTACCGTATGTTAACGCATGAATGGCTGACCCGTTCATTATCTCTGGATCACGTATGAGAGTATATCTCAAATTATTATTATATATTATTTCTTTCAAGTAGCTCAGAGCATTGGCATGGCCCAAAGCGCTTAAAATACGCTCCCGCAACAAATCCACCTGGTTATTATCTGTTGCAATACGGAACAACATATCGTTATGGAGCCCAGTTTCGGCGAGGTACCGGGGGACAGCTCCTCTTAAAGAAACGTTGACGGTTGTGTCTAAAAATATTTTTTCTAGTATCTGATAGGCTTTGGTTTCCCCTAACGCCATAATTGCTATGTCTTTTTGGAAAGCAGATAATACGGAATCTGTTAGCAATGCATACAAATATTCCTCATGACCATTCATAGCCATTTTATATTGAATGCTATTTTGGAGACCATTGTTTTTAAAATGTTCTGGAGAAAAAAGTTTAATATCTTCTTGTTTTGAAATTTTCTCGACATATGTTCTATAAATAGTGTTATCAATACCAAACGCCATCCCAGTAAAAAAAAGAAGGAAACTTGTCAGTGAAATGATGAAAAATCTTTTGCACATAATGTTATTCCTTACCATTTTAATTTGTTATATCCTGATTGTCCGGACAAGCAGTTTGGGTGCTTCTTACCTGCATGATATAACCCTCCAGGCGGCCTTCCCGAAACCATTTTCATAAAATCTATATTAGCTTATAGCCAGTTCCCCATCAGGAAAAACGGCGCCCAGTAGTAGGGGTGCGAATACGGGG
>JBAXVB010000409.1:0-3810 GCA_037129415.1 Deltaproteobacteria bacterium
ATACATCTTTTCGTTCGGCAATCCAGGCAACAGATTCCACATGAAGGGGGTGAAGCGCAAAAAGGATGGCGACAAAACTGCTTTTCCAAAATTCTCCCGTCATTGTGTTCAGCCAGACCAATAACAGGATGGAGTTTAGAATATGAAATCCAACGCTGGTCAGATGATGGCGGCCGGCATTCAGCCCGAATATCTGAATATCTGTCATGTGTGATATCCATGTAAGGGGATGCCAGTTGGATGCTTCAATTGCTGTCAAAGACCACAAAATATTCTTGGGTGTCAATCCTCCTTGAACTCTGGGGTTATTTGTCACATATATAGGATCATCATAAACGATAAAATCAAAGTCCTTAACAGGTAAATATACAGTTAGAGTTACTGTAATAATAACAGAATAAACGAACACGACCCTAAGTAAGTCAGGACTTTTTAATATTTTGCTCATATTTTTGTCAATCATATAAAAGGCATTTTAACGTTTTTGCTTTATTGCAGGATTTTGGTATAGATCGAACCTGTCCAATCCGGACGGTTTCCAGGGCATCTGCCGCTGTTATCCGTAACCTGGACAATGATATTATCAAGCGCGCCACTGATAGTTCCGGTATTCTTCTGTGCGCCAAAGCCTGAAAAACTATTGAAACCAATCTGGGCTGGGGTTATGGGCAGCGTGTTGTGGGACGGCAATGCAAAATAGCTATGGACGGCCAGGCACAGGGAACGAGCGTCTTCTTCAACTGTGGCGCAGATGCTTTGCTGACGATATTCGATATAACTGGGGACAGCAATGGCTGACAGAATGCCGATAATGGCGATTACCACCAGAAGCTCGATCAGGGTGAAGCCGGTTATGTTATTTTTTTCATATAATGGCCTCACAAGTTACTCCCTTCTCAATAAGGCGTCTGAGCGAAATCTCAGACTTTCTGCTATGAAAATTGAAATGGCTCTGGAAGAGATGGGAACCATCGCTTTGCTAATGGAAAGCTGCTGAAGTGTGTCCTGAATGTATTCAAGGCTGAAATTATTGAATAATTCATTCACATCGGTATTCAGATCGTCAATGTTTCCGGCTTTTATGTGATTGTCCAATAAACAAAGCAATGGAATGATGTTTTCCTTTGCCATTTGATTGGCTTGCTTCAAAAACCAATTCGCTTTCCGGTATTGTCCCATCATGCTGAACGTACTGCCGATATTGACAAATATCATTGGATTCTGGAACGACAGTCTATTTGCGTTTCTGAAATATTCCAGAGCATCTTCAGCCAGACCTTGTTTCAGCAAAATAAACCCCATCAGGTTCAAATCATTCCAGGTTGGCATTTCTTTTGAAAGCAGGGATGTCACGACTTCCTTTGCCTGGTCACGTTTTCCCAGAGTTGTCAACACCTGAGCTTTGTCATACAAAGCCTGAATATAAGCCGGATCCGTTGCAATGGAACTATCATACAGCTCCAGCGCTTTTTCATAATTCTGCTGAGATGTATAAATTCTGGCCATATTCACAAGGGTAATGGCAGCGGAGGAAGGATTCGTCCACTGTTTTGACAAGGAAGCTTCATAAAGGCTCAGAGCTTCATTGTATCGCCCTTTCCCTTCATAATACCATGCCAACCGACCGTAAGGTCTTGCAGAAAGAGGGGCTTTGAGCATAGCGTCTTCCCACAGGGTTTTTTCTGAAGCCCATACCTGATTTCTCATGTGGGTAGTTACGCCAAGCACGATTAGTAACCCGGCTATTAGAGCAAAACATAACAAGAACATTGGTTGACGACGCATCTGCTGATAATACCGTAGCCCCCTGATTCCTGCTGTGGCGATCGGAAAAAAAATAAAGGCGGACGGCAGATGATTGCGATGTTCAAATACCAGTTCCAGGGGAATGACGGTCGATTCAATGATATGGTTCAGGAAATAAAATAATATGCTGAAAGAAAGAATTGGCCTTTTTCGTAATTGAAAAAGCGAAAGAGCCAATAGCGCTGAAATCAATACGATGGAAGCCAGGGTTGTAATGGGCTCCAGCAGCGATGTGGATACGGTCACAGAATGTTCGATGGAGAATCGGGTAAGTAACGGGTAGAAAATCTGGGATAAATATCCGATAACAACCCGGGGTTCGGTCAGTAATCGTTCCGTCGTGGTAAAGGGACGGACTGCTGACATCCGATTAATGAATGTAAAAGGATCTGGCATTGTGGAATAGGCCACGAAAGCGGAAAGAATCCCGGTGGTTATTATTGCTGCAATAATGATATAAAAGCAGTTTTTGCGATGGGTTCCTATGGAAAGGTTTTTAAAAAACACGATTTCGATAAGTGCCAGTGAAAGGGGAAAAATCACTGCATTTTCTTTGGATCCCACAGCCAGCAGCAAACAAAGGATGCATCCTGAAAACAGGCCAAATCTCGCCGTTCTTTCCGTTTGGATTCTGGCCTGAACGTAGCAAAGCAAGCCTGAGACATAAAAGAGTGTGGCCAACAGGGTCATGCGCTGAACAATGTAGGTGACCGCTTGTGTTTGGATCGGGTGAATGGCCCAGAGAACTGCGGTCAGTAGAGCGATATTCTGCTCGTCTTCTTTACAGTAGCCTGACAAATTGGGTGTTAAAAACAGAGATTGCAGCATTAAAAACAGGGCTACAGCACAGAGCGTATGAAGGAAAATGTTTACGACATGGTATCCGTCGGGCTGATCATTTCCGACATACCAGTTGATAGAAAAAGTGAGAAAAGCAATTGGCCGGAATTGAATACCAGTATGGATGGCGTTCGGATTTTGAAACAAGCCGGCTGCCCGGAAAAGAGAGTCCGGAGAAAGATCGGATATACGAATGGCCGGGTTATTGATGATATTTGAATAATCATCCAGATGCCACGAAGCATTGGATGAATTGGAATAGATGGAAACACAGACAACAAAAAGAAGAAAATACCGAAAACAGTTGGAAAAAGAAACTCTGTTGAAGGCATTATCAGGGTTCATCTAAACTCACAAAACTGCCTTTATATGGATTATTTTCGAAAAGTATCAACTATCCCTTATGACTTATAAGTCAATTCACACTGCAACCACGGCCATTTTCGGGCATTTCGATCAGGCGCGTACTCTGTCTGAATAAGCACTTCAAACATCAAGAAAGAAACCTGACAGCAGAAGTTTTGCATTTCAGTTATTGACAAAAACTCAATATACTCACCATTTACAGGGAGAGCCAAGGGATGAAAATGGGGATGATTTTTGACGGTAAAAATATTGACAGCGACACAAAAAAGAGAGGGGAGAAATCCTCCCCTCTCTTCAATTTGAATTGAAATGGCACAGATAATGCTCTGCCACAAACATTAGAAGGCAATCAGTTTGGTATAAGTACCCGTAGTCCAGAAACCTTTAGGACTGATGGTTGCCGTCATACCTGTCTGGTAATCAGGCGGGCATCTGGTGCTGGAATCTACGACTCTTACCGTAATATTTACGTTGGGATCAGAGCCAACAACGGTCGCTGTATTTACGGGGTTTCCGGACAGTCTATATCCCAAGCCGTTATTTAAACTACTGATTGCAGGTGTAGAAGTGTGGCTGGGGATAGCAAAATAATCAGAAATGGCAGCCGCTATGCCGTTGCCATCACTTTCAGCCGCGCTGCAGAAAGCTTTGTTACGATAAGAGATGAAATTGGGAATGGCGATCGCCGCCAGAATACCGATAATGGCGATAACGATCATGAGCTCGATCAGGGTGAAACCTTTTTCGTTGGTGCGGGTCATTTTTTGTAGCATAGTAAACCTCCTTTGATGAATGATG
>JBAXVB010000041.1:0-20824 GCA_037129415.1 Deltaproteobacteria bacterium
TCATCCCGAACCGCCACCATCCGGGTAACAGCAACCGGTGCAACCGGCAGCCCGGCGGATGTAACGGTGACACAGGCGCCAACACCGGTTCAACCCGTACTTTCAGTAAGTCCGGCCAACCGTGATGTGGCAAAAGATGCCGGTACGACCACATTCAGCGTTTCCAACACGGGAACCGGAACCATGCCGTGGACAGCCGCAGTAACATCAGGCGGTACTTGGCTTTCGATCACATCGGGTGCCAGCGGGACAGATACCGGAACGATCAATTGCAGCTTCTCCGCCAATACCAGCACCTCATCACGAACCGCCACCATCCGGGTAACAGCAACCGGTGCAACCGGCAGCCCGGTAGATGTAACGGTGACACAGGCACCAACACCGGTTCAACCCGTACTTTCAGTAAGTCCGGCCAACCGTGATGTGGCAAAAGATGCCGGTACGACCACATTCAGCGTTTCCAACACGGGAACCGGAACCATGCCGTGGACAGCCGCAGTAACATCAGGCGGTACTTGGCTTTCGATCACATCTGGTGCCAGCGGGACAGATACCGGAACGATCAGTTGCAGTTTCACCGCCAATACTGGTACTTCATCCCGAACCGCTACCATCAGGTTAACAGCAACTGGTGCAACCGGCAGTCCGGTGGATGTGACCGTAACACAGGTGCCAACACCGGCTCAACCCGTACTTTTAGTAAGTCCGGCTAACCGGGATGTGGCAAAGGAAGCAGGTACGACCACATTCAACGTATCCAACACCGGAACCGGAACCATGACATGGAGTACATCGGTTACATCCGGTAGTTGGCTAACGATTACTTCTGGCGCCAGCGGGACGGATACCGGAACAATCAGTTGCAGCTTCACCGCCAATACCAGCACCTCAGCCCGAACCGCCACCATCAGGGTAACAGCAACCGGTGCAACCGGTAGCCCGGTGGCTGTGACCGTGACACAAGCACCAACACCAACACTGATTCCCGTGCTGTCGGTAACGCCATCCAATCAAGCTGTGGCAAAAGATGCTGGTACGACCGAATTCAGCGTTTCCAACACGGGAACAGGAACGATGCTCTGGACAGCAGCAGTGACAACAGGCGGCAGTTGGCTTTCGATCACAACGGGTGCCAGCGGCAGCAATTCCGGGACGATCACCTGTTCATTCACCGCCAATACCAGCACATCAGCACGTACGGGTACAATCCATGTGACAGCAGGGGCGACTGGCAGTCCAAAGGATGTGACAGTGACACAGGCTGAATCATCATCAGGATTATTAGCTGTGAGTTTCTCAGGTTTAGGTCTCTGGGTCTATAATTCAGATAGTATAGCGTGGATGCAAGTCAGCTCAACAGATCCTGAGAACATGATTTATTCTGGCTCAACGCTCTACGCGGATTTTGGAACATTAGGCTTATGGAAGTGGGATGGCGCTGCATGGGGCCAGCTCACATCGTCCGACCCTGAAAACATGGTGACCTCAGGTTCAACGCTCTACGTTGATTTCGGAGCATCTTATGGCCTCTGGGCGTGGGATGGCACTGCATGGACTCAGCTCACATCGGATGACCCTGAAAACATGGTGGCTTCCGGTTCAGCGCTCTACGTGGACTTCGGAACATCAGGTCTCAGTAAGTGGGATGGCACTGCATGGACTCAGCTCACATCGGGTGACCCTGAAAACATGGTGGCTTCTGGTTCAGCGCTCTATGTGGACTTCGGAGTCTCTTATGGCATCCAGAAGTGGGATGGTGCTGTATGGAGCCAACTCACATCGTCCGATCCAGAAAACATGGTGACCGCAGATTCAGCGCTCTACGTTGACTTCGGAGCATCTTATGGCCTCTGGAAGTGGGATGGCGCAGCATGGACTCAGCTCACATCGGACGACCCTGAAAACATGTTGGCTTCCGGTTCAGCGCTCTATGTGGATTCCGGAACATCAGGTCTCCGTAAGTGGGATGGCACTTCATGGAGCCAACTCACATCTGCCAACCCTGAAAACATTGTGACTTTAGGTTCGATGCTCTATGGGGACTTTGGAGTATCTTATGGCCTCTGTAAATGGGATGGTAGCAGTTGGACTCAACTAACCGGGTCAAATCCCGTGAAAATGGCAGTCTCAAATTAGGTGACTTCTTATACTGTCAACGGTCATAATCTGCACTTTTGAACCACCACCCAACCCTTCCCCGATGGGATAGGGAGTTTATGGAAAGTACAGATTATGCCCGTTCGCAGTATATATCAAACATCTCTTGGCGTTCTGTCATTCGTTCTTTGGCCTCATTATATGATAAGCTATATTACGTCACTGTCAATCGCTAACTTCCACCGCCTGCTATACCCTTCTCACAGGTATGATATTTGTCATATTTTCCTTGAAATAAGGAAGTAAACGATGTTTTCATTCAACTGATGAGCAGGAATCGCTCATGAACCTGATCAAAATTCAGGCCATCAGCCGAAAGGAATATTATCATCTGATCCGGGATTTTCGAAGCCTGTATCTGGCCTTTATCATTCCGCTACTGCTGATTTTTCTGTTCGGCTACGCCCTCAGTCTGGATGTGGACAACATCCAGGTAGTGGTTGTGGATCATGATCATACCGATCTTAGCCGGGACTTGATTCAAAAACTGGGCGCATCTTCCTATTTTCATGTTATCGGTCAGGTTGCAGATGATCGGATGGCCAGCCGTTATCTGGATGACGGCATGGCATCTGTAGCGATTATTCTGGCTTCGGGATGGACCGCAAACATCCGGGCGGATCGTGAGAGCCAGGTTCAAATACTGATTGATGGCAGCGACCCCAATTTTGCGGGCATTACCCGAAGTTACTTGACGGCATTTATGCTGCGTTACAACCAGAATCAGCTCCTTGGCTTTCTGAATCGCCAGGGAATGGAGCCAATTCATCCACCGGTAGAAGGCCGCATCCGCGTATGGTTTAACGAGGACCTGGAAAGTCGTAATTTCATTGTTCCCGGCATTATCGCCATCATCATCATGATTGTGGGCGCCATGCTCACATCTCTGGTGGTTGCCAGAGAGTATGAAAACGGAACCATGGAAACCATCCGCTCCCTGCCGGTTCCTGCAGCGGAGTTTTTAATCGGGAAAGCCATTCCATATTTTATCATCGGCCTGATCGACGTGCTGGTATCAATCCTTATGGGTCAGCTTCTCTTTGGCGTGGTCATGAAATCGAGCTTCTGGCTCATGATACTGGCCTCATCTTTGTATCTGGGCGTGGCGCTCAGTCTGGGACTGCTGATATCCAGCGTGACCAAGTCTCAGCTTGTCGCCAATCAGATCGCAGTGCTGATTACTTATCTGCCGTCGCTTCTCCTGTCCAATTTCGTCTTTCCCGTGGAGAATATGCCAGGGATTCTTCAGTTGCTTACCCGGATTGTTCCTGCCACCTATTTTATCGATATCCTCAATGGTCTCTATCTTCGAAACCTTGGGCTTTCGACGCTCTGGCCCAGCTATCTGATACTGACAATAATGTGTGGCGCGCTTTCAGTTTTGAACCTGATTGTCCTGAAAAGGGAGGGGCTGTAAAAGACCATGAAAGGGCTGAAACCATGAACTGGATACGGGTCAGGGAGCTAGTGCGAAAGGAATTCATTCAACTCTTTCGGGATAAAAAGAACAGGCCGCTGTTGATTGTTGCGCCGCTGGTGCAGCTTATTCTGTTTGGATATGTGGTGACAACCGATGTTCGTGACATTACCGTGGGTCTGCTGGATCTCAGCCGCACGCCGGAAAGTCGGATGCTGATTGACGCCATTGGCGGAAACAAGACTTTTCGAATTACCGAAGTTATCGAAAGACCCGTGGATATGGATCAACTGCTGCTGATGCGTAAAGTCAACCTGGGGGTTAAAATTCCGCCGGATTTCAGCGCGAAAATCCGCAAGGGGCAAACTGCCCAAGTGCAGATTCTTGCAGACGGCAGCATGAGCAATATGGCGGCTGTGCGGATATCTTATATGCTTACTGTTTTGGAGCGTTTCAACAATCAGGTAATTCGGGAACTTCATCCTGTAAAAATGAGTTACGGAAAGGCCGATGACCGGATTCGAACCTGGTATAACCCCAACCTGGACAGCCGCAATTTTTATGTTCCGGGTATTGTTGCTTTTCTGATCATGCTGCTGGTCATGCTCCTGACCTCAATGGCCATTATCCGGGAAAAAGAATCCGGAACCATGGAACAGCTCATGGTGACTCCTTTAAAACCATTAGAGTTGATTCTGGGAAAAACCATTCCCTTTATCCTCATTGCCCAGGCCCAGATGATTATAGTCACGATATTTGCAGTATTCTGGTTCGACATTCCCCTGGTAGGCAGCATCCCACTGCTACTGGTGGCGACCTGTCTGTTTTTGCTAAGCACTTTGGGGATCGGTCTGTTTATCTCTACGATATCTGCAACGCAGCAGCAGGCCATGATGACGACATTTTTCTTTATTCTGCCTTTTTTTATGCTGAGCGGGTTTGTGTTTCCTGTCGCCAATATGCCCAAGGTCGTGCAATGGCTGACTTATTTGAATCCGCTGAAATATTTTTTGATTATTATCCGGGGAGTGTTTATAAAAGGAACCGGATTTGGATCTCTGTGGCCCCAGTTTGCAGGCCTTCTGATTCTGGGCTTGATTGTGTTTTGGGGTTCTGTCAACCTTTTCCGGAAACGGTTGGATTGATGGCTGCCTAAAAAACCCAATATCTGCGTTGAGCTTCACCCTTCGTCATTGCGGCGTACTAAAGCGTACGCCTCACTCCTCAGGATTCGCTCGCCTTGATCTTGGATTTTTTACTTTGCCATCCCGGTTTTGACTTTTTTATGAGTTCATCAAACAAGGGTATTAAAGGATGCATGACAATTCTGAACATCGCTATCTGCAGATAGCCTGGCTGTGGACCATCGGATTCACGGTTTTCAGGCTGGTATATTCGGGAACTTTTCTCCTGATTCCGGATGAAACCAATTACTGGCAGTGGAGCCGTTACCTGGACTGGGGCTATCATGACCAGGCTCCGCTGATCGGTTGGGCTATACGGCTCTCCACCTGGATTCTGGGCCAGACAGAGCTGGCTGTCCGCTTGCCGTCGGTTTTGTCTGTAGGCATTGCCTCCGCCTATCTGGTTGCAATTTCCAGCCGGTGGATGGGTGCCCGTGTTGCGTTCTCAACGGCCATTCTGACTCAGTCCATCCTGGAATTCAACGTCGGCGGTCTTCTGGCGACCCCGGACGGACTTCAGGCTGCGGCTTGGGCTGGGGCGGCCTATCATGTAGCCAGGGCATTCGAAAAAGATACTTGGTCTCAGTGGCTGCTGGGAGGCATCTGGTTTGGATTTGGGATTCTAAGCAAATACACCATGGTGGCGTTTTTGCCGGGCGCTTTTTTGTATGGCGTTTTTTCGCCAATTCACCGCCGGCGCCTGGCAAGCGTCCGGCCATACATAGGGGTTTTTGCGGGATGCCTGATGTTTTTTCCAGTCATTCTCTGGAACGCACGTCACGACTGGAATTCCGTCAGACATGTGGCCTTTATCGGCGGAGCCAATGAGCCTTTCGCCCTACATCTGAATTTTCTGGGTGATTTTGTGGGGTCCCAGGCGGCGCTGCTGTCTCCACTGATATTTATTTTGGCGATCTGGGCCTGGATACGAGTGATCCGAAAAGACTATCCACCTGAAAACTGGCTCTATCCCTATCTTTTATGGATATCTTTTCCCATGATTGCAGGCTTTCTGCTGCTCAGTCTTCACAGCCGGATATACGGTAACTGGCCAGGAGCCGGCTATCTGACCACGGCCGTGTTGACTGCCGCCTATTTTGGAGGCCAGGGGATAAATAAATTTGGCCGCAGGCTGTGGAACTGGGGATTAGGAATCGCTTACGGTATGACAGCGCTGGTTCTGATCCACGCTGCCTGGCCCATTTTGCCCATTCCGGTGGATTTGGACAGGGCCGCCTCCGAGATCGCCGGCTGGGACGACTTGGGACAAGCTGCTGGAAAACTGTCCACTCAAATGCCGAACCAGCAGCGCACCTTTATTTTTGGCCTCAGTTATCAACTGGCCAGCGAACTGGCGTTTTATACGCCAGGCCAGCCCCGGACTCTTTCGATCAATCGCTGGGAGCGTCCCAATGTCTATGACTATTGGTGGAAAGATAAAGATGTCATGGGATGGGACGCCATCGGCGTAACCTACGATTCCCAGAGCCAAACCCGGCTGAACCAGGTTTTTCAGCGTGTGGATTCGCCAGTCGAGCTGTCTGTTTTCCGGAAAAAGTTAGATACGAAACCAGTTAAAATCTTTTATCTGTACAGGTGTTACGGCTTTAAAGGCGGACTGCAATGGATTCCACCGGATGCTTCCGACATCCGGGCGGTTTCTCATAATCCATCGTGAGGAGAACGTTGACACTTGACTGTGAACGGCCAACAGTGAACGGCCTTGAAATATATTGTAACCTTTTCACACCCCAATCGTTATTGTGACAGAAGCGCGCACAGACAATCGTTTTTGGATCGCGTTTAATTAACTAACATTTATTTAAAAAAGGAATTGGCAAAATGAAAAAAATTAACGTGTTGTTGACTGTATGTCTGGTAGTAGGATTTGCAGTGTTTATGGCGGCGAATGCTTCGATAGCATCCGATAGCATAATGGGAAAAGATATGAAAATTTTTGGCCAGGGACATGGTCCCGGTAATGGTACTGGTAATGGCGGAAGCGGGCCCAAAGATGGTACGGGCAACGGCAGTAAACAAGGTACATGTACGAGACTTATTCCTGATACGTCGAATGACGGCATTCTGATTTCAAGAAATGGGAATGGCAGCGGTAAGGGTCAAGGCACGGGACCCCACGATGGATCAGGATCCCGCGGTGGAACACCTTCCTGCCCTTCAAGCTAAACACTCATTGATTTATGTAAGGGCGACCGGCCGGTCGCCCTTACTCAAGTTTTTTGTAACAAGTTAAAATATATTAATTTTTCCGGATAGTTGACCAATTAAAAAAACTTGAACATCGAGTAAAAGTTTGTGGTTTTCGTCATAAAAACAGGCTGGATTTAGACACATGGGGGACATTGAAACGTTCTATCGGGCCGGAAAGGACAAGCTTTTTGGTTATCTTGTTCGAATGACGGCAAATCATGATCTTTCCGCAGATGTTATGCAGGAATCATTCGTTCGATACATTGAACATTATGGCTCCGGACCTTGTCAATATTCCCTGCTGTACCGTATAGCCCGAAATGTACTGACCGATCATTTTCGGCGCAACAACCGTTTCACATACATGGATGATGATGTTGTTGAAGACAACTGCGTAACTCCGGAACAAACGATTGTAGCACGCGATGCGTTTCAACAGGTTTTAAATGCCATGCAGAAGCTGAAACCCGATGACCGTGAGATTCTCTCTCTGGCTGCCGGAGATGGCAATCTAAGCTATCAGCAGATCGGCGAGATTACCGGAAACAGCGAGGCCAATGTCAAAGTCAGAATTCACCGGGCAAGACTAAAACTAAGAGAAATTTTGAAAAAAGGAGGCGCATGAAAGACGAACTGATCAGTCTCTTTATTGACGATGAACTGGATCTGGACGAAAAAACGGTTTTTGTGGAAACCGTTCATGCGGATCCTACCTTTACCAAAGAAACACTTGCACTTTTAAAACAGGAAAAACTTCTCTCCACTCCCCTGTCGATCAATCGTCCCATGCCGGTAGTGGCGACCGGCCGATCGCCCCTACTCAAACGTTTTTGGTCATTTCAGATACCGTTCAAATCATTGGCTGCGGGTTTGGCAACCGCCATGATTGTCATATTCGTCATGCAGCCGGAAACGCTCTTGTTTCAGCCAAAATCCCAGAAGCTATTGCACCGGTTTGTCATTTTCGAGCCAGGCGTTCAGCAGGCGGAAATTGCAGGCAGTTTCTCCCGATGGAAACCGGTACCCATGAAATCTTCCGGTCGAAACGGATACTGGGAAGTCACGATTGAACTTTCACCCGGTGAATACGAATACAGTTATTTTCTGGATGGGAAAAAGTCCGTCGCCGATCCCACCGTGCAATTTGGGGAAGAAGATGATTTTGGCAATATCAATTCCATTATCCGCATCGGAACATGAACCAAATTCGAACCCTGATCATACTGGCTGCTGCTGCATGGATTATCACCGGGTGTCGTCCGATTCGGGCGTTGCACCCAGATCATGAGGTTCGCATAGCCCTGGATCTGCCGGAGGCAAAAGAAGTGATTTTTCTGTCTTCGCTTAACCGGTACGAGCCTGTCTTAATGAAGAAAACATTTTTCGGAATCTGGGAAATCCATCTTCCGGAAGATATAGCTTTCGAGTATTTTTTCAGGGTTGACGGCAACCCCTATACGCCCGAATGCCGCCTTCAGCAGACGGATGATTGGGGCGGATGCCAGTGTATTTACAGTCCCGAGACACAGGAACCATGAATTATACAGGAATAAAAACAGCAGCCCGGATTGTCGTCGCCATCGTCGTGATGGTTTTTTCCATGACTGCGGCCGGTGTTTATGCAGCAGATGCTGATCTAAACTCGATACCCGAACCTTTAAGACCGGAGGCTGCCCAGTTGATTGAAAAAGGAATCAGGGCTGAGGATACCCTGAGGCTTACGCACCAGTTTCTTGAGCTCCGGGCAGAGCAAAAAACGATTCTTTCCGCTTATCAGGTCCTTATGAGTGTCGTGGATAATAGGCTCCCACCGGAACCTGTTCTGAACAAGGCTTTTGAAGGAACAGCCAAAAAGGTTCACCCGGATTTGATAACCGCCGCCATGCAAAAAGTCCTGGATCGTTACCAAATTTCGTATCAAAATGTCAGACAGATGTTGAACGTTCCCAAAAATCGGGTTCAGCCGCTAGGCAATCTGGCTGCTGAAAGCTTGGCGGCAGGGCTCAAGCCTGAATCTCTGCAAGAAATTTTCACAGCGCTTCACCAGAGAGCTGAAACGATGCGAGACGATTCAGCACAAAATCTTTTTGATGCAACGCTTCTTTCGGCCAGAGATATGAGCCGGCTGGGAACATCTAACGAGGTGATCACCGAAACGCTTTGTGAAGCGTTAAAAACTGGCATGGATTGCGATGGCATGCTGCGCTTTCGTAATAATTTCATGAACACAGGCGTTAACTGTTGCGGTTCCATGGGCGGTCGTTCCGCTAGCTCCAGTTCAGGAAGAGGTGGCTCTGGTCCTGGAAGTGGTGGCGGTAGTGGCGGCGGCGGTGGTGGTGGTGGCGGTGGCGGTGGCGGTGGTGGCGGCGGTGGTGGTGGTGGTGGTGGCGGTGGCGGTGGCGGTGGATCAAGATAGCCGTAATCATGAAGATTTCGTGGGGGTAATATGAAAGATGTCGATTCTCTTGTTCTATATATCCTGTCCGTTTAAAAAATAGCTTGACATAAAGAAACAATAGATGTTATCCCCCAAGTGAATCAGATAACAAGGAATTATCGTATCATGAAGCATAACATTTCAGGCAGCTATTTTTATGGGTATTTTTATTACTTTAGCGCCGATCTGCCTGTGGTGTGCTGATACCTTAAAACATTATCCAGCACTAAGCCGTGGGCAGACTCTGCCCACGGCTTTTTTATTTCTAAAGGTCGTGGAGAAAAAAATCTTCACGGCCTTTTTTATTTTAAAAAGGAGGATATCCATCATGAGTATTTTAGGCAAACAGATTCGACTGGAACGCATTATAAACCGAAATACCAGAAGAACCGTCATCGTTCCCATGGATCACGGCATGTCCATCGGGCCCATTCCCGGCCTGATCAATGTTAGAGATGCAATCCAGAAGGTTTCCGAAGGGGGCGCCAACGCCATTGTCGAGCATAAAGGGCTTGTAAAGGCGGGGCATCGGGGTCAGGGCAAGGACATCGGCCTGATCATCCACTTGTCGGCATCCACAAGCCTTTCGACATATCCAAATGCAAAAACCCTGATTTGTACGGTGGAAGAAGCCCTTAAACTGGGTGCGGATGCCGTATCCATTCAGGTGAATCTGGGAAATGGCGGCGAAAAGGAAATGCTGCGTGATTTTGGAAGAGTCAGTTATGATGCCCGAACCTGGGGAATGCCGCTGCTGGCCATGATCTATCCTCGCGGTGAGAACATAAAGGATGAATTTGATGTGAATGTCATCAAACATGCGGCCCGCGTCGGGGATGAAATGGGGGCCGACATTGTCAAGGTATCCTATACCGGATCCACAGAATCCTTTCGGGAAGTGGTCAAGGGTTGCTCCGTTCCGGTCGTGATTGCCGGTGGCCCCAAAATGGACTCTGACATCGATATTCTGGAAATGGTCAAGGGTTCCGTGGATGCCGGAGGCGCAGGCGCTTCCATCGGCAGAAACGTGTTTCAGCACAGCGATCCAACAGCCATGACCAGGGCAATAGCCTCTATTGTCCACGACGGTGCGGATGTTGATAAGGCTTTAACCTTTTTGAAATAAAGACTGAAGTGAACCAGAAAAAAAACGTTGACCGTTCACCGTTCATGGTCAACGGTCTTGAAATAATGACAAAGGTGGGAACAATGATGCGTACAATCTGGGTCAAAATAGATCCATGGGATAAGGACATGGCGACAACCGCCATTGAAAATGGCGCTGACGGGATTATGGCGCCACCTGGATTTTCCGAAAAAATAAAAGAGCTGGGCAGGATTCAAACTATTGCCATAGATGGCGACATCAAGCCGGGGGAAGATGTTGTCTCCTGCCAGATAACCTGCAAGGAGGACGAAGAGGCGATCCTGGCCTTATGCCGCGACAAGAAGGTCATTATAGACTGCCAGGACTGGAGCATCATTCCACTTGAGAATCTCATTGCCAGAGGCGCTGATGTCATCGCCCAGGTTAGCAGCCTGGCGGATGCTCAGACCGCCTTCGGTATTCTGGAAAAAGGCGTCCGGCATATTTTGATTCATGCCCCCGATCCTGCATCCCTCAAGCAGACCCTGACCCGCTTGAGGTCTCAGGAAGATCAAACTGTTCTGGAGATCGCCGAAATACTGAGCATTCAGCCGGCTGGAATGGGCGACCGGGTATGCGTGGATACCTGCTCCCTGATGACAGCCGGACAGGGAATGCTGGTCGGAAACAGCAGCAGCGGCCTTTTTCTGATACATGCCGAAAGCGTTTCCAACCCGTACGTTGCTCCCAGGCCTTTTCGGGTCAACGCCGGACCGGTGCATGCCTATACCCGAGTTCCCGGCGGCAAAACCCGGTATCTATCAGAGCTTTGCGCCGGAGATCCGGTTCAGATCGTGGGCCATGAAGGCAATACGACAACTGCCGTTGTGGGCCGCCTGAAGATCGAAAAGCGGCCCCTGATGCTGATCACTGCGACTGTAAACGGCAGAGTTCTGACGACGTTGGTTCAAAACGCCGAAACCATTCGCCTGACGCGGCCAGGGGGTGAGCCAGTGTCTGTCGTTCATTTGTCCCCCGGAGACCAGGTTCTGGTTGCCTCGGAACAGGGAGGAAGGCATTTCGGATACGCAATCCAGGAAAGCATCACGGAAAAATAAGTACATGGAAAAAACCGAAAAGAAGCCACGGACAATCTTACAAATGAAATTACGATATTCTTTGCGTCCTTTGCGTCTTTGCGGTAAATTGAAAACTGCAGTTTATGCCAGTGTGCAGTGTAGCGCGCACTATATGGATTCCTGTTCCTAAATGACGAGATAATCATGATTGATGCAGCAACACAGGTGTTTGCCGTGATGGGAAACCCGGTCAACCACAGCCTTGGTCCGGTGATGTTTAACCGGGCTTTTGCAGAAACCGGATCAAATGGAGTATATGTGGCTTTTCATGTCACGGCGATTGGCGATGGCGTATCCGCAATCCGCTCTTTGGGCATCAAGGGAGCCAGCATCACCATTCCGCATAAAGTTTCGATATTGGACTTTCTGGATGAATTGGACCCAATGGCCAAAAATATCGGCGCCGTGAATACAGTTATAAACCATGAGGGATGTCTCAAAGGGTATAACTCGGACTGCCTGGGCGCCGTCAGAGCACTTGAAGAGATCACCCGTCTGGAGGGAAAACGGGTCGCCATCATCGGTGCGGGTGGGGCGGCGCGCGCTATAGGTTCTGGCGTCAAATCTCGCCGATCCGAACTGACCATTATCAACCGGACAGTTTCAAATGGCGAAAAACTGGCGGCGGCGCTGGATGCGAATTTTATCCCCATTTCGGAGCTTCGATCTCTTCCCTTTGATATTCTGATCCACACTGCATCCGTCGGAATGACGCCGCATATCCATCAGTCCCCGGTTCCGGATGCGTTATTAACCCCCGACATTCTGGTCATGGATATAGTATATGCGCCGCTTAAAACCCGGCTTCTGAAAGATGCCGAAAAGGCCGGTTGCCGGACAATAAACGGCCTTGCCATGTTCATTCATCAGGCTGCTTTTCAATTCGAGTTGTGGACCCAAAGTCCGGCACCTATTGCCGTCATGAAACAATCCCTGATAGATGCCCTTAATAATCCCAGAAAGAATCATTCATAAAAAAAGAACCGTTGACCGTCAACCGTTATACTGTGAACTGGCATAATTTTACGTTTTTGATCCCCCACCCCAACCCTCCCCCGCTGGGAGAGGGAGTTTATGAAAAGCGCAGATTATGCCAGTTCGCAGTATAACGGTGAACGATGAATGGTCAACGGTCTTAAAAATAAAGAGAGTCTAATGTTAGGAGCAGTCTAATGATAGAAATTCAATCGCGCCCAATTCGAAACGCCACAGTTGCAGTACCGGGATCAAAGAGTTATACGCACCGCGCCCTCATCGTTTCGGCTCTGTCCGACGGCGAATGTGAAATCCAGAATGGGCTGGACAGCGAAGACACCCGGCTGACCAGGGATGCATTGCGGCTTATGGGCGTTTCCATTGATCAGGGCCCGTCATATCAGGGCCCGCCATCGTGGCGGATCCGGGGGGCTCATGGCACGTTGCAGCCTTGCAGCAATCCGATTTTTCTGGGCAATTCCGGAACTTCCATGAGGCTTCTGGCCGCGGTTTCTGCACTGGGAAAAGGAAAATACATTCTTACCGGAACACCTCGCATGCAGGAGCGGCCCATTCGGGATCTTCTGGAAGGACTGCACCAGATCGGCATCAGAACGGTATCGCTTGGCCGTCCGGGTTGTCCACCGATTGAAATTGAAGCCGGCGCAATTTCTGGCGGCCTCGTGTCCTTAAACTGCGGTGTCAGCAGCCAGTATCTTTCGGCTCTTCTTCTCATTTCTCCATTCACGCAGAACGACATGGAGATCACTGTTACCGAAGGCCCGGTTTCAAAACCATACATTGACATGACGATCGACATCATGAATCAGGCCGGGGTTAGCGTTAATAGAAGCGGGTATCAGCGGTTTCAGATTGCAGGGAACCAGGGGTATCGGTCCGGAAGGTTTTGTGTTGAACCGGATATCTCCCAAGCCGGATATTTCTGGGCTGCGGCTGCGGTTACTGGAGCAACGATCACCGTCTCCGGTGTTTCGTATGGTTCCCGGCAGGGAGACCTTCGACTTTTGGATGTCCTTAATACCATGGGATGTACGACCAGTATGGAGCCGAATGGCATTTCCGTTACTGGCGGAGAGCTTACAGCCGTTGAAGTGGATATGGCCGCAATGCCCGACATGGTCCCAACCCTTGCTGTTGTTGCGGCTTTTGCAAAGGGTAAAACCGTCATCTCTAACGTGGGACATTTGAAAGCCAAGGAAAGCGACCGGTTGGGATCGGTTGTAGCAGAGCTTCAGAAATTGGGCATTGCAGCCGGATGCAGCGATACCGATCTATGGATTGACGGCGGGAAGCCTCACGGAGCTATGATCGACCCGCACAATGACCACCGCCTGGCCATGAGCTTTGCCATAGCCGGACTTAAAACGCCAGGAATCCGGATTGAAAATGAAATCTGCGTGGAAAAATCCTTCCCCGAATTCTGGAAGGTATTTGAAAGCCTATATCCATAGCGGTGATAAAATGAACATCCTCCCATTCGCACATAAACCCTTTGTTTCAGTCGCCGTCGGCTGGGTTGTCACCCTGATCAGCGTCGTGACTTTTGCCACGCTGATTCTGCTTGCAACTGGCGCACCGCCCTCCAATGCTTATTATCATATTTTTATGGGCGCATTCGGTTCATGGGTGAAATTCGGTCATGTCCTCAAGGCTTGGATACCTCTGACGCTATGCGCTTGCGGACTGCTCTACACCTTCAGGATCGGCCTGTGGAACATAGGCATTGAAGGCCAGATGATAATGGGCGCAGTATTCGCAACCGGGATACTGCGATTCGGCGTGGGCTGCGAAAATGAAGTTCTTTTTTTATGGTTGTCATTTCCAGCCGGTTTGACAGGCGGGGCCATCTGGGCTGTCATTGCCGGTTTTTTGAAAACAAAATGCGGTGTCAATGAGATTTTTGCCGGTCTGGGTCTTAATTTTGTGGCGCAGGGATTCATTTTGTGGCTGATTTTCGGCCCATGGAAACAGCCTGGTGTCGCCTCCATGAGTGGAACCGAAACGTTTCCCCCGTCACTTTGGCTGTCCCAGGCATTTTCGATCAATGTGCCGCCGGTTGGTATTCTCCTTACGATTCTGGCCTTATGTTTGACCGCTTTTATTCTTCGTTACACCCGGATCGGTCTCAATTTAAAAGCTATCGGCAATAATGCAACAGCTTCAGTGTTGTTCGGGCTTCATCCCGACCGCTATATGCTGCTGGCCATGATTTTTGCCGGCGGCCTGGCTGGCCTGGCAGGAAGTATTCAGGTTGCCGCTGTTTACCATCGTCTGATCCCATCTATATCCAGCGGATGTGGCTATCTGGCCCTTCTGGTTGTGATGCTGGCGGGGTTTCGCACGGGAATGGCAGCCATTGTTTCCTTGTCTTTTGCGTGTCTGAATGTGGGAAGCATTCAACTTCCCATGGTGCTTCAGCTCGATTCATCTCTCAGCGGCGTGATTCAAGGGTCTCTGGTTTTGGCCACCCTTGGCGTTCATGCCTGGCGCAAAAGGCAAGCCGCATCATGAATGAACCAATTTTCGCAAAGCAACCAGGAACCGCCCCCAGCAATGGGTAGATTGCTGAAGGCGGGGTTGTCTGATAAAAAAATCAGGTGACTCTTATCTTGTACACCTCATTGGATTCGGGGTCGATGATATGAACGCCGCAGGCCACACATGGGTCAAAGGAATGAACGGTTCTCAAAACTTCGATCGGTCGCTTGGGATCGGCGATCGGCGTGCCGATCAGAGCTTCTTCGACCGGTCCGCGGAAGCCTTTTTCGCACCTTGGACCAAAGTTCCAGGTTGAAGGCACGACGTACTGATAGTTCTTGATCTTCTTGTTTTCAATCTGAATCCAGTGGCCCAGGGAGCCTCTGGGAACGTCATTCAGGCCGTAACCCATGGCCTTGTCCGGCATCGTCCAGGACTGGTATGTCTTGGTATCGCCGTTTTTCACGTTTTCAATCAACTCGCCAATCCAGCCTTCCATGGCATCACCGATGACCACGGTTTCAAGACCTCTGGCAGCGGTTCTGCCCAGGGTTGAGAAAAGGGCCGTCACTGGAATATCGAGTGCTTTCAGGGCGCCATCGACCTGTGCTTTTATGCCAGCATGACCTTTGGAATATGCCACCAGTACTCTTGCCAGTGGGCCAACTTCGCAGGATGCGCCGTCATACCGGGGAGCCTTGAACCAGGAATATTTGCCGCCAGGTTGATATTCGCCATGCTTGGGTTTGGTTTCGCCTTCAAAAGGATGTCTGGCCTTGCCGTCTTCATACCAGGCATGGGTCACATTTTCAGTAACCTTTTCCTGCTGAGACATGGTGACTCCGGCCAGTTCCCGTTTCATAATGACGCCTCTTGGCATGAAAAGGCTGTCTGGCTCTTTTTCGGTTGTGGGGAATTCACCCCAGGCCATAAAATTGGTAGTGCCGCCAATGCCGCCCCAATCCTTGTAAAAAGAGGCCACAGCCAGCAGATCTGGAATATAGACGTTTTTAATGAATCCCTGGGTTTCTTTCCAGATATACAGGAATTCAGCAATGCGATCCGGAGTAAGATCCTGTACTGAGGTGATTCCGCCGACAACCAGGGACTGCGGGTGCGGGTTTTTGCCACCGAAAATGGCATGAAGCCTTGCAGTTCTGGCCTGAAGCCTGAGGGCCTCGATATAGTGGGCGGATGCCATCAGGTTGGCCTCCGGTGGAAGCTTGTATGCGGGATGTCCCCAGTAGGCGTTGCTGAAAGGTCCGAGCTGTCCGCTGTCCACAAAAGTTTGCAGGCGTTGCTGGATGGCCTTGAAATAAGGTGTACCGCCCACGGATGCATTGCTCAGATTGTCGGACAGCGCAGCGGTTTTGGCCGGGTCCGCCTTCAAGGCGCTGACGATATCCACCCAGTCCAGCGCGTGGAGATGATAGAAATGCACCAGATGGTCGTGCTGGAACTGTGCGCCGTGTAAAAGGTTTCGAATAATGCGTGCATTTGGGGGAATGGTAACTTTGACTGCATTTTCAACTGCCCTCACCGAGGACAAGGCATGTGTGTAGGTTCAGACCCCACAGGATCGCTGAACAAAATGGTGGGCGTCACGGGGATCCCTGCCCTGAAGAATGAGTTCGATACCCCTGAACATCTGACCTGAACTCCAGGCATCTTTGACTTTTCCACCTTCAATCTCGACTTCGATGCGAAGGTGTCCTTCAATCCTGGTAATGGGGTCAATCATTATTTTGTTACCCATATATGTTTCTCCTCTTATCTTCAGATAATATTGTCATCGCGTTTAATTCGCTAATTCATTATTTTGTTACCATAAAACTGCTGCTTAAACCATCAAGTGGGTTCATAAAAAGGACTCATTTTATCCCAGAATGCAGGTTCGCTGCATCCAATGCACGGATGACCTGCCTGAACAGGCCAACTGGTACCGTCGTTGAATTTTGCAGTCGGGCAGTTGTTATAGGTGTCCGGACCTTTGCAACCCACTTTAAACAGGCAATATCCCATTTGTGCCTCTTTGGATCCGAATTCCAGCACAAATTCGTTGTTTTCAAAATGAGATCTTCTCTGGCACTGGTCATGAATGGTTTTTCCATAAGCGAACATTGGCCTGCCCAGACTGTCCAGGGCTGGCAGTTTGCCCAAGAGGAGATAGTTAACGATGGTCCCCACAAAATTAATGGGGTTTGGAGGACAGCCGGGTATATTCAGGGTTTTTATGCCAATGGCCTCACCGACTCCCACATACCCGCCAGGGTTGGGCGCGGCTGCCTGAATCCCGCCGTATGCAGCGCAGGTACCCATGGCAATGACGGCTGCCGCCTTGGGACAGACATCCTTGGCAATTTGCAGAAAGGTTTTTCCACCTACTTTTCCATAAGCGCCGTCAAATTTGGTGGCCACTGCGCCTTCCACCACGCAAATGAATTTGCCTTCATGTTTTTTAATGGCGCTGTGAAGCTGTTCTTCAGCTTGATCGCCGGCTGCGGCCATGATGGTTTCATGGTATTCCAGGGACAGCAGTTCCAGGACGATGTCGTCCACATAAGGGTACTGGGATCTCAACAGCGCCTCGGAACATCCCGTACATTCGCCGAAATGCAGCCAGATAACCGGCGGGCGTTGCTTGGGAGCAGCGAAAACATCTGCTACCCTGGGAACAAACGAAGATGAAAGCCCCATGGTTGCTGTCAGGAAGGTACAGTACTTCATGAAGTCTCTTCGTGAAACCCCTTTTTGTTCTAGCTTGTCGAAAAACGCTTTCTCATTTTCCATTGGCACCTCCAGATGCAGTTGTTAAAAATACACTCACCCAACAAAAAAATACGATTAATTGCTTACCCTGCCATGTCGGTACGAAATACTGACAAGATGGTGACAAATTAACTTCCCTTATAACATACGATTTGGTAGATTGTAAATAATGAATTTTATTCATCAATGCAGGGCGCAGGCAAATCTCAATTCGCGCCTACCCCCCAAAGGTTTTCCCTTGACTGCATTGGATTCTTTCAATAGACTTCATCAACTGCCAATATCTTCATTTTGAACTGAGTTTTGATAGTGCAGCAATAACCCGGCAAATTTTAAGTGAATATGCGAATTGGATTCTTTGATTCGGGCATTGGCGGCTTGAGTGTTCTGTATGAAGCGCTTCGCCAATTGCCTTGTGAGGATTATCTCTACTATGCGGACGATGCCAATGTTCCTTATGGCAATAAGTCCAAGGAAGAGATCCGGTGTTGTGTTTTCGAGGCTGTGGACTTTCTGGCCAGAATGGATATCAAGGCTCTTGTCGTTGCCTGCAACACAGCAACCAGCGTCGCCATTCAGGATATTCGCCCAAAATACGGATTTCCGATCATCGGCATGGAACCGGCGGTGAAACCAGCGGTGGAATCCGTTGACGGCAAACGGGTGCTTGTATTTGCAACCCCTTTGACACTTTGTGAATCCAAATTCATCTGTCTTCTGAGTCAGGTTGACATCCACAATACGGTAGATTTTCTCCCCCTGCAGGAGCTGGTTACCTTTGCGGAAGCCTATCAGTTCGACCAGGCCGTTATCATGTCATATCTCGATGGATGTTTGAAAGATTATGACTTGAACCGATACGGCGCAGTGGTTCTCGGGTGTACTCATTTCCCGTTTTTTAAGAACCATATTCGGGCATTCTTTCCAAAAGGTACAATCATTGTCGATGGGAACAGAGGAACGGTTCAAAACCTGAAAAACATGCTGATATCCATGGGGAAGATTCACGAAGGTCACGGCCATGTGGAGTACTATAGATCAGGCCATAGGGTTATAGATGATCACACGATGGAACGTTATCTGCAACTTCTGAAAAAGATTGAGGGTGGTTGCGACTGAACGGGTGTAAGTCCATTATCATCAGTCCATTGTTGGACGCAATGTTATCCGCAGAATATCGCCAGGGCGCCACAGACGCATACGTGGCCCCCATGTGCCCGCACCACGACTGATTATCAGATTCATGTTCTTTATCTTATGCAATCCCTCAAGGAACGGATAGCGCGATTTGACTATATAATTGAAAGGCCAAATCTGACCCCCATGAGTATGCCCGCTAAGCATTAGATCAACGCCGGCATCCGCAGCTTTTTCAATCTGCAAGGGATTATGTGAAATCATGATGGTTGCACCTTGAGGTCGATTCTTTAGCGACTCCATGATAAAATCATCGTTCCGTCCGGACCGCCGGCTTGAAGTAAGGTCATCAACACCGGCCAAAACAAGACCTGGCTGAATTTCATGCCATGCATTACGAAGTAAATGAAAGTTTGTCTTTTCAATTAAGGACTTTTCCATATTTCGGTGACTATGAAATTCATGATTGCCCAGTACCGCCCAGACACCAAGAGGTGCGGAAAAGCGGTTTAAAATCGGAAGCAATTTTTCAGTAGATTCCCCGTGCCCTTCGGAAATATCTCCAAGAAGGACTATGATGTCTGGTTTTTGTTCCGATACTTGTGCTATACGCGCCTCAAGCCATTCCGCGCCGATCAATGAACCAAGATGCATATCCGAAATAGCGACAATCGTGATTCCGTCAAGTTCATCCCGAAGGCCGGATAAGTATATTTCATGGTTATGTATTACAGGTGGACGAAGACCCTGTATAAGCGCAATTGCTGAAAGCAATAAACCTGTAATGATAGCTAATCCACGCGCTGTGGGCGCATAACGGGGTAAAAAATAACCGAGCCCCGTAACCAAATCTAATGCAAGAAGAGGCGTGGAAGTTAAAAAGAGAATAGCCATCCAGGTCATGCTGATAAATTCCAGAATATTGGAAATAGAGCCCATTCTGTTATTATCAAAAATGCGGGTAAGAAAAAAGCATGTCCAAAGAAGTAAACCAGTTGAAATCAGGAATTTTCCGGGGATATGATTTTTTACGAACGGCACTGAGCCGGTACGCCAAAAAACATAGACCTGCATCACTGTGACAGCAGATAAAAGAATAATTCCGAACACGTATTTTCCTTTTGTATTCAATTTAACCGGATCAGAGGCTCCGTTCCGAAAATCAATCCACAATAGCATGACCGATGAGAAGAATGACAAAAAGCAACGCAATCGGTAGTGGGTTTGTATGGATTTGGTAGGTGTTTTTTCGTAAGTTTTTGGGTTATAGTTTATTCTAAAGTTTCAGCACTGAACTTTGACCGGCTCCGTCTGAGATAGTTTATAGCAATGGGCTCGTCCAATCAATATATCAATACCCGTCCCCTACTTTAGGTGTCGCTGTAAATAGGCTTTGAGCTTCAGTTTTCGGCGGGTGTTCTCTGAACTCATATAGCGGATCTTGCCAAAAATCGGTCTGGCAGGTCCCCACGGCCGATCATAGCGGCCCAGTATCCAGAAAATCCCTGTGTAGGAATTGGGATCACGGCCATCCAGGGCATAGCTGTTGTTCAGGCGGATCATGGTCTGAAGCGCTTCCTGAGGGCAGGAAGACCATTCCAGTATTTTTTTCCCCCAGAGCATCCGAAGATAATTGTGTATCCTGCCTTCACGAACCAGTTGAATTTGAGCGGCATTCCACAGGGGGTCATGGGTTGCGGCATTCTCAAGGGCTTCGGCTGAATACAGATGAGTGCGCGAATCGCTCGTATGCTGGATCAGCTCTTTTTGAGCCCAGCCGGGAAGGGAACTGAACTGATCATAATCGTTTGG
>JBAXVB010000410.1:0-3808 GCA_037129415.1 Deltaproteobacteria bacterium
CCGATTTCTGGAAAATCGGGCTGCGCATGGGCGACCGCGACTGGACGTTATCAGTCCACACCACCGCAAGTTACCGGCAGCAGCACCGTCCATGGATGGCTTGGATCGTAGGAGTGGCGGGGCTTATGTTCGTCACACTGCTACAGATCCTGTTGCTCGGCATGACCGGCCGAACCGCCGTGATCCTGCGCAAGAACGAAGAGATCCAAGGCATGGCCAGAAAACTCGAAGAGAAAGTGACTGAGCGAACGGCTCAGCTCTCGGCGGCGAACTCCCAATTTACCGTAGAAATAATCAAGCGCAATAACGCTGTTCTTGCCGCCGAGGAGGCCAGCCGTATCAAGAGCGAGTTCCTGGCCAACATGAGTCATGAGATCAGGACCCCGATGAGTGCTGTCATCAATATGGCCAGGCTGCTGCTGAATACCGAACTTGACGATGAACAGCGTAGCTACAGCGAAATCGTGCGCGCCAACGGAGAATCGCTGCTCGGCCTGCTCAACGACATTCTCGACTACTCCAGGATTGAGGCGAAGAAACTCGACTTGGAGGTGCTGGATTTCGATCTGTCGAGCCTGCTGAACGACTTCGCCGCCATGATGGCCGCACTGGCTCGTGAGAAAGGGTTAAAACTGCTCTGCACCGCCGATCTGAATGTGCCAACGCTGCTGCGCGGTGACCCGGTCCGTCTGCGCCAGATACTCACCAATTTGGCGGGCAACGCCGTCAAGTTCACCAATACCGGCGAGGTAGTGATCCGCATATCAATGATTGATGAGATGGCGCAAAGCAGGGAAGATGCGGAAGGGCTGGAAACCGTCCTGCTACGATTCTCCGTGCGCGACACGGGTATCGGCATCCCGGCGGACAAGATCGGCCTGCTCTTCAACAAGTTCAGCCAGGTGGACTCCTCGACCACACGGCAATACGGCGGTACCGGACTGGGCTTGGCCATCTCCAGACAATTGGCGGAGATGATGGGCGGTGAGGCAGGTTTTAGCAGCGAGGAAGGCAAGGGTTCCGAGTTCTGGTTCACCGCGCGCTTTGTCAAGCAATCAGCACGGAGCCAGGAACTGAATGCAATGCTGTCCCTGGCGCTGACTGAACAGGATGCATCAGCGCCGCTTATCGCCACACAACACTCCGTCCGGGAAATGAACCCGATCGACATGGTTCCTGCCCGACAGCCGGCCGTCTTACCGGACAAACCGGAATGTCAGCCAGGGTCTGCGGCGGAACTGCGTCCTTTGCTGGAGCGATTGAAGTTGGCTCTGGCGAGTGAAGAACCCCTGCCCTGCAAGAAAATTCTGGGAACGTTATCGCAAAGCCGATGGTCTGAAGGCCATGAAACGGTTTTGGCGAAAGTACACCGCCTGGTTCAGCAGTACCGCCTTGCGGAAGCGCTTGCCTTCCTTGATAAAGAATTTTTGGATTTTTATTGACCTATTACATAGTAGGAGGCTGATTTCAAAGTAAGCTGCGTTCCCCAATATGGGGTCATTTCCACAATGGGTTCGCTTTCAAACCGGCCATACAGTGATCCTCTTCCCAGAATTTCCTTAGCCAGAATGCTCATGGCTGAACCGGTCACAAAATGCGGACATGTAGGGGATTCCACCGCCTCCTGCATCAAACCCACCACATCAAAATTGTATTGGGGAAGCCGGGTATTCTGAAATTCATCCAGAAACATCACAATCGTTGCTTCATGCCAGTCGGACACATATCTGGGAAGACTCAACACCTTGTCTTCAGGCAGATTGATATCCTTATCTATCAACCCCTTGTATAGACTCAATGCGGCTTCCAGCTCTTCAAACTGATCAATATGGTCCGCCAAATAGGTGATAATGGCATCTTTGGCCATTGTTTTTCTGGAAAGCATTTTCAAGTCTCTCAACCGGAATGCCAGATACCATCGGATGAAATTATCGACATATTCGATGCAGAATTCCCATCGGTCCAATATCGTGTCTTTAAAACTATAATACACCGGCACGACGGACCGATGAATATCCGCATGATGTTCCTGTTCAAAAAATAACCTGTTGACTACCCGCTTGAAGATTTCGGTCTTTCCCATGCGCCGCTGTCCCAGCAGCACCACGGACATACTGCGGCGCTCAATGGCGTTTAACGCTGCCTGATACAGATAATTCAGATGCTCATTCCGGTTGGTATAGACAGTCTCCGGCACGATGGGTCGAATGGCGTATTTGGGCTGAGAGGGTTGATTCATGGAACAGTACTCCTTAACAGTTCTCTAATTTCCTTTTGCCTCCATGCCCGGCGGTATATGAATATTCTTTGTGCCTTCGCGTGAGAAACAATTTTCATTTATGTGGCGGCATTGACCATGCCATGACTGTTTATCATACATATCGTTTCAGGTTTCAACATAAAAACAATACGTCGCAAGGGAATTGTTGCTGAAAGCAGGGCAAATGGTTTAAGATGCCGAAATGATGAACCGATTATCGAATTTCTAAAAAAAATTCCAGAGCTGTTTCCGAACACTTTTTCGATGGATATCAAGCCTCCGAACACTTTTTCGATGGATATCAAGCCTCCGGAAACTTATGAGGAATGGACATATCTTTTTCACCGAACAACGGATCAAAGTGGCGAAAAGACATCTGTCTGCCGCTTTTCCTGCCCTTTTATCCAGAAACGTCTGTATAATGCGTTGACCGATGACCTGATCGGAGATCGACTGCCTATGCTGGCGGTTGATCCACTGGATGATCTGGCGGATGTGTTTGAGGGAGAAACCCTGAATCTGCCGTCACTTCTTGACCGGTACAAGGCGTATCTTAAAAAACATCAGAAAACTCTTTGGTATACCGATAGCCATTGTACACGATATGGGCCGTGGTATTCTTAAAGCAGTGGCGGCTGTCTTTTCCGGAACGCCGAATTTTATCTGTCACTTTCATTTTTTAAGGGATATCGGCAAGGACCTGTTCGGAATTGAATATGACATTTTTCAATGAATGAGTACCAAAACCGGGATGGCTCATATTCATATAAATTTAGTTGACAAAAATTGACAAGATATATATTTTCTGTCCATGGGAAATATCCTCAATATCGATACTTTGAGCAAACGCAGTCAGGAACTTTGCCTTTCCCAAGCAAAGCTTGCCAGGGATCTGGACGTATCCCGTGAATCGGTGTCCAAATGGTTCCGCAATGAAGCCTATCCTCGACCGGAGAAACTTCTCAAGCTTGCCCGCATCCTCAACCTTTCATTCTCTGAGTTGGTAACCCAGATCACAACTGTCAGTTCAAACCGGTCAGCGAGCGCATTTTCGGCGCCAAAACCCCTTCACCATCCCGCTACATAGCCTGTGCCAGAGATGATTTCAGCAGCCCTTTCTTCGACATGCTCAAAAGGCACATCACCGAGCATCACAAGTCCGCGAGCTTTGTTCAAACCAGCGATTTGCGTTGAAAGCCAAAGAAAAATCAGAAATCAAAAGGGCTTATGACTTTATTCTCGACTACGTCAGAAATGTCATTCCCAAATCATTCAAAGCTGATTTGAAGTTGACACCGGGATGAAATCTGAGCTAATTGATACTGACAATCATCACACTATCATACATGAGAGGGGACCCGTGTTAATGTGCAAACATCGTCAATAAATAAAATAATCCAAGATTACATATGAAGGCGTTTTTTGTTCGAACTAATTGGATTGGAATTTTATAAAGTGTGAAATTGAAACGCTGATGTGTTTATTTCACAATTCCTCATGTCAATAAGCTTGAAAAGCAGTCGCCACACTCATTTTCTCTTGATAACC
>JBAXVB010000411.1:0-3807 GCA_037129415.1 Deltaproteobacteria bacterium
CGATCTTTTCGATAGTTACCGCGCAGGCCTTGTATTCAGCGGTCAGGGTGATCGGATCAAAGGCTGGGTTGGTCAGCCAGTTGGCGCAAGTTTCCCGGAAATGAAACGCCATCCAGACCATCCCGATTGGCACTTCAGGGGTTATTCTGGCTTTGACCGTCACTTCACCACGGCGGGATTTCACCCGGATTTTCTCGTCGGGTTCGATGTGCAATGATTTGGCGTCTTCCAGGGATATGTCGGCCGTTTCCTCGCCCAGAAGATCGTTTAACCCCTTGCACCGGCCAGTTTGGGTTCGGGTATGGTAATGGTACAGTCTTCTGCCGGTGGAAAGTACGAACGGGTACTCGGCATTCGCAACTTCTGCTGGCGGAGTCCAGTCCACGGGAACAAACTGGCCCAGACCGCAGCTAAATTCTCCGTCCTTATGCAAAAAACAGGTTCCGGAATGCTGATCATGGGTGCAGGGCCACTGGAGGCCATCGCCTTCAAGCCGTGAATATTTGATACCGGCAAGAGACGGTGCAAGCTGGGAGACTTCATTGTCCCATATTTCACGGGCGCTGTCGGATGGCCAGTCATGTCCCATTCGCTTGGCTATTTGTTTGAATATCCACCAGTTGGGTTTTGCATCGCCCGGAGGGAGGCTGGCGGTTCTGACACGGCTGACCCGACGCTCGCTGCTTGAAAATGTCCCGTCGTTTTCGCTCCATGCGGCAGCCGGAAAGATCACATCAGCAAAGCGGGTGGTTTCAGTCTGAAAAATATCCTGACACACAATAAATTCAGCACTTTCCAGTTCGTGCTCCACTTTTCGAATATCCGGCTCGGTATTGGCCAGGTTTTCACCAAATATATAGAATCCTTTTACAGCCCCACTTACCAGGCCGTCCATCATCTGAGGAATCATCAGGCCGTTTTTATCGGGCAGATGATCGACGTTCCAGGCTTTTTCAAATTTCGCCCGCGACTCAGCATCAATCACCTTCTGGTATCCGGGAAATACATTAGGCAGCGCCCCCATGTCGCAGGCTCCCTGAACATTGTTCTGGCCCCTAAGCGGATTCACGCCGCCACATTCCACACCCATGTTTCCCAGTAGCATCTGCAGGTTCGCCGTGGATACCACGTTGTTTCTGCCGCAGGTATGTTCGGTGATTCCCAGCGTATAGCAGAGCATGCATGGTTTGACAGAAGCCAGTCGGCGAGCTATGTCCCGGATCATGTCCGGACTAACTCCACAGATTTTTGAAGCTTCCTCGGGCGGATATGCCTGGACTTTTTCTTTCAGTTCCTTAAAACCAATAGTGCAGGAATCAACAAATTTGTGATCGTATATGTCTTCCTGAATCAACACGTACATGACGCTGTTTAAAAATGCGATGTCACTTCCCACCTTGATTTGTGCATGAACCTGGGCAAAGTCCGCAAGCTTCTGTTTTCTGGGGTCCACCAATATCAACTGGGCGCCGTTTTGTACCGCATTCTTCAAAAATGTGGAGGCGACCGGGTGTGCTTCGGTCATGTTGGAGCCAATCACCAAAAACATTTTGGCTTTGGCGAATTCGCTGAAAGAATTGGTCATTGCACCTGAACCAAATGATGTCGCCAGTCCGGCGACAGTGGGTGCATGTCAGGTACGTGCGCAATGATCGATATTGTTGGTCCCGATCACTGCGCGGAAAAGTTTTTGCATGTTATAGGAATCTTCATTGATGCTTCTGGCGCAACTAACGCCTGCAAGCGCATCCGGGCCATGTTTGGCGATGATCTCCCTGAATTTGTTGGCCACCAGATCCAGCGCCTCATCCCAGGAAGCTTCCCGAAACTGGCCGTTTTCCTTGATCAGCGGAGTTTTAAGCCGTTCTTCGGAATAGAGAAAATCAAATCCATATCTTCCCTTGACACACAATCGCCCTTTATTCGGTTCTGCATATTCGACACCGGTAACCTGGACGATTTTACCGTTCTTAATATGCAGCAATTGCTGACATCCAACACCGCAATAGGGACAGGTGGTGCGTACCTGGGTTGTTTCCCACGACCGCCAGCGCAATGTGGATTTCTTCTCGAGCATGCCGCCTACGGGGCATACCTGTACACACTCGCCGCAGGACACGCATTTATCCCGGTTAAAAGTAAGCTGAGGACCGTCTTTCGTATCTTCGCTGTCAATGGCGCCGATGCACTGTACTTCCTTGCAGGCATTGACACAACGCATGCACAAAATACAGCGCTCCGGCCAATGCTTGATAAAAGTTGTTTGATATGCCGGAATATAATTTCGTTTGGGAACCTGACAGTCGATGCTTTTAATGCCATACTCGAAAGTAAGATCCTGAAGCATGCATGTGCCTGCCTTATCGCAAACAGGGCAATCCAGCGGATGGTTGGCCAAAATCAGCTTCAATGCTTCCTGGCGCATACGAAATAGATGATCCGACTGGGTTGTAATCAAGGCGCCATCCTCAGCAGGCATTGTACACGCGGTCACCGGCTCGGATTGCCCATCCACCTCAACAACGCATAAGCGGCAAGATCCAATTGGATTTAATCTTTTATGAAAGCAGAGTGTTGGAATGATTATGCCTGCATTTTTCGCCGCCTCAAGAATGGTGATGCCTTTCTGAGTGGTTACTTCCTGGTTGTCAATCGTCAGCCGAATCATATTCATAGCTCACTATTTCTCCTCACTCAAATTATTCAAATATCTCATGTTAAAATTCGTAGGTATCATGTGATTCTTGTTCCTGAAACCTGTCGCAAACGCATTTGCTGCACCCGGCTGATATCGCTGGGCGTGATGTTTGGAGCAAAATGCCGGCCATTTAAAAAAACATCCCATTTCGATATGCCATTATTGGCATATCGACGCACATTATCAGCTTGACGCTATACTGTCAATCATCAAAAATCGAGAGACAGAAGCTGACCGTGTAAATACTTTTAAACCACGAAACACACGAAAGACACGAAAGACACGAAACAAGTAAGGGCGACCGGCTGGTCGCCCTTACCGCCTTCGTATGAGAAACGAATTTTCATTCGTGGGGGGCGGCATAGGCCATGGCATGATCGTTTATCCCCTCCAAATAAAGCAAGGCATCCTTCATTTCCTTGTTGACACTTACAGGAACTGCGAATAAACGTTAGTGAATGCCAATCGCAAAAATATTAGTGTCTATTCGTGTTCATTCGTGGCTAAAAGATAGCTGTTTCTGATAGCTTTTACACAAAAAAAATATGTCAACTACTTTTGGGATAATATTTAATTGATGCCGAATTTTTTCCCTCTTGATACGGAGCGTTATGAACCCTGACATCTTCACCACCCCTGTTGAACAGCGATATTTTGAGGATTACATTCCCGGAGAAAATCACGAATTCGGTTCCATAACCGTGGAAGCGGATGAGGTTATCGCCTTTGCAAATCGCTTTGATCCCCAGCCATTTCACACTGACCCGGAAGCCGGAAAACTCTCGATATACGGTGGCATGATCGCCAGCGGTTGGCATACCGCTGCCTTGATGATGCGACTTTTTGTTGATCACTACCTTTCCCGGATTGCAAGCCTGGGTTCCCCAGGCGTGGACGAGTTGCGCTGGCTTAAACCGGTATATCCTGGCGATGTGCTGTCGCTTCGCGTTACGGTCATCGAAGCCAATCGCTCCCGTTCCAAGCCGGACCGTGGGATCATCCGTTCCGATATCCAGGTTCTGAACCAGCATCACGACATAGTTATGACCATGAAGGCGCTCAATTTTTTAAGCTGTCGGGAAATACCTGGCATTCAACCGCCGCCATGA
>JBAXVB010000412.1:0-3804 GCA_037129415.1 Deltaproteobacteria bacterium
TGCCGGTTTTGGCATCCTTCATATTTCCATAAAAGTAGTTGACACTTTTTGCCGGGATGCCGGGCGTGTGAACGAATACGCATCATGATCGTTATTCCATAAAGATTGTCGGGGTGAAAAAATGAATGAAATCAATGACCAAATAAAACAGATAACCGAAATTATCATAAATGACTATAAACCTGATAAAGTAATTCTTTTTGGATCACGAGCGCGTGGAGATGTCAGACCGGACAGCGATGTAGATATTTTAGTCGTATCTGATAAAGAAAAAAATATGCCACGATATAAAAGAGGTTTGCAAGTGAGAGTTAAGTTATCCAACATACTGATACCGAAAGACATCTTGTTCTATACACATGAAGATTTTTCCAGGTGGCGAAATGTCAAACAATCATTTGTTTCAACAGTAATCAGGGAAGGATTAGTTTTATATGAGAGATGAATTATCAGTATATGTTCAGGAATGGTTTAAAAAAGCAAATAATGATTTAAGAAACGCTGAAATATTGTTGAATTGCGGCGATGACGAAATTCCTTATGACACTCTCTGTTTTCATTGCCAACAGGCTTCGGAAAAATACATTAAAGGCTACTTAATTTGCAAAGGAATGGATTTTCCTAAAACGCATAATCTTGCGGATCTTGTTGGTATATGCAATCAAACCGATATTTCTTTTTCAAAATATATTACAGAAATGGAAAAGCTGACACCCTATGCGGTTGAAATTCGCTATCCTGACGATTTTTACATGCCATCAGAAGAAGAAGCGCGTGAAGCTTATAAAATTGCTTCAGAGATTAAAAATTTTATAAAGCAAAAAATTGCCGATAAAATTCCGCCATCCGCCTAAAACTTGCCAACGCAAGTCGTAATATGCAGCGGAAAACAGAAGTCAGGAATTTTAGTGGCCAAGATAAAAGAGGAAAAATGGATCAAAACAATGGAAATGAGACCCTTACAAACTGCGCGAACAATTTGCGCCGGCAGGCAGAGGAAAGAGTCGTCGGGATGTGTGAAAACCTGCAACTGCAGTTGCCCGAAAAAATCCTGCAATTACTCCACAAACTGCAGATACACCAGATCAAGCTGGAGATGCAGAACGAAGAACTGTGCACGGCGCTGGAGAACTGCACGTCAGGCGCGTTATTTCGCCCTCAGCAACCTTGGCAATATTGGGTTGGGGGGGGGGGGCGTGTGAACTAAAACAGTGCGTGGCGGTACCAGTGGAGGACTTTTTAACATCCATTTACGGCATTGCCTTCGTAAATCTTGTAGGAAAAATTAACCGTGTCAATTCATCATTTATTGGCATGTGGGGATATGATGCGGAAAAAGATGTCGTTGAGAGATCCATCAATGATTTTTTTCAAATAGAACCGCCGGTTTTTAACTTTGCCGAATACCTGCTGGAAAAAGGGAGTGTAGGTGCGGAGATAACAGCCGTTAGAAGCGATCATTCCATCTTTACTGCGCATGCTTTCGCCAGCATGGTCCAGGATGTCACAGGGAATCCACTCTGTTTCAAGATATCATTTCAGGATATTACTGCTCGAAAAGAAATGGAGGAATATAGAATCCGGCAGGAAAAACTGTATTCTTTGGGGGTGCTTTCCGCAGGTCTCGCCCATGAACTTAGAAATCCGCTTGCAGTTATCAGCTCTTGTGCGCAGTTCAGCATCGAAAATCTGAGCATGCCTCCCCTTATCAAAGAAAACCTTCAAATGATTTATCGAAACAGCCAGAAAGCCAGTGTTTTGATCTATGAACTCCTGGCTTTTTCACGACCATCGAATCTGGAACAACGGCTACTGAATATAAACGATGTGCTTCTGCGAACGGCGGATCTGGCCATAATTGAAATGACCAATTGCCGCATCGTTTTTGAAAATCAACTGGAGCCGGATTTACCACAAGTGTTGGGAGATGAACGAAAACTGGGACAGGTTTTTTTGAATATTATTACCAACGCGATTCAGGCTGTTGGTGGAAATGGAAAAATATCTATTAAAACAGATTTTCATCCTAAGCTTTTTATGGTGGAAATCACTGTCATTGATAATGGCATCGGTATTCCCGAAGAATATCGGGAAAAGATTTTCGACCCATTTTTTACGACAAGGGACGGTGGAACAGGACTGGGGCTAAGTATCTGCTTTTCGATTATCCAGTTGCATAACGGGAGCATTATAGCCAGACCCGGAATTGACGGGGGAACCAGAATATCGGTTATGCTGCCGGCAACCTTTCAGTCAATTGATCGAAAGGAAACAAACAATGCGGATTGATCAGGATAAGCAGATGTCCAAGACCATCCTGATGGTGGACGATGACAGTGATTTTAGGTGGACAGTGTCCAATGTCCTTACCGCCGCAGGATATTGCGTCCTTCAGGCCAATAATGGAAACGAGTGCATAAAATATCTGGAAAACAACATTCCGGATTTGATCCTTCTCGATTTTAGAATGCCGGGCAGGGATGGCCTGCAAGTGGCCAACGAAATCAAAAAGAAAATACCCGCCATTCCCATTATCATGATTACCGCTTACGGCAATGTCAAAAGCGCTGTTGACGCCATGAAAAGCGGTATCTATGACTATGTTAGCAAACCCATCGACAACAATGAACTTCTGTTTACCATTCAACGGGCGCTTGAAAAACTGGATCTGGTGCAGGAGGTCGCCCGGCTAAGAAATGCTCTTGGCGAGCGGTCAACATTGTTTGAACGGATGGGTTCCGGCGATTCCATTAAAAAACTGGTCGAAATGGTTGAAAAAGTGGCGCCAACTTTTTTTACCGTACTGATTCAGGGTGAAAGCGGAACTGGAAAGGAGCTGGTGGCGCGAGCGATTCACGATATGAGCCATGAAAAAGATGGGCCTTTTGTTGCGGTGGATTGTGGCGCGATACCAGAGACGCTGATTGAAAGCGAGCTGTTCGGGTTTCAAAAAGGTGCGTTTACTGGCGCTCATGCCGATAAATCCGGCTATTTTGAGCTGGCCAGCGGAGGAACCCTGTTTCTGGATGAAGTGGGAAACCTGCCATATTCATCACAACAGAAGATTTTACGAGCCATGCAGGAACGCCAGATTCAGCGAATAGGCGCCAAAAAAACAGAGTCGATTCATGTTCGTATCATTGCTGCAACCAATCAGTCGCTGGAAGCGGATGTTGGCGCCCGTCGTTTTCGATCTGATCTGTTTTACCGGCTGAAAGAATTTATCATTGAACTGCCTGCGCTTCGTAACCGGAAAGAGGACATTCCGTATTTGGCCAAACGTTTCATGGATGAAGCTTCGGTTGAGCTTAAAAAAAACGTTTCGGGCTTTTCGCGTGAGGCGGTGATTAAGCTGATGTCCTGTTCATGGCCAGGCAATGTGCGGGAGCTTCGGAACGTGATTCGTCAGGCCGTGCTGCTCTGCGATGTAGATGCGCCGCTCGGTTCGGAACATTTGATACTGACGGGTGATCCGACTTCCGGTCCGGATAAAACAGAAATAGTCAATCTTGCAAACCATGACAAAAGACCACTTAGGGAAATTGTTCAGAACTACACCGAGTCAATAGAGAAACAATTGATTACAGAAGAAATTCACCGATGCGGCGGAAACAAAAGCAAGGCGGCTCGAAAGCTGGGTATTGACTACAAAACACTTTTAAGAAAAATGAAAATCAACCATATCCGATAGTCGTTTTTTGGCATCATTGTTTTTTTAACTGTCTTAATTTTAACATAATTATACAATAGTAACAAAAATAGGACCAGTTTTTCACTAAAATATATGGCAATTTCCATCACCCC